>VGDO01000281.1 GCA_016869645.1 Alphaproteobacteria bacterium
GTACATGTGCAGCTTGAATCACGGCACAACCAGCCTGTCAAGCCCCTCAAACAAATTACATGACTACCGTCAAAGCCAAAATCCCCGCACTTTCAATTGCTTAGCTCGAAAATGGGGCAAAGTTCAGGTTAGGGCATGACAGTCGAAATGAGTGTCGCCACGGGCGCCGCTCGCCGGCTCCTGATCTGGACGCGTGATGTGGTGGCGCGACACCGGACCGCGCTCCTCGTGCTCTGGCCGTTAGCCGTTGTCGCGGTTGCCGGAGCTTCGCTCGTTCCGCAGCTCGCGCCATCCGGCGGATCGTTCCTTTTCCTGCCGATCGACAAGTGCATCCACTTTGCGGCCTATGCCGGCCTCGCTTTCCTGCCGCAAGCGACCTTGTTGCGGCCGGATTGGGCGCGGCTTGGCGCGCTGTCGATGGCGGCGTTCGGCGTGGCCGTCGAGATTGCGCAATCCTATGTGCCTGGCCGGGAGGGTTCGGTCGGCGACGCTGTGATCAATGCCCTGGGCGTCGTCGGCGGCATCGCCCTCGGTATGGCCCTGCGTACCCCGCGCGGCGCCGGAGCGCCGGCTTGATGCCGCGCGCGCGACGCGTCGCGGGTCGGGACGATCGGGCCGTCAGGACGACTTGGCTTCCTCGAGCAGCTCGCTCAGCTTGGTCTGGAACTTCTCGAGCTTGTACTGGCTGACGTGATAGGCCCAGCCGCCGACGCGCGCGTTGATGGCCTTGACTTCGTCCTGCACCTGCTCGGGCGTCTTGCCATCGGCCGGCGCTGCGCCGGCCGCGGGCGCCTGATATGACGCGGTCAGACGCAACCAGCCCTTGTCGTCCTTGTTGGCGATCTCGACCTTGACGACCAGCCCGTCGACCGTCTTGAGTTCGGCCCACCCGCCGGCTGGCATGAACTCGAGTTCGCTGGCCGGTCGAACATCATCGAGCGTGAGCGTTTCGAGGGCGCCGGCCACGGCATTGACCGAGTATTGCGACTTGATCTTCGCGTCAGCCGCGACGCCGACGATCTTGAGATCGCTGTCCTCCGGCTTGTCGCGGCGCACCGTCAACCGCTTGCCATCCGGCAGCACGTTGACCGCTTCGCGCACGCGCTGGCCTGCGATGTTGATGATGTCGCGCTCGAGCCATTCGGCCGCGTCGACCCGGAAATCGAGATTGCCTTCGGCAAGCCAAGCCTGATTTTGGCCGGCCCTGCGCACGTAGATGCGATCGGGACCGCCGCTCAGATTGGGCCGGCGTTTGCCGATGATCAGCTCGGCGAGCGCCGCGCCTTTCGCGTGCTTGAGCGCGACGCCGACCGACTTGGCGCCGTCCCCCGCCGGATCCTCGAGCTGGAGCCGGCTGAACAGTTCGGCGCGCGTCGTCTTGGCCTCGAGCGTCTTGAGATCGGCGAGCGCCACGAGATTCTTGCGGATTGTCTCGAACTTGGCCGGGTATCCGGCCTTGTCCGGCGCCACCCAGTGGTCACCCATGCGCGCAACCCGAATCGTGGTCTTGCCCTGGTTGATCTCGACCTGCTCGACCTGGCTCAGCCGATCGCCGAGCCCCGGGAGCACCGGCTCGACGCGACTGCTGCCGGCCAGGAGTTGGGCACGCTGATGGACCGTGACGGCCGCGCCGACGACGGCGATCGCGGCAGCCGCACCGAGCGCGATGACGATGGACTTCTTCATGGTCGTGGCTCCCATTACCCGATCATGACCGGCCGGGCGCGCCGGCGTATGCGCCACAGGCCGAGCGCCAGCGCCACCAACGCGACCAGCAGGGGGATCAGTCCGATATTGGCGAACTGCAGCAATGCCTGCAGGTTCTCGATGTCTTCACGCAGCGCGTGCTGAACGTCGCGCAGCTCGCGACGTGTCGCCAGCATTTCGGCGCGGAAATTCTCGATCGCCAATTGCTGTTCCTGGGTCAGGATCACCTGCCCCTGGCCTTGCTCCTTGGTCTGCAAGTCCTTGAGCTTGGTCTCGGTTTCCTTGAGCTTGTCCTGCAGCTCGCGTTCCTTGGCGCGAAACGCGTCTTCGGCCGAACGCTGGATCGACTGCACCAGCTCGAACGGCCGGGCCGAGATGCCGCGGCTCCTCAGCGAAATGAGCTCCGGCGCGCCCATCAGGCTTTCGACCGCATTGACGACGAAATCGGCGTTGTTGGCGTTCGGCACCGCGACCCGCTGACCGAAGAATTCCTGCACCTGGACCCAGAAGCGGTCGTCGAGCACATCGGTGTCGGCGACGATGATGGCGTTGAGCGGCTCCTTGGCCTCCATGAGCTGCGGTGCCTGCGGCTCGGCGGCCGGGGCCGGCTGGGCCCCTTGGTCGGCCTTGGCCTCGGGCTTGGGTGGCCCGTCCGGGAACGCGGTCTTGACCTTCCCGGTGACGCGCGCGGCCATCACGAAGGTTTCGTTGCTCGGCCGGAAGTCACGCAGCAGCGCGAGCGGATCGGGCTGGCCGCGCACCTTTTCGGCGTCGATCGCCATCGAGGCCGCGGGGCTCGAGGTGACGAGCGGCGTGAACTCGATCGTGGCACCCTCCTTTGCCTTGATGATGCCGGCCGAAGCCATGTTGATCTGGCCGAGCTGTGCGGTGACCGGATCGTTCGGATTGAGGTTGCCGCGCCGGAGCATCAGCCAGGCGATGTAATCGACGGCGCGCACGCGCGTCGCCGTGCCGGCGTTGACCTTGCGCGCAACCAGCCGGTCCCCGACGACTTTGCCCTCCTGGACCTCCACGCCCCACGCGTCGAACAGCTTCTTCAAGGTGGCCGTCGACACGGGCGGCGTCGGCATGGAGCGCGGCGGCGGCCGGTCGGCCTCGGAGTTCGGGTCGACGAACACGATCGCCTTGCCGCCGCCGAGCACGAACTGATCGATCGCGTAGATCGTCTTCTCGGTCAGGTTCTTCGGATGGACGACCATCACCACATCGACATCCTTGTCGATCTGGGCGATCTCACCGCCGAGCTGGCGCATGTCGAAGACCTGCTGCATCTGCTCGAGGATCATCCATTGCTGGGGCATCTGCCCCATCATCATCGCCATTTGATCCCCGCCGAGCGGCAGGTCGGAGATGAGCGCCACGGCCCGCTTCTTGGGCTTGGCGAGGTTGGCGACGATCTTGGTCAGGTCGAGCTCGAGAAAGCGCTCGCGCTCGGTCTGGAAGAACGGGACGACCTCTTCGTCATCGGCCTTGTTGGTGCCGACCAGGCCGAAATAGACCAGGTCGCCCTGGGCCGAGACCGGCACGCCCTGAAGGCCGTAGGCGACCGCGCGATCCTCGACGTCGGAGAACGGCACGGGATCGAAGATCTCGAGCTTGAGCTTGCCGCCCGCGGCGCCGGCGTATTCCTCGAGCAGGTCGCGCACGCGCTGGGCATAGTTGCCGTAGGCCGGGATCTCGCGACCCAGGCGCTGCGAGAAGTAGAACCGCAACGTGATCGGCTCGTCGATGCGCTTGAGTACGGAGAGCGTGCCGGCTGACAACGTGTAGAGCTTGTTCTCCGTCAGGTCGAGCCGGGCGCCGCGCAGCCCGACATTGGACCAGATGTTGGCGGCGACGAAGAGAACGGCGGCGAGCGCCACGGCGAGCCCCAGGAGGGCGCCGCGCCTGGCAGCGGTGGTGCCGGTACCGGCCGGGGTGATCGCCGGCGTCGTGGTCTTCTTCACGGAAGTCGTGTCGTTCATGACGGCAGGACCTTCAATTGGCTTTCTTCAGTTCGACCGCCGCGGCATTGGCGAACAGGCTGAACGCGATGAGGGAACCGAAGAAGATGATGTCGCGTAGATCGATCACGCCCCGAGAGATCGCCTGGAAGTGGCTGATGAAGCTGAAAGACGCGATGGTCTCGAGGAGCAGCTGCGGCGCCCAGCCGGTCAGCACGTTGAGCACGATGGGCGAGCCGGCGACCGTGAAGAGGAAGCACACGGCGCAGGTTACGACGAAGGCAATGACCTGGTTCTTGGTCAGCGCGGAGATCGCCGCGCCGATCGCCAGGTAGGAGCCGGCCATCAGCCAGCTACCGATGTAGCCGGCCAGAATGATGCCGTGGTCGGGCGAGCCGAGCAGGCTGACGGTGATCCAGAGCGGAAACGTCAACGCGAGCGCAATGCCGGTGAAGATCCACGCGGCGAGATACTTGCCGAGCACGGCCGAAGCCATCGAGATCGGCAAGGTGAGAAACAACTCGATGGTTCCCGTCTTGCGCTCCTCCGCCCAGAGCCGCATCGAGATCGCCGGGATCAGGAACAGATAGAGCCAGGGGTGGAAAGTGAAGAACGGCTGCAGGTCCGCCTGTCCACGCTCGAAGAAGCCGCCGACGAAGAAGGTGAGTGCGCCGGCAAGCGCCAGGAAAATGACGATGAAGATGTAGGCGAGCGGCGTCGCGAAATAGGCGGCAAGCTCGCGGCGAAACACGGTCCAAGTCGCACGCATGGCGTCCTCCTAGGCGGCTTGCTTGCTCGCAGGCTTCGTGATGTCACGGAAGACATCGTCCAGTCGGCCGCGTTCGACGCGCAACTCGGCGACCGGCCAGCCCAGTTGATCGACGCGCTGGCCGATCTCGGGACCCATCGGCAGGCGGCCGCGCGAGAAAATGGTGATCGGGCGGCCGAGTTCGTTCGGCGCGCCGACTTCGACGCCTGACACGAAATCGAGCCCCTCGAACGTCGCGCAGATGGCCGCCAGCTTGACGTCGGTCAATCCGTCGCTGTCGAGCACCACGGTAATGGCATTGTGATGGCGCGACCGTTGCTCCAGCTCGAGCGGCGTGCCATCGGCGACAATGCGTCCCTGCGCGATGATCATCGCGCGCGTGCAAACCGCCTCGACCTCCTCGAGGATATGCGTCGAGATGACGATCGCCTTGTTCGCCGCCATGCCGCGGATGAGGGCGCGCACCTCGTGCTTCTGGTTCGGATCAAGACCGTCGGTCGGCTCGTCGAGGATCAGGACATCCGGATCGTGCAGCAGCGCCTGCGCCAGGCCGACGCGGCGCTTGAAGCCCTTCGACAAGGTTTCGATCGGCTGATGAAACACGTCACCGAGCTGGGTCTTGGCCGCCGCGTCAATCACGCGCTTCTGGCGCTCGGCGCCATCGAAGCCGCGGATGCGCGCGATGAAATCGAGGAAGCCGGCCGGCGTCATGTCGGGATAGGCGGGCGCGCCCTCCGGCAGGTAGCCGATGCGTTTCTTGGCCTCGAGCGGCGCGTCCTCGAGATCGAAGCCGCACACGGCCACGCGGCCGCTGCTCGGCGCGAGGAAGCCGGTAATCATCTTCATGGTCGTCGACTTGCCGGCGCCGTTCGGGCCGAGGAAGCCCAGCACTTCGCCGCGTTTGACCTTGAACGAAACGTGATCGACCGCAGCACGTGGTCCGAAGCGCTTGGTCAATCCGTCGACCACGATCATCTCGTCCATGATCTGTTGTCTCTCCCCTCCGCCTGGCGCGCCCGCCGTTACGCTGAGGACGTGGCCGCCGATTTGCCGCCCCGATTTAGAGCAAATTGGGCATTTTGCAAGGGGGAGCAATCCCGCGGTGGAGTCCGGGAGGCCTTTTGTCATGCTGTCTGGACGAGGCGACATGGGCTCACCGCGCACGCAGATGTGAGCCGGACCCGGGCTGGTCAACCCGGCGCTCTCGCCCTAAGGGCCCGTAAGACAATAAACGAATCGGGATTGGTCGATCGATAGATATGGGATTCTCAAAGCGACGAGAACACCATATCTTGCGAGGATGATTGACGTCGA
>VGDO01000282.1 GCA_016869645.1 Alphaproteobacteria bacterium
CATCGGCAGAGGACATCGTCAATCACTGCTGCGACGCCTGGAATAAGCTCGTCGCTCAGCCCTGGCGCATCATGTCCCTCGGAATGCGCGATTGGGCTCATGGGTTCTGATCAGCGCGAGTTGGTATTAGCGCCAATCGACCACGACGTAGGGTCGCTTCAGCTCCTGGGTCAGCCGGACCAGCGCCGTCACGCGATGGCGCACGCCGCCGGGCAGCTCGGCCGTCACGGTGATGCGGAAGGCCGAGGCCGGCGATTCCGTGAAGTGCGCCCGGCCGACCTGCGGTGCCGATGCGCCGACGCGCTGACGCGTCGCGAGATAGGTATCGACGGTCTGCACATCGAGACCCGGCACGCCAAGCAGAGCAGCGCGCGGCGCCACGCGCGGGTCGATGCCGCTGCCGGCGCCGTGGACAGTGACCGCTTCGAGGACCTGTCGCATGACGGGACCGGACAGATCGGCGAGCAGGCGCAATTCGGCCGGATGAATGAAGCGCTCGGCGCGGCGCCGGTTGCCGACGGCGAGGGCCAGCCGCCGCGCCGCATCTTGCGTCAACCCGGCAGCCTCGAACGCGCCCGCCATGAGATCGACGGCGCCCGTGTTCAGATCGATGCGCCCGGCCTCGTCGCTGACCGAGATCGCCAAGCGGGCCCCATGGACGTCGAGCCGGATCTCGCTGCCATCGGTCGGCGGCCGGGAACGCGCGTCGCCGTCGACCAGAAGGGCTATCGCGAGCGAAATGCCCGAATCTGCCGCGTGACGCGCCGCCGCCACGTCGAGATCGGCGCGCGCCGCTGCCGCGCCGCCACGCATCAGCGCGGTCGCGCCCAACGCGAGCGCGGCAAAGAGCGCGAGGCCGGCGACAACGGCAATGAGCGCGCCGCCGCGCTGATCGGAAGGCCGATGCCGACGGCCGCTCACGGCGCAACCTCGATGGCCGGGCGCAGGATCATGTCGGGCCAGCGGCCGCGCACGCTGTCGACGGCAATGCGAACAGCGTCCGGCAGGTCGGGCTGATCGCGCCACGTGTCCAGCCATCGCCGACCTTCACCCGAGCCGGGTTGGCCGAAATAGGCGAAGGTGACGCGGCTGAGGTCTGCGGCGAGAACGCTGCGCTGCGCGGCGCCACGGCAGGCGAGCTGGCCGGCGGCACGAGACGCGGCACAGGTATCGGCGATCAATCGGCCGTCGGCAACGGAGAGGCGTACCAGCCCAAGCGCGCCGCCCAGCCCTTCCGGCAACACGGCGACGAATGACAGCCCGTCACGGGCGCCGTCGAACGCGACACGGGCGTCGCGCCCCGACCAGTCCGGCGCCGGGTCGGCGCGGCGAAGCAGGCTGGTCAAGACATCCGTCGCGGTCTGGCGCTGCTCGAGTGCTGCGGTCGCCGCCTCGACCCTGGCGCTGCCGAACAGACCCGCGCGCAGGGCGCCTGTCAGCGCCAGCATCAGCAAGCCAAACAACACGAGGCCGACCAGAATCTCGACCAGGGAGAACCCGGCCTGACGCGACGATCGGATCATTCGGCGCTCGCCAGGGCGAGGCGCGTCAGCGTCAGCGAGCCACCCGGCCAACGTGCGGTGACGCGAATTTCGTAAGGGTGCAGCAGCGAAGCCGCGCCAGGCGAACTCGCCTTGACCCCGTGATAGGGGCCGACCTCGCGCTGCCATGTCACGTCATCGATGCGCCCGGTCGAGCTGCCGGCGTGGCTGCGCAGATCAAGCTCGGCCTCGGCCAGCACCGCCTCGGCGACCATGTGCGCGCGCTGGCGCAGCTCGGCTGCCGCCGTGCCGCGCGCCGCACCGACCAGGAGCTCGAATCCGACTGTCAGTACGAGTGCCACGGCGGCGAAGGCAACCAGCACTTCGACGAGCGTGAAACCGAGAGCTCGGCCTTCACTCGACACGCGAAACCCGCCCGCTCAATCGGTCGACACGCAGCACGGCCGCACCGATGCTCACCTCGCCGCCGCTCGACGACCCGTCGGCATAGAAGACGATGGCGCCCTGGCGCGGCGAATCCCGGCCCGGCAAGCCCGTCACCTCGATGGCGCGCGCCTCGCGCTTCGCCGTCGCGCGTGCCTGGCGGAGCTGCGCCACGGCTTCGCCGAGCGCATGCCCCCCGCCGTGCCGGCCGCTGCCGGCAATGGGCAGCACCAGCCAGACGACCAGGGCAAGCACGGCGAGCGCCACCAGCAGCTCGACCAGGGTGAAGCCGGCGCAACCCACGCCCGATCCGCCCAAGATCCTGCCCGGCACGCTGCGCAGGCCGCGCATCATCAATTCGTGATGTCCTGGTTCTCGCCCGTGCCGCCGGGCGCGCCGTCGGCACCGAGCGAAAGCAGATCGAAGGGCCGGCCGTCGCGGCCGGGCAGCCGATATGAATAGGGCCGACCCCAGGGATCGTTCGGCAAGCCGTCGCCCTTGATATAGGGACCCTTCCAGGCGGCCGCACCCGCCGGTCGCTGCACGAGGGCCGCCAACCCCTCCTGCTGAGTCGGGTAGCGGCCGAGGTCGAGCCGGAACAGGTCGAGGCCAGCCGCCAGATTCTCGATCTGCAGTCTGGCGGTCGTCGACTTGGCGCGGCCGAGATAGTCGACCACGCGCGGACCAACCAGCCCGACGACGAGCGCCAGGATGGCGAGAACGACCAGCATCTCGACCAGCGTCAGGCCGCGCTGATCGCTTATGGCGCGCCATCGGCTAGAGAATCGTCTCATACAGTCCGAGCATGGGCAGCAGAAGGGAAAGGATTATAGCGGCGATGAGCAGGCCGAGGCCAATGGTGAGCGCCGGCGTCAGCAAGATCAGCAAGCGGTTGGCGCGAACCTCGACCTCGCGGCGATGCAGCTCGGCGGCCTGCTCGAGCATGGCAGCAAGCCGCCCCGTCTCCTCGCCGACGGTCGCCAGACCGATCATGGCATCGGGAAAGCAGCGGCACTCCGCCAGCGCCGTCGCAGGCGCAATGCCCTCGCGGATGCGACCGGACAGTCCTGCGGTGGCGCCGGCGATCGCTTGATTGACGAGCGTGGCACGCGCCAGCTCGGCAGCCTCGGAGAGCGCGACGCCGGCGCCGACGAGGCCGCTGAGCGCGCGGGCAAAGCGCTCCGCTTCGCGCTTGCGCACCAGTTCACCGACCAGCGGCACGCGAAGCAGCAAGCCATGCCAGAACAGCGCGCCGGCGGCCCATGACATGTGCCAACGCACGGCCAATGCCGCGAGGATCAACGCGGCGAGCGCGAACGGACCATGGTCGGCAAGAGCGTCGGTCAGGGCGAGGACGACGCGCGTCGACCACGGCAAACGATCGGCCATGTCGCCGAACATCGCCGCGAAACGCGGCATGACGAACGCCAGGAGGAAGACGATTGCGAAGGCCGAGACGCCGAGCAGCACGAGCGGGTAGGCAAGCGCCGAACGCAGCGATTGGCCAAGATCGCGGCTGCGCTCGAGCCAGAGCGCGGCGATGCCGAGCGCCTGGCCCAAACGTCCCGAGGCCTCACCGGCGCGCGCCATGGCGGTCGCCAGCGCGCCGAAGGCGTCGGCCTCGGCGGCGAGCGCCGACGAGACCGCCTCGCCCGCCATGACGCGCGCGCGCACACGCTGCAGGCAATCCGACGCCGGCGATCCCTGCATCAGATCGGCGGCGAGAGAAAGCGCACGGTCGAGCGGTACGCCCGCCTCGATCAGAGTCGCGAGCTGGCGCATGGCCAGAGCTGCCGCGGCAATCGGCAGCGCGCGGCCGGAGCGCGACGGAGCGGCGGCAGCGGGCGAAACGGCGTTGCCGGAGGCAAGCACCGCGGCGGCGACCTCGAGCGGGTAGTGGCCGGCGGATTGCAACTGGGCGACGGCTGCCGCGGAATCCGGCGCCTCGATCTCGCCGGTGGCGGCGGCACCCGCCGGCGGCACGGATCGATAGCGGAAGCGCGCCATCCGTCAGGCTGCGCTGGCGACGCGCAGCACTTCCTCGACCGAGGTTTGGCCGGCGCGCGCCAGCGCCAGGCCCTCGGCCTGCAGATCGCGCATGCCCTCGCCCACAGCCGTGGCATGCAAAGCAGCCGCATCGCTTCCTTCCATGATCTGGCGCTGGATCGCGGGCGTCACCGTCAGCAACTCGCCGATGGCGGTCCGTCCGGCATAGCCCGAGCCGCCGCATGCGGCGCAGCCGACCGCACGGCGGACAGCGCCGTTGGGAATGCCCAACCGCTGGACGAGCTGCTGCGGCAGCTCGATGGGCGTGCTGCACCGCGCACAAAGCTGGCGCACCAGCCGCTGACCGAGTGCTGCCGCCACAGTCGCGGTCAGCAGATAGTTGGGCACGCCCATGTCGAGCAGGCGCGCGATGCTCGCCGCCGCCGAATTGGTGTGCAAGGTGGCGAGCACGAGATGGCCGGTGAGCGCCGCCTGGATTGCAATCTGCGCGGTCTCCGCATCGCGGATCTCGCCGATCATGATGACGTCGGGATCGTGGCGCAGCACGGCGCGCAGAACAGAAGGGAAGCTCAGGCCGATGTCGGGCTTGACCTGGATCTGGGTGATGTCGGCGAGCTCGTATTCGACCGGGTCCTCGACCGACACGATCTTGCGTTCCGGCGCGGCCAGCTGGCCAAGCGCGGCGTAGAGCGTCGTCGTCTTGCCGCTGCCCGTCGGGCCGGTGACAAGCACGATGCCGTTCGGTCTGAGCAAGGCGCGCGCAAAGGCATCGAGAACGGCCGAGGAAAATCCCAACCGGTCGAGGGCCAGCGGCGCCTGCGCCTTGTCGAGCAGGCGGAGCACGACACTCTCGCCGTGAGTGCTCGGCATGATCGAAACGCGCACATCGATCTCGCGGCCGCCGACGGCGAAGCGCGCGCGGCCGTCCTGCGGCAGGCGGCGTTCGGCGACATCGAGCTGCGCCAGCACCTTGATTCGCCCGGCGAGCGGCCCGTGGAGCTCGGCAGGCAGGGGATCAATCTCGCGCAGCACGCCGTCGACGCGCAGGCGAACCGTCACCCGGTCGACCTGCGGCTCGATGTGAATGTCGGACGCGCGCGCACGGAGCGCGCCCGACACCAGCGCCTGCACGGCACGGATCGCCGGCGCCTCGGCGCCGGCTTCGCGGACGCGCTCGACGTCGGCGCGCCGGCGCTCGCTGTCATCGCGACCGAGCGCCTGCTCCAGCCGGCCGAACGCGCTGGCGATGCGTCCCGCGCCGGCGGCCGGGGCTTCGGCAGCCGTCGCGGCACGCTGCCTGCCGTAGAGACGGTCGAGTGCGGCATCGAGCTCGGCCGGCAACGCAACGCGCACCTTGACCGGCTTGCCGGACAGGGCGCGCAACGCATCGAGCGTCGCCCCGTCATGGGGATCGGCCATGGCCACGACCAGCGCTGCCCTGGTATCGGCCAGCGGCAGCACGCGCGATGTGCGCAGGAAGGATTCGGTGATCCGGTCGGCCAGGACGGGAGCCGCCGGATAGTCCGCGGGCCCCGCGACATCAATGCCGAGCTCGGCTGCCAGTGCCGCCGCCACATCGGCCTCGCCGACCAGTCCCAGGCGCGTGACGACCGCGGCTGCCCGTTCGCCGCTCTGCCGCGCCACGCCTTGGACGCGCGCGACATTCGCGGGGTCGAGCTTGCCGCGCTCCGCCAGAATGTCGACCAGGTCCTTGGCCACAGGTTCGCTCCCGTTCGCCGGGCTCATGCCGGCTTTAACCCATGCTTGCCGACCCGTAAAGCCAG
>VGDO01000283.1 GCA_016869645.1 Alphaproteobacteria bacterium
CGACGTATTCGTCGACGGTCGGCAGGTCGTCAGCGCTGGCGAGGTGACGACGATCGACCGGCGCGCCGCCGCCGAACGCCTGACCCGCGCCCAGCATGCCGTGATGGCCGCCGTGCCTGCGGTCGATTATGCCCGCCGCACGGCCGACCAAGTCTCGCCGCTGTCCCTGCCGCTCGGTTAGCTTCGCCGCGTCCGTGTCGAGGTGCCGGAGTAGTCGGCCAGTGCCTCAAGACTCTCGGCCGTGACCTCGCTCTCGCGGCCCTGGGACTTCATCTGCTCGACGTAGTCGGTGACGTCGCGTGCGTATTGCTTGATGGCGTCGTCGACCTCGCTGGCGCGCCGGCGCCCGAGCGCGACATCCATGGGCTGGACACGCTGGTCGATGTACTTGCACATGGAGCGCAGCATCAGCTTCTCGCGTTCGGAAACATGGCGTAGGCCATAGCGGATCTTGCCGGCGGCCCGGATGTCGGCGCGTTGCTGATCGCCGCCCGGTCCGCGCAGAACGAGTTGCGTCCACTTGCCCACGATGTTCAGCCGGACGAACTCATTGACGACGGCGTCCGGGGCATCCTTGCGCTGGGCAGCGAGATCGAGCACGAGGCGGGACAGGTAGCGCAGCTCGAAGTAGCGCTCCAAGTCGCCCTTGTCGGCGAACTGAAAACTATTGAGGCTGAAGCTGCGCATCACGGCGCCGACCACATCGTTGGTGAGGTCCGTGACGTGGTCCTGGGTCGCGGCGAGAAGATAGGTTCCGGTGACCAGCTTCAGCTTCTTGTCAAACACTTTCCACAACAGGGCCATCGCCGCATTGCGGTGCTGGAGCGTCGGCGGCGGCGATTCGCCGGGCACCTCGATCACGCCGGTCACCTCATTGATGCCTAGCTTGATCGCCTTCATCACATCGACGACGAGCTGCGTGAATTGCAGCCTGATTTTCGTCTTGAGAGCGGAGAACGAGGCATCGGACTCGGGCTTGAGGAAAAGCTTGTTCTGAATCTTGCCTTGGATGAACTCGGTCGCCTTGGTTGCGGCCGTGGTGCTGCCGAGTTCCGATGCTTTGGCCGACATGGCGGCGGCGTCGACGGCGATGCTGACCAGGTGCTGAACGCCGTCGACCAGCAGCTTGCCGACCAGGCCGCCGAGCGGCCCGCCGACCGCGGCGAGGCCGGTGCCGACGACTTTCATCGCCAACCCGATCCACTTCTGCTTTTCCTCATTCGCGGCGGCGACGACCTTGTTGAACGCCGTGAACCCTTTCTCGGCAGCATCCAGGCACTCATCGATGTTGAAACGAACGCGCTCGAGGTCGCTGACGAGCTCGGCGAGCCTAAGCGCGGTGAAGGCGGTGTCGATCGCGACCAGCAGTGTGTTGACGTTGTCGGCCGTGAACGGAAAGTCGCTGGGATGCTGCGCGAGAGCCGTCCACTGCGTCGCATAGGACTGCCGCGTCATCCAGCGCGCGCGGTTCCGGATCGCCTCGAGGTCGGCGCCGGTGATGACCTGGTGGCGCACCGGTGTTCGAAATACCTGGATCTCGATCGTCGGCGCCGGCGGCGCTTCCGGGATGCGCGGCTCCTCGTCACGCGGCGGCGGCACGAGCGGCGCGCTTTCGACGACGATCGATTGCTGGGGTGTGATGTCCGGCTGCGTCTGCGTGCTGCTGGACGTCACCACGCGCGGCGAAGGCGCGGATGCCGATGGGATCTCGCTGCGGTATTGCCGGATCAGCTGGGTCAGCTGGGTCGTCAGCAGCTGTGCTGCCGCTGCCTTAACCTCGGTCTTGATCGTCGGAATCTGGGTCTGGACCTGGGAGCCGCCCATGACCTGCTTGAGAAAGATGACGGCGCGCGCCAGGTTGCGCCGCGCTTGTTCAGGCTGGTCGCCGCTCGACCAGTATCCCAGGCCGCAATTCTCCAGATAGGTCGACAGCAGGGTCTCCGTCCTAGGGTAGCGCGGATGACGCTCCATCACCTCGGGCGTCAGCTGGGGATCGATCACCTGAATACCGGTCCGAACCTGCTCCTGGCGTCTGATGTTGTTACTGCTAAGCGCCATTCCCGGCCCCCGGCCCTGCTTCCCCGCAACCCGTTGAAGATAAGGCTTTCCCCGACTTGCCGCAAAGACCGCAGGAAATCCACGCGTTTGCAGGCGGAGGGGGCGATCCCCGGGAGTCGACTCGGCGAGCGTGACCGAGGGGGCCGTGCCGCGCTAGCTTCCACACGCAACTCTGGGGCCGCTCATGACCGATATCACCGACACCCCGGCCTGGCAGGCCTTGGTCGAACACCACCGGGCCGTGGCCGGCCTGCATATGCGCGACCTGTTCGCGGCCGATCCGGACCGGCACGCTTCCTTCTCGCTGACGCTCGGCGATGTGCTGCTCGACTATTCGAAGAACCGGGTGACGCGGGACACCATGGCCCTGCTGCACCGGCTCGCCCGCGAGGCGGACCTACGCGCCGCCGCGCAGCGCATGTTCGCGGGCGAGAAGATCAACACCACGGAAGGTCGCGCCGCCCTGCACACCGCGTTGCGCAACCGCAGCGGCGAACCGGTCAGGGTCGACGGCAGGGACGTCATGCCCGAGGTCAGGGCCGTGCTCGCGCGCACGGCGCAGTTCGCCCGCGCCGTGCGCGACGGCTCGTGGCGCGGCCACACCGGGTTGCCGATCTCCGACGTGGTCAATATCGGCATCGGCGGCAGCGATCTCGGGCCCGTCATGGCGGTCGAGGCGCTGCGCCATTTGCGCCATGCGGCGCTCACGCCGCATTTCGTCTCCAATGTCGACGGCAGCCATATGGCGAACACGCTCGACGGCCTCGACCCGGCGCGCACCCTCTTCATCGTAGCCTCCAAGACCTTTACGACCGAGGAGACGATGCTCAACGCCGAGACGGCGCGCGCCTGGCTGCTCGATGCGCTCAAGGACAAGAAGGCGGTGGCACGCCACTTCGTCGCCGCGTCGACCAATGCCGAGGCGGTGACGAAATTCGGCATCGACACCACCAACATGTTCGAGTTCTGGGACTGGGTCGGCGGACGCTACTCGATGTGGTCGGCGATCGGACTGTCCATCATGCTCGCGATCGGTCCCCAAGCCTTCGACGAGTTGCTCGATGGCGCCCATGCCATGGATTGCCATTTCCGCGACGCGCCGGTCGAGCGCAATCTGCCTGTTACGCTGGCCCTGCTCGGCATCTGGTACGCCAATTTCTTCGGCGCCGAGACCCATGCCGTCATTCCCTACGACCAACAGCTTCACCGTCTCGCCGCCTATCTCCAGCAGCTCGACATGGAGAGCAACGGCAAGCATGTGACGCGCGACGGGCGGCCGGTGCCGTGCAGGACGGCGCCGATCATCTGGGGCGAGCCGGGCACTAACGGTCAGCACGCCTTCTTCCAGCTCCTGCACCAGGGGCCGCGGCTGATACCCGTCGACTTCATCGTCGCGGCCGACAGCCCCCACGAGCTCGGCCGCCACCACGCCATGCTGCTCGCCAACTGCCTGGCACAATCCGAGGCGCTGATGGCCGGCAAGACCGAGGCCGAGGCGCGCGCCGAGCTGTCGGCCGCCGGCTTGTCCGGCGCGGCGCTCGACGCTCTGCTGCCGCACAAGGTGTTCCCCGGCAACCGGCCGACCAACACCATCCTCGTGCGCCGCATCGACCCGCACACATTAGGCATGCTGATCGCGCTCTACGAGCACAAGGTGTTCGTGCAGGGCGCGATCTGGAGCATCAACTCCTTCGATCAGTGGGGCGTCGAGCTCGGCAAGGCGCTGGCCCGGCGCATCCTGCCCGAGCTCGAGGGCAAGGCGAGCCACGTGCATGATTCATCGACCGCCGCGCTAATCCAGCGCATCAAGGCAATGCGGGGAAGGAAGTAGTTGCTGCACGCAAGTGCCTCATCCTGAACCTGTCGAAGCATGAGCCTGTCGAAGCATGAGCCGGTCGAAGCATAATGGATCACGGTGCTTCCTCGCTACGCCGCCTTTGCCCGACTGCCTCATCGGCCACCATGGCCGCAAGCATGATCGGGGGCCGGCGCGGCTACGCGTGCTTCCATCTTGGCGTGACGGCGCTTCAAACCGCTCTCACCTGACCGAATACATGAATGCCACACCGCAAAAATCTCTGTGCTTGATGCCGAGGGAAGGTCCATGCATGAGGCCGCTGCCGCGAGAACGGTTGCAAGACAACTCGCACCTTAATCGGCCGCAATCGCCCTCGTCCGTCGACAGACTCAGGACGAGGGATTGAGTTGCGCCCTCAACTCCTTCGCATGATCGCGGATCGCGTCCCAGCGCTGGGCGGCGAGATCGGCGGCGGGAGCCGGGAAGCTGCCGCCGACGGCGACCACGTTGGGCTGCGCCAGGTATTCCTTCATGTTGTGCGCGCCGACCCCGCCGGTCGGGCAGAAGGACACGTCGGGGATCGGACCATAGTGGGCCTTCAGCGCAGCGATGCCGCCCGACTGCTCGGCGGGAAAGAACTTGAGCAGTCGGTAGCCGCGGGCGCGCGCCTGCATGATCTCGGCGGCTGTCGCGACGCCGGGAATGAAGGGAATGCCGCCCCCCTCCGCGGCGATCAGCAGTTCCGATGTAAAGCCCGGGCTGAACGCGAAGCGCGCGCCGGCGCCCTGGGCGCGCAGGAGATCGGCCGGCTCGAGCACCGTGCCGACGCCGACCGCGGCATCGGGCACCTCGCGCGCGATGGCGCGCACGGCATCGAGCGCCACGGGCGTGCGCAAGGTGATCTCGAGCGCGCGCAGTCCGGCGGCGATCAGCGCGCGCGCCAGCGGCACGGCATCGGCCAGGCGCTCGATGGTCAGCACCGGCACGAGGCGCACCTCCCTCAGCAGCTGGCGCATGTCGAGGGCGGCGGGACGATCGCGCTGGACGACGCTCATGGGCTGGTCCTTTCCTTGTCCATATCGGCGCGGATCAATCCTGCGGGCATGGCGTCCTGCGGGATGATCGCGCCGGGATGCATGATGACTGCGGCTGCGAGACGATGGCCGTTGCGAGCCGATTCGTCGGGCGACGAGCCCGCCAGCCGTGCGGCGAGATAGGCGGCGTTGAAGGAGTCCCCGGCCGCAGTGGTGTCGACCGGCTTCTGCCGCGTACCGATGGGCACGCGCGCTTCCTTGCCGTCGGCCACAACGCGCGCCGGCTCGGTCTCGTCCTTGACGACGATCTCGCCGACGCCCTGCGCGCGGCAGAGGTAGACGGGGTCGCCGTCGCTGCCGCCGCCGAACAGCCCGCGGAAATCGTCGGCGCTGCACAAGGCGATGTCGGCCAGTCCCAGAGCCTGGATGAACACGGCGCGCGCCCGTCCGGCGCTCGGCCAATTGCGCGGACGGTAGTTGCTGTCGAACACGACGCGCCCGCCGCGCTGGCGCACGCGGGAGAGCGTGTCGAACAGCAGTCCACGCCCATCGTCGCCGTAGAGCGACAGGCTGATACCCGAAAGATAGACAAGGTCATAGTCTTCCAACGCCTCGACCAGCGCGGGTGTGTCGGGCATCGCAAAGATCTCGCGCGCCGGCGAGCGGTCGCGCCAGTAATAGAAGCGCCGTTCGCCCTTATCGTCAGTCTCGATGATGTAAAGGCCGGTCACGCGCCCGGTCATGCGCGTCACGCGCCCGACGCCGACGCCTTCCGCCTGCCAGGAAGCGACCATGGCATCGCCATAGGGATCGTCGCCGAGCGCCA
>VGDO01000284.1 GCA_016869645.1 Alphaproteobacteria bacterium
CAAAATCCCCGCACTTTCAATTGCTTAGCTCGAAAATGGGGCAAAGTTCAGTCTAATAGCGCGTTTCGAGTCGCGGGAGCTGCAGACTTTCCGTCGCCAGGGTCGCCTGCAGTTCGTCGAGCCGCTCGGCCCAGGGCTGGGCGCGTTGCGCCAATCGCACGAGGAGTCCGAGGCGCGCGATCGCGCCGCCCCACCAGGTCTCCTCGCCATCGAGCAGCAGGTCGTACAGCAATCCGAAGGAATCCTTCTCCTTCGGATAGACCCTGATGGCGAGCGGCGCCTCGGCCGGCAGCTTCAACAGCTTGCGCACCTCGTCGAGCGCGGTCTGGTAGCCGCCCAGCGCGTCGACCAGCCCGAATTCGTGCGCCTGGGCGCCTGTCCACACGCGTCCCTTGGCAGCGGCTTCGATCTGCTCGCGCGAGCGCTGCCGGCCCTGCGCCACCTTGGCCGTGAAATCGTCGTAGACGCGATCGAGACTCTGCTCAACCTTGGCGCGCTCCGCCGGCGTGAAAGGTCGACTGGCACTCCACATGCCGGCATGCTCGCCGATGCGCACACGATCGAAGGTGATGCCGATGCTTTCCGCCAGGTCCTTGGCGACCAGCTTGCCGAACACCACGCCGATCGATCCGGTCAGCGTGCCGGGCTGGGCGACGATGCGATCGGCCGGCGCAGCGACGAAGTAGCCGCCGGACGCGGCGACGTTGCCCATGGAGACGACGACCGGCTTGCCGCGTTCGCGCGCGCGCATGACGGCGCGCCAGATCGTGTCGGAAGCGACATAGGACCCGCCGGGGCTGTCGATGCGGAACAGAATCGCCGCGACATTGCGATCGCCCGATGCATCGTCGAAGGCACGGACGAGCGGATCGGCGCCGAGCGTGCCGTGTCCGAACAACGGATCGCGATCGCCGCCGCCGCGCACGATCGGTCCGGAGCCGTGAATCAGCGCGACGGTCGTGCCGTGGCGATTGGGACGGCCGGCGCGATTCAGGTAGCGCGCGACCGTGACGGTCTCGGCGTCAGCGCCGGCCAGCCGGCGCGCTTCGGCGCGCGCTTCATCCCAATAGCCGATGCGGTCAACCAGTCCGATCTGGCGGGCCGCCGCCGAGTCATGCGGCGCGTTGTTGACGGCGCGGCGCAAGATCGCGGCGTCGATGCGGCGGTCGCTCGCGATGTCGGCCGTCACCTGATCGAATAGCGAGCGCGCCAGCGCCTCGAGCATCTCGCGCACCGGCGGCGTGAACGCCGTATCGGTCGCCGGACTCATGGCGTTCTTGAATTCCTTGCGCTGGCCGATCTGGGGCTCGATGCCCAACCGATCGAGCAGGCCGCGCACGAAGACGCCCTCGATCGACAGGCCCACCATGCTGACGTCGCCCGAGGCCTGCAGCCAGATCTGGTCGAAGGCGGTCGCCAGGTAATAGCCGGCATTGCTCGTGCCGACCTCGCCGAAGCTGTCGGCGAAGGCGACCGTCGGCTTGCCGGCGCGGCGGAAGCGCGCGACCGCCTGGCGCAGCTCCTGCGCCTGGGCGAGGCCGAGATCGGTTTCGCCGAGATCGGCAACCAGCACTTTGACGCGCGGATCGGCGGCGGCGCGGTCGAGCGCGTCGACCAGATCGCGCATCGACGGCCGATCGCGCAACGCGAAACGCAGCCACGGATCCTCCAGGCTATCCTCGGCCGGACGATGCTTGAGACGCAGCGACAGGACCGCTGGATCCGGGATGCGCGCCTCGTCATCGCGCATGCCGGCCCACCACCACCACAGGCCGACGCCGGCACCGATCACAAGCACCACCACGAAGCCGAACCAGGCAAAGAGACCGACGATGAAGCGCTTCATGGGACGTACCGATCAGGAAGGTCTGCGGGGGATTGGCGGCGCCGGCAGTCAGATCTGGCGGCTCGATCCGGCGTCAAGCCGCTGATATTACACAGGTACGTTGTCTCCAGGGACTTTCAAGGCGAGCTGCGGCAGTTGCCACAGCGGCCGCCGGTGCTCGCCGTCACCGATTCATCGCGTGATAGTCGGCGTTCGGCATCATATCCAGGCCGTGGGCGAGCCGGTTGCTGGCATTGAAGAAGGCGACGACGTCGCAGATGTCGAAAATGTCCTCCGGCGAGAATCCCGCCTGGCGCAGCGCCGCGCGATCGGCCTCGCCGACCAGTTCGGGCGTCTCGGTCAGTTTCCAGGAGAAGTCGAGCATGGCGCGCTGGCGCGGCTCCAGCTTGGCGACGCGGTAGTTCATCCCCATCATCTCGCCGAGCTGAGGATCGCCCGACAGCTGGCGCACCGCCTGCCCGTGAGCGACCAGGCAGTAGTAGCACCGGTTGCACGCCGAGACGACGACCGCGATCAGCTCGCGCTCGAGCTTCGACAGGCCCGACTTGCCGAGCATCAGCTCGTTGTAGGTCTGGATGAAGTTCTTGAGCTTCTGCGGCCGGAGGCTGAGCGCCTGGATGACTTGAGGGACGAGGCCGAGCTTGTCGCGGCACTTCTGGTAGTAGGCCTTGAGCTCGTCGTCGAGCGCCGCCTCGTCGAGATGAGGTAGCGCGCTGATGTGATCCGGCTGGGACATGATTTCCGATCCGCTGCTCTCAGGCGCCGGTCACGACGCATTGCGCGCGATGGCGCAGCAAATGGTCGGCAAGCACGCAGGCCATCATCGCCTCGCCGACCGGAACGGCACGGATGCCGACGCAGGGATCGTGCCTGCCCTTGGTCGAGATCTCCGTGTCGTGGCCCTGCAGGTCGACCGTGCGGCGCGGCGACAGGATCGAACTCGTCGGCTTGACCGCGAAGCGGCAGACGATGTCCTGGCCGGTCGATATGCCGCCGAGAATGCCGCCCGCGTTGTTGGACAGGAATTTGACCTGTCCGTCCGCCATGCGCATCTCGTCGGCGTTGTCCTCGCCGGACAGCGCCGCGGCAGCGAGGCCGGCGCCGATCTCGACCGCCTTGACAGCGTTGATGCTCATCATGGCGCGTGCCAGATCGGCATCGAGCTTGTCGTAGATCGGCTCGCCCAGCCCGGCCGGCACGCCCGACGCGACCACCTCGATGACGGCACCGGCCGAGGAGCCGGCCTTGCGCACGCCGTCGAGATAGCCTTCCCACATCTGCGCGGCCTGCCGATCGGGACACCAGAACGGGTTGTCGTCGACGGCGCTCCAGTCCCAGCGCGATCGATCGATCGCGTGCGGCCCGACCTGGACGAGCGCACCGCGGACGGAGAACGCCACGCCCAACGTATGACTGAGCACGACGCGCGCGACGCCGCCGGCCGCGACCCGCATGGTCGTTTCGCGCGCCGAGGCGCGGCCGCCGCCGCGGTAG
Source organism: Alphaproteobacteria bacterium (assembly GCA_016869645.1). Lineage (GTDB taxonomy): Bacteria > Pseudomonadota > Alphaproteobacteria > SHVW01 > SHVW01 > SHVW01. The sequence continues at coordinate 3,341 of VGDO01000284.1, forward strand.
TCGCGAATGCCGTACTTCTTCCAGTAGGTATAGTCCGCGTGACCCGGACGGAACTTGTCCTTGGTGTCGCTGTAGTCCTTGGAGCGCTGGTCGACGTTGTCGATCATCATGTGGATGGGCGCACCGGTGGTCTTGCCTTCGAACACGCCCGACAGGATGCGGACCTGGTCCGGCTCCTGGCGCTGAGTCGTGAAGCGCGACTGGCCGGGCCGGCGCCGATCGAGCCAGACCTGGAGATCGGCCTCGGCGAGCGGCAGCCGCGGCGGCGCGCCGTCGACGACGCAGCCGATCGCCGGCCCGTGGCTTTCGCCCCAGGTCGTGAATCGGAACGCCGTGCCGAAGCTGTTGCCGGCCATGGGGAAGACCTAGGCCTTGGCTTCGAAGCCTGCGAGCAGCTCGGAGACTTCCTTGGCCGCATCGGTCGCAACCATGCCGACGACATGATAGCCGCAGTCGACGTGATGGATCTCGCCGGTCACGCCTCCGGACAGGTCGCTCAGCAGATAAAGGCCGGCGCCGCCGACCTCCTCCAGCGAAACGTTGCGCTTGAGCGGCGCGTTGAGCTGGTTCCATTTGAGAATGTAGCGGAAGTCGCCGATGCCGGATGCGGCCAGCGTCTTGACCGGTCCGGCCGAGAGGCCGTTCACCCGGATGTTCTGCCGGCCGAGATCGACCGCCAGATAGCGCACGCTCGCCTCGAGCGCCGCCTTGGCGACACCCATCACATTGTAGTGGGGCATGACCTGTTCGGCGCCGATGTAAGTCAGGGTGAGCAGGCTGCCGCCGGCCGTCATGAGCGGCACGGCGCGCTGGCTGACCGCGGTGAAGGAATAGCAGGAGACGTCGAGGCTGCGCTGGAAATTGCCGCGCGAGGTGTTGAGGTACTTGCCCTTGAGCTCCTCCTTGTCGGCATAGGCGATGGCGTGCACGACGAAATCGAGCCGCTGCCAACGCTCCTTCACGACGGCGAAGACGCGATCGATGGTGGCGTCGTCGGCGACGTCGCACGGCTCGACGATGGTCGAACCGACCGTGGCCGCCAGCGGGCGCACGCGCTTTTCCAGCGCCTCGCCCTGATAGGTGAATGCCAGCTCCGCGCCGTGCTTCGCCGCCGCTTGCGCGATCGCCCAGGCGATCGAGCGGTCATTCGCGACCCCCATGACCAGCCCCCTCTTGCCGGCCATCAGCGGTGTCGGTTGCGTCATGATTGCCCTCGTTTCGAGTCAGCGTTTCGCAGGGAATGTGCGGCATTGCCGGGAGGCGCGAGCATCGTACACGAAAGGGGCAGCCGATCAAAGCCGACGCCCGGCTCGCCAGCCGCGCGCCAACTCTCTTGGCACGCCCCAGCGATCATGTTATGAGACCGCCCGTTCGATTCAGGCGAGTTCCCGATGTTCCGCTTCCGCATCGCGCGACGACGACGTAGCAGCGCTCCACTCGCAGGAGTGGCGCCGTCGCATGGCTGCGTCCGGGACTGACCGCCTCCTTTCTCCGATACACTTCGACAAGGGATCCCGCGCGCAGCGGCCGGCTGGTCAGCCGACCCGCCAGGCATGCAATGACGGCTCATCTTCGCTCGAACCGTCGCCAAGGATCTTGTCATGGAAATCGTCGCCGAACGGCCGGAACACGCGGCCGCCATCGAAACTCTCCTCGACCTGTCATTCGGTGCCGAACGGCACGCGCGGACATCGTATCGCCTGCGCCGCGGCGTCCCGCCCTGCGCGGCGTTGTGCCATGTCGCGCTCGAAGAAGGCGAACTGCGCGGCAGCCTACGTTTCTGGCCGGTCATTGCCGCCGGCCAGGCGGCATTGCTGCTGGGGCCGCTGGCGGTGGCGCCAGAGCATCGCGGCCGCGGGTTCGGCGTCGCGCTGATTCGCCACGGCCTGGCGCTTGCCGAACGTGGCGATCATCGGTTCGTGCTGCTGGTCGGCGATCCCGACTACTACGGCCGCTTCGGCTTCACGCGAAACCTGACGCGCGGCCTGACGCTTCCGGGCCCGTTTGAGGATCGCCGCTTTCTCGGACTCGAGCTCACGCCGGGCGCGCTCGATGGCTTGACCGGCAACGTCACGTCCGCCGCAGCATCCGCCTGTCGCGTGCGGGCAGCCGCCGCTCTCGCCTGACCGATCGGATGGGATCGACGCCGCCCCATTTCGCCGACCAGCTCGAACTCGCGATGGACGACGTCGAGGCCCTGCTCGCCGACACCGGCATGGCGACAGCCGATCTGGTCCAGCTCCGCTTCTAGGTGACGCGCGCGGCGTGCCTGCCGGCGCCGGGCGAGGCGCATCGTCGACGCTGGGCAACCGCCGGGCCGCCAGCCGTCACGGTCCTCGTGGTCG
>VGDO01000285.1 GCA_016869645.1 Alphaproteobacteria bacterium
GCACTCGATCTGCTCGCCGTCAAGCCCAGCCTGTAGTCAGGACCCGCAGACAAACGCGAGTCACATCAGTGGCTTGGTCAAAATTCGGGCAAAGTTCAGTTTAGCTCGATCTCACGTCGGCGACCGTCGCCGGCGCCGGCCAGTCATAGGCCAGCAGCGTCAACATTTGGTTGCCCATGCGCGTCTCGCTGCGGCCCGCGAGCTGTCCGCCGCAGCGGACATAGAACGCGTTGCCGATGCGATTGTGTTCCAGGCTCCACAGGCGAACCGCACTCATGCCGAGCATGCCCAGCCGTGCGAAGGCGCCGCCGAGCAGGCGGCGGCCGATGCCGATGCGCTGCACGCCGGGATCGACGTAGAGCGCGGTGATCTCGCCCCAACCCGGCCGAAGCTCACGCTGCGCGTCATCGAGGCGCAGCGGCGCGAAATGGACGAAGCCGAGGATCTGCGGCCGCGCCTGCTTGAGAACAGGCATCTCGGCGACCAGCAGGCCGCTGCCCTGCCGCGGACGCTCGATCGCGTTCGACCACATGGCGGCGGTACGGATGTCATCCATGCCCTCGAGGATGTCGTCCGGCACGATGCCGACATAAGCGCTGCGCCAGCCCGCGATCTTGATGCGCGCCACGTCGACCGCGTCGTCGAGCTCGGCGGTGCGGATGATCGCGTCGTTCATGACGGCTTGCGCTGGAGGATCGCCGCGAAAAACCCGTCCGTCCCGTGCCGGGCCGGCGTGAGCCGCAGCATGTCCGTCGCCACCGGACAAGCGCCGCCCACGGCCTTACCCCACAGGCTCGGAACGGGAACCAGGATGAAATCGTCGTGCGCGGCGAGAAAGGCCGCGACCTGGTTCTCGTTCTCCTCGGGCAGCAGCGAGCAGGTGACGTAGATGACGCGGCCGTCCGGCCGCGCGAGCCTTGCGGCACTCTCCAGAATGCGCGATTGCAGCGTGACCAACTCGTCGATATGGCCGGGCTTGAGCCACCATTTGGCATCGGGGTTGCGTCGCCAGGTACCCGTGCCGGTACACGGCGCGTCGACAAAGACACGGTCGAACTTCCGGGCGTGGCGCTTGATCCACGGGTCGCGCTCGGTCGACAGCGTACGCCGCTCGACGTTCTGCACGCCGGCGCGGCGCAGGCGCAGGACGGCGCGCTCGATACGCTTGGCATTGATGTCGCAGGCCACGATGTGGCCACGGTTCTGCATGCGCGCCGCCATCGCCAGCGTCTTTCCGCCGGCGCCGGCGCAGAAGTCGACGACGCGCATGCCCGGCTCGACATCGGCGAGCATCGCCACGAGCTGCGAGCCCTCGTCCTGGACCTCGACCTTGCCCTCCTTGAAGGCGGGAATGCGGTCGACCGGCCAGCGCTGCGCCAGGCGGACACCGTGGGGCGACAGCGCGGTCGGCCGGGCGCCGAGCCCGAGCGGCTTGAGATCGGCGAGCACCTCGTCGCGCGTCGCCTTCAGCGTGTTGACGCGGAGATCGAAGGACGCGGGCTCGTTGAGCGCCTTGAGCTCGGTCACGGCCGCCGCGCCATAGAGCGCTTCGAGCCGCGGCCACAGCCAGTCCGGGCAATCGCCCTGCACGGAGGGGGGCATGTCGGCGTGGTCGATCTGGGCGCGCGCGGCGCCGAGGCGCGCGATCAGGCGCAGCTCCGCCGGGCTCGGCGGCGGCGGGTCGTAGCGCTGCCCGGTCATCATCTGGCCGATCTCCGTCCGGCCCAACTTGTCGGTCGCGACCAGATCGGCGATCAGCCTCGTGCGCGTCTTGGCATCGAGGCCGCTGCGCTCGATCCACCAGTCGAGCCGCGCGCGGCGCCTGAGCAGGCCATAGACGCGCTCGGTCACCGCTGCACGGTCCTTGGAGCCGATGAACCGGCGCTTGCGCATATAGGCGTCGATGCGCCGGTCGGCCGGCGCGTCACCGCCCGCGATGTCGTCGATCAGCTCGATGGCCGCGGCAAGTCTCGCGCCAGGCGTCACCCCTCTCCCTCCCAGCACTTCGTGCTGGGCCCCTCCCTCTCCCTCAAGGGGCGAGGGGAATGCAGTCGTTCCCTCTCCCCTTGAGGGAGAAGGACAGGGTGAGGGGTCCGCACATGAGTATTCAAAATGCCCTACAGGTCGCGCCTGTAGTTGGGCGCCTCGCGCGTCACGACCACGTCGTGGACATGGCTCTCGCGCAGGCCCGCGGCCGTGATGCGGAGGAAGCGGCAGTTGCGCTGCATCTCCGCGATCGTGCCGTTCCCGGTGTAGCCCATCGCGGCCTTGAGCCCGCCGACCAGCTGGTGGATGACATTGGCGACCGGGCCCTTGTACGGCACCTGGCCTTCCACGCCTTCGGGCACGAGCTTGAGGCTGTCGGCAACTTCCTGCTGGAAGTAGCGGTCGGCCGAGCCGCGCGCCATGGCGCCGACCGAGCCCATGCCGCGATAGGATTTGTAGGATCGGCCCTGATAGAGGAACACCTCACCGGGGCTCTCGTCGGTTCCGGCGAACAGCGTGCCGAGCATGGCGCAGTCCGCACCGGTCGCGATCGCCTTGGCCAGATCGCCCGAATACTTGATGCCGCCGTCCGAAATGACCGGAACGTTCTGCATGCGGCACACCTCGACCGTGTCGATCAGGGCAGTGAGCTGTGGCACGCCGACGCCGGCGACGACCCGCGTCGTGCAGATCGAGCCCGGCCCGATGCCGACCTTGACCGCATCGGCGCCCGCATCGATCAGCGCGCGCGCGCCATCGCCGGTCGCGACATTGCCCGCGACGATCTGGGCGGAGTTGGCCAAACGGCGGATGCGCGCCACGCCGTCGACCACGCCCTTGGAGTGGCCGTGCGCGGTGTCGACGACGATGACGTCGCAGCCGGCGTCGAGCAGCGCCTCGGCGCGCGCCAAACCGTCGGTGCCGACGCCGACCGCGGCAGCGACGCGCAACCGGCCCTGTTCGTCCTTGCAGGCATTGGGGAAGCGCTGCGCCTTCTCCATGTCCTTGACGGTGATCAGGCCGATGCAGCGATAGTCGCCGTCGACGACCAGCAGCTTCTCGATGCGGTGCTGATGCAGCAGCCGCTTGGCCTCGTCGAGGCCGACGCCCTCGCGTACGGTGATCAGCCGCTCGCGCGTCATCAGCTCGCTGACCTTCTGCCTGGCGTCCTTGGCAAAGCGCACGTCGCGGTTGGTCAGGATGCCGACCAGCTTGCGTGTGCCCGGCTCGACCACGGGGATGCCGGAGATGCGGTGATCGGCCATCAGCTTGAGCGCGTCGGCCAGCGTCTGATCGGGATTGATGGTTACCGGATTGACCACCATGCCCGACTCGAACTTTTTGACCTTGCGCACCACGTCGGCGTGGCGCGCGATATCGAGATTCTTGTGGATGACGCCGATGCCGCCGGCCTGGGCCATGGCAATGGCGAGCGCGCTCTCGGTCACCGTGTCCATCGCGGCCGACATGAGCGGAATGCCGAGTTCGATCGAGCGTGTCAGCTTGGTTCTGGTGTCGGCCTGGCCGGGCAAGATTGCGGATTTCGCCGGCTCCAGTAGCACATCGTCGAAAGTGAGCGCATCGCGGATGTTCATCGGCGCCTCGGACGCAGTGTCCCCCGTCCGGATCGCCTGTGTCGCCCCTGCCCCTCGGTCCCCGCGGACTGAAGGGGTTGAATTGGTTATGCGCCCTCTCCGCCTTCCCGTTGGGAAGGGCGTCGGGCCGGAGTCGATCACCGATGTCCGAAAGCAGGTGTAGGCGCGGCAACATACACGCGGCGACCCGGCCTGCCAAGGGCATTGCCGCGCTCCGAACCGACTCGGGATGGGTCAGGTCTTCGACTTGCGCGCCAAGTGCGCGAAATGGGCCTGGATGATCTGTTCCTCGGCATGGCCGAGGCAGCGGTACTTGGCCGCGACCATACCGTTCTCGCAGCGCACGATGTTCGCCTCGGCGTCGAACAGGACGTTGCCGCGATGGGTCCTGACGCGGACGCCGATGCGGAAATGCTGCCCGGGATTGACCGTGCCCTGGATCGGGCCGAACAGCAATCCGATCGCGCTCCAGTTGCGCAGCGGCACCTTGACCGCCTCGATGATGACATAGTCGGACGCCACCGCGGCCGCGCGCAGCCCGGTGCGCCGGTCGGCGCCGCGTAGCCGTTCGAGCGCCGGCTTGAGGATCTCCAGATAGCGATGCTTGCGCACGTCGGGCACGCTCGAGGCGGCGAGCAGACGCATGAGCAGCTCGACACGCGCTGCCTGCGCCACATGATCCTCGATGTGAGTCGTGATGTCGCGCGCCACGTCGCGGTGGTCGAAAAGATACTTGAGATAGTTGATCAGCACCTCGCGCGGCAGCGGCCCGACCACCTGGTCGATGAGCTGGACGACCCGCGCGAGCTTCTCAACCAGTCCCTTGGTCGGCCCGATCAGCTCGTCGAGCGACTCGAGGGTGACCACGTTGCCCATCCGCTTGGCGAACAAGGCGCCGATGTCCTCGCCATGCAGGTCGAGCCCGCCGCGCTCGAAGAGCGCCAGCAGTCGGCGCAGCGCCTGGAACTCGGCGAGCGGCTGGCGTGCCGCGACCGTCTGCGCCTGGATCAATTGCCGCACCGCCTGCGTGGTCATGACGGCGCGGCAGGCCGGCAGCTCGCGCTGGGCCATCAGGCCCGCGAAACGATCGCGCAGGGGGGCCGCCTCGGCGGGCAGCGGCGGCGGCAGCGGCTCGCGCCGCACCATCATGATCAGCAACGTGATCCGCGTTTCGGCCGTCGGCGCGGGATCGAGCACCGCTGTCAGCGCGGCGGGACGGCTCAAGATCTCAGCCAACAGATCGTCGAGCAACTTCTCCGCGGGCGGCGCCAGCGCCGGTCCGAACAGCGCCAGGATCCGTTCGATCTTGTCGCGCCAGCCCGGCGCATCGGCCAAATGCCGGGTCAATGCGGCGTTGGCGCGCGCGGCGCCCATCGGCGCCAGCTGGTTGAGACGCTCGGTCGTCAAGGGTGGCGCGCCGGCCAGCTCGTCGGTCAGGGCCTTGGCCTGGGACAGCGCGGCATCGGTGAAGCCGAACAGCTCGCGCACGCGCTCAGCCACCGGCCCGCCGGTCACCTTGACCTGCTCGATAGCCGCCTGCTGAACGAAGCCGGTCAGCGTGGTGCCCGCATTGGCCAGCTTCACCGCATGGCCGTAGTCGTGCAGCAGCTCGGTCTGCGTCACCTGCGCCTGGTCGAGATAGGGCGCAGCAATGCGGCCGATCGCCCCCAACGCGGCGGAACCGTAGAGATCGGCCAAGACGTTGCAGTAAGCGGGGTCGCGCTTGGCCCCAGACGCCCGACCGGAAGTCGGCGGCGCTCCAACGCGGGGGGCAGCCGGATTCACCATGGGATCGACAGTTCGAAAGTTGCTTCAATGATTCGCGTTCAGCCCTGCTTGCGCTCCGCACGCCGGGCAAAATGACCTTGAATGATCTTAGGGCTCGTTAGAGAACAATCGCTCTGTCTTACGATGACTTTGGCGTTATGGTGTAGTTCCAGTCGCCATGGAATTCGTGGCGAGCGAGGTTGATTGCCGCCAATTCGGCGTCGGAGACTTTGA
>VGDO01000286.1 GCA_016869645.1 Alphaproteobacteria bacterium
CCCCCGCGTGACGCTCAGCGAGTCGCGATCATTGCTGGTTGGTATTACGTCTATTCGGCTACTTTCTCCGGCGGCAACACGACGCTGACCCTGTCGCCTGCGCCGCCGCCGCCGCCGCCGGCCGACTCCGGCAGCGCAACGACGGTTACCGACGGAATTTCGGTGACCAGCGCGGTGACGAGCAGTTCGACCGGCGTGCCGACCATGACATTCTCCATTCCGGCGCCGACATCCGGTCGCGTCGACCAGACGGGAACGACGTCCACGTCTACGGCGGACGTTGCGGTCGCGACCTATTCGGGCGGCACTGTCATCGAGATCGGACTGGGCTCGGGCACCGGCGCCATTGTCGACGGCCCGGCCTACAGTCGCAGCATTGCGAGCGCCGGAACCGACCTGGTCTCTGCGATCCAGGGGCGGAGCGGTCTCGCCGCAACGGATCAGTCGACACTCAGCGCGGACGGTCAAAGCTTTCTCAACACGCTGCCGAGCAGTACGGCGATCTTCGTGCGCACGGTCGTTCCGACGACATCCGACGTGAACACCGCGGGTCTTATCGTCATTCGCGGCAGAAGCGAAGCCGCGGCGATCTCCGGCGTATCCGAAGCGCTGGTGGTCGACGGTCGAAGCCTGCCCTTGGGCTCGACGGTGCAGCTTCAGGATGTCGACTTTGCCGCGATCGTGGGCAATGCCACGATCAATGGCGGCGACGGCGCTCAACACGTCATCGCAGATTCGAGCAATCAGGTGCTTCTGCTCGGCTCGGGTGACGATACGCTTCTGGGCGGCGGTGGAAATGACTTCGTCGGCAGCACGACGGGAAACGACTCGCTGTTCGGCAATTCAGGCAACGATACGGTGCAGGGCGGGGTGGGCGACGACATCGTTTACGGCAATCAGAACAACGATGTGGTCTACGGCAATCAGGGCAACGACCGGATGTTCGGCGGCCAGGATGCGGACACGCTCTATGGCGGCCAAGACAACGACACGATCAGCGCCGGCCTTGGCAGCGACGTGGTGTATGGCAATCTCGGTGGCGATGCGCTGGCCGGCAACGGGGGTGCAGATACGCTCTATGGCGGCGGCGGCGATGACACGCTCTTCGGCAGTGACGGCAATGCCGATGTGATGGTCGGCGGCCTGGGCGCCGACGAATTCCGGCTTGCTGCCGGACAGAGCGCGACGATTGCGGACTGGACGTCAAGCGACCGGGTCGTCGTCACGGGTTTGGGCGCTGCTGGTCGGATTTCGATCAGCACGACGTTGGATGCAACGATCCTCTCGGTCGATGCCGATGGCGACGGCAGCGCCGACGGCACGATCTCGTTGACGGGACAGTTCTCCGGCACCTTCAGCGCGTCGATCACCGACGGCACGGCGACTGTCAGGTATGTCAATGCGTCATCGACAACGCCGAGCACGCCGCCGGCCACGACGACGTTCACCGACAATGCCGGCGGCGGTGGCGGTGGTGAGACCGGCGGAACCGGTTTTCGGACGCTGGCAGGGCCAGCCCCAATCGACGGCTGGGTCCTGACGCATTAGGAAGCTGGATGGGGCGACCGGAGCGGCTTTTCGGTCGGTCTGCCCGATTGCCGCGCCTTAGCTCGACCCCTTGTCAGTGCCCGGCGGGATCGCAGGCTTGCGGTTGCGCGCAAGCCAGGCGAGGGCAAAATCGACCGCCGGCCGCAGCGGCAGCAGGCGGCAATCGGCGCCGCCAACTCGTCCATGCGCGACCCGGTTGCCGGCCTCGAAAGCCGCGCCGATGTCGCCGAAGTCGCGATCGTTGTACAGATGATCGAGGAAGGTCGCCCAGACTCGGCGGCCGCCGCGCAGCACCGGCGCGCGTGCGGTCGTTTCCCGCGTGCCGGGCCAGCGCGCCTCCGCCAGATGGAAGCAGGTGCAGCGGTCATAGCCGACGCCGAGCAGCAGCACTTTGGCATCAATCTCGTAGAGCCGACCGAGCGGCGAACGCGGACCGAAGCCGAAATCGAGCGGATGCTCGGACACGAGCCGCGCGGCGTGCGGGCCCAAGGCGGTGAACGACATGTTGGGATGGGCGCTGCGCCGGGAACCGGGCCATGCCCGCAGGCACTCGGCGATGGCGCCCATGCCTGCGCTTGGCGTGCGCTCGGGATCGAAGGCCGGCATGTCTTGACGAATGACCGGCCACCAGTGCTCCGGCACCGGCGGCCGATGCCAGTCCTGCGGATCGGTATAGTCGCCAGTGAAGGCCGGCGCGACCAGCGTCCCGTCCGGTCCGAGTACGTCGCGAATTGCTTGCAGCACGGCGACGGCGCCGCCCGCCACCCAACCGATCGAACGCAGCGACGCGTGGACAAGCAGCACGCTGCCAGCCGTTACGCCCAGCCGCGCGAGATCACCACCCAGGCTTGAGCGGGTGTGCGGCTGCCGTTGCCCGGGGTCGATGACGAGGGGCGTGGTCGTTCCCCGTCAGACGCGCCCGTGGCAGTGCTTGTACTTCTTGCCCGAGCCGCACGGACATGCCGCATTGCGCGGCACCTTGCCCCAACTCGCGGGATCGCGCGGATCGACCGCGGCGCCGGCTGCGACCGTTCGCGGCGCCGCCCGCTGGTCGGAAACCGCCGCCGTCTGGCCGCCGTCGGCCGCCGCCGGATCCTCGCGTCCCTCGGTCAGCTCGCGTTGGCGCATCGCCATGCGCATCTCGAGGTCTTCAGGCTGCTGCACGCGCAGCTCGATATGAGCAAGCACGCCCGTGACCTGCTCGCGCAGACGGGTCAGCATGGTCTCGAACAGCTCGAAAGCCTCGCGCTTGTACTCGTTGAGCGGGTCGCGCTGGCCGTAGGCGCGCAGATTGATGCCCTGACGCAGGTGATCGAGCGTCAGCAGATGGTCCTTCCACATTTGGTCGAGGATCTGCAGCAGCAGGCTCTTTTCAGCCATGCGCATGATCTCGGGCCCGTAGTTGGCGGCCTTCTCCGCAGCCTTGCGTCCGGCGGCCGCGAGGATGCGCTCGCGGATCTCGGCGTCGGCGATGCCCTCCTCCTTGGCCCAGTCGGCGACCGGCAGGTCGAGGCCGAAGATGCGCAGGACCTCCTCGTGGAGCGCGTGAGTGTCCCACTTCTCGGCGTATTCGTTCTCGGGAATGCAGCGCGTCACCATGGCCTCGACGACTTCGTAACGCATGCTCGTCACGGTCTCCGACACATCGGGCATGCGCATGATCTCCTTGCGCTGCTCGTAGACGACCTTGCGCTGGTCGTTCATTACGTCGTCGAATTTGAGGAGTTGCTTACGGATCTCGAAGTTGCGCGCCTCGACTTTCTGCTGCGCCTTCTCGAGCGCTTTGTTGATCCAGGGGTGGACGATCGCCTCGCCTTCCTTGAGACCGAGCTTCTGGAGCATGCCGTCCATGCGCTCGGAACCGAAGATGCGCATCAGATCGTCTTCGAGCGAGAGGAAGAACTTCGAGGCGCCTGGATCGCCCTGGCGCCCGGAGCGGCCGCGTAGCTGGTTGTCGATGCGCCGGCTCTCATGGCGTTCGGTGCCGATGACGTAGAGCCCGCCGCCCTTGACGACGACCTCCTTCGCGGCGGCGATCTCGGTGCGGATGCGCTCGGCCAGCCTCAACCTCTCGGCATCGTCGGCGATGCCCTGGCTTTCCTGGGCGAGCCGCATGTCGAAATGGCCGCCGAGCTGGATGTCCGTGCCGCGGCCGGCCATGTTGGTGGCGATCGTCACCGCGCCCGGCCTGCCTGCCTGCGCGATGATGTAGGCCTCCTGCTCGTGGTAGCGCGCATTCAGGACCTGGTGGGGGATCTTCTTCTTCTTGAGCAGCTCTGACAGCGTCTCGGATTTCTCGATGCTGACGGTGCCGACCAGAATCGGCTGCTGACGCTGCCGGCACTCCTCGATCAGGCCGATGATCGCATCGTTCTTCTCGCGCGCCGTGCGATAGACCTCGTCGTCGTGGTCCTTGCGGACGCACGGCACGTTTGTCGGGATCTCGACGACCTCCAGCTTGTAGATCTCGGCGAACTCGCCCGCCTCGGTCATGGCCGTGCCGGTCATGCCGGCGAGCTTCGGGTAGAGCCTGAAATAGTTCTGGAAGGTGATGGAGGCGAGCGTCTGGTTCTCCATCTGGATCTCGACGGCTTCCTTCGCCTCGAGCGCCTGGTGCAGACCCTCGGAGTAGCGCCGTCCTTCCATCATGCGGCCTGTGAACTCGTCGATGATGACGACCTTGCCGCCTTTCACGATGTAGTCCGTGTCGCGCTGGAACAGCTTGTGCGCGCGCAACGCCTGATTGGAATGGTGGACCAGGTTGATGTTGTGGATGTCGTAGAGATGGCCTTCCTTGAGCAGGCCAGCCTCACGCAGAAGCACCTCGACCCGTTCCACGCCCGCTTCGGTGAGCGAGACTGCGCGGACCTTCTCGTCCTTCTCGAAATGCGCGGCCTCGAGCTGCGGAATGATCGTGTTGACCCGCCGGTAGAGATCGGAGGAGTCCTCGGCGGCGCCGGAAATGATCAGCGGCGTGCGCGCTTCGTCGACCAGGATTGAGTCGACCTCGTCGACGATGGCGTAGTGGAATTCGCGCTGGACCATGTCCTCCAGGCGGAACTTCATGTTGTCGCGCAGGTAGTCGAAGCCGAACTCGTTGTTCGTGCCGTAGGTGACGTCGCACGCGTAGGCCTGACGGCGCTGCTCATCATCGAGACCGTGCACGATGCAGCCGACGCTCAAGCCGAGGAAGCGGTAGATGCGCCCCATCCACTCGGAGTCGCGCCGCGCCAGGTAGTCGTTGACGGTGACGACGTGGACACCCTTGCCCGACAGCGCGTTGAGATAGACGGGCAGCGTTGCGACCAGCGTTTTGCCTTCGCCGGTCTTCATCTCCGAGATCATGCCCTTGTGCAGCACCATGCCGCCGACGAGCTGCACGTCGAAGTGCCGTTGGCCCAGCGTGCGCTTTGCCGCCTCGCGCACCGTGGCGAAGGCGTGCGGCAGCAGTTCGTCGAGCGGCAAGCCGTCGGCAACCTTGGCGCGGAATTCGCCGGTGCGCGCGCGCAGCGCTTCATCGCTGAGCTTTTCCAGCTCCGGCTCGAGGGCGTTGATCTCGGGGACGCGCTTCTGAAAGCCGCGGACGACGCGGTCGTTGGCAGTTCCAAACAACCGCCGGACAAGAGTGCCGAACATTCAAGAACCTCAACGGCTTAGGCGGGGGGCGCGGACACAGGGGCGGGCCGGGGCGCGCAGGCCGGCTCAGACCCCGCCATGGCCTCCAGAGAGATAGGGGGATAGGGCAGACGTGTCAACGCTGGGCGGCCCGGCGCGGCACCGCGCGACACCTCGTCCATGCGCAAGTTCCGCCACCGCGGCGCGGAAAACTCGGCCGCGGCGGATTTTCCTTGCATTTGCTGGAAACGCGGCATAAACTTCACATAACCGTGGCAATAAGGCTGCGGTGAGTGCCTTTGGCGGCAGATCCGCCAGCAGCGTCCCTCAGAAGGAGGGAACCATGACGCAGTCCATACTGCCGTCGCT
>VGDO01000287.1 GCA_016869645.1 Alphaproteobacteria bacterium
TCGATCCGCACTCCAACAACGAGGGTCCGACCAATGCGATGAAGGGCAACCTTTACGAAGGTCTGCTGCATCGCAAGCCCGATCTGTCCCTGCAGCCTTCGCTGGCGACGGAGTGGACGCAGACCGTGCCCGACGTCTGGCGCTTCAAGCTACGCCAGGGCGTCAAGTTCCATCAGGGACAGGCGTTCACGGCGGACGACGTGGTGTTCTCGCTCGCCCGCCAGTCGCAGGCGACGTCGGACATGGCCTACGCGGTCGCGTCGATCAAGGAGATCAAGAAGGTCGACGACCACACGATCGACCTGGTCACCAAAGGGCCGGACCCGGTCCTGCTGCAGAACCTCCCGCTCTTCTTCATCATGAGCAAGAGCTGGGTCGAGCAGAACAACGCCGTCACCGTCGAGCGCGGCGCCGGCAAGACCAATTTTCCGAACATCAATGCCAACGGCACCGGCCCGTTCCGAGTCGTCGAGCGCATTCCCGATACGCGCACGGTGCTCGAGCCGAATACGGCGTGGTGGGGTCATGCGACGCGCACGACCAACATTACGCGCGCCGTCTTCCAGCCGATCGGCAATCCCGCCACCCGCGTGGCGGCGCTGCTATCGGGCGAGATGGACCTCGTTTATCCCGTGCCGCTGCAGGACGTCGATCGAATCAAGGCCCAGGGCGGCGTCCAGGTTCTGCAGGGACCGGAGTTGCGCACCATCTTCCTCGGCTTCGACCAGTGGCGCGACGAGTCGCTGGACATGCCGGGCAGCAAGAAGAACCCTTTCAAGGACGTGCGGGTGCGCAAGGCGTTCTACCAGGCGATCGACATCAACGCGATCCATCGTGTCGTGATGCGCGGCGCCTCGGCGCCGACGGCATTGATGGTGGCGCCGGGCATTCAGGGCTTCCCCGAGGAGCTCAACAAGCGCCTGCCCTACGATCCGGAAGCCGCCAAGAAGCTGCTCGCCGAAGCGGGATATCCCAACGGCTTCCCGGTCACGCTCGACTGCCCGAACGACCGCTACGTCAATGACGAGGCGATCTGCCTCGCCATCGTGCCGATGATCAAGCGCATCGGCATCGACATCAAGCTCAACGCCCAGACGCGCTCGAAGCACTTCAACAAGATCGGGCGCACCGAGAACAACATGACCAGCTTCTACATGCTGGGCTGGACGCCGGGCAGCTACGACTCGCTCAACGCGATCATGAACCTGATGAATCCGGAGAGCATGGGAACCGGGCACGCCGAGTGGAACAGCGGGCGCTACAACAACGCGAAGGTCAACGAGCTGAGCGACAAGATCAAGGTCGAGACGGACCAGCTCAAGCGGAACGCCATGATCCGCGAGGTCTTCAAGATCCACCAGGACGAGGTCGGTCACATCCCGCTCCATCAGCAGGCGCTGGCCTGGGGTGTGCGCGATTCCGTCGAGAAGGTGTGGCAGCGTCCCTTCGACGACGTCGACTTGCGCTTCATCACGATGAAGTGAGTTCCTGACTCTGCGGGCGGCCGATTCCGATGAACCGGATCGGCCGTCCGTTTCGTTGAGTTTCCTCGTTGAGTTAGGCCGATGCTCGCCTTCATCGTCCGGCGGCTAATCCAGTCAATCATCGTCATGCTGGCGGTCGCGTTCATCGCGTTCTCGCTGTTCCAGTTCACGGGCGACCCGATCAACAACATGGTCGGCCCGGAAGCCTCGGCCGAGACGCGACAGCTCTTGCGCGAGCGGCTCGGCCTCGACAAGCCGTTTCCCATCCAGTTTCTGCATTTCGTCGGCAACGTCGTGCAGGGCGAGTTCGGCGTGTCGTACCGGCTCGGCATGAAGGTCGAGGACATCCTGGTCCAGCGCCTGCCGGCGACCCTCGAACTGGTCGCGGTCGCCGCCCTGCTGGCGCTCGCGGTCGGCGTGCCGTTGGGCGTTTATACCGGGCTCCACCGCTATGGCGCGGTCAGCCGCCTGATGCTGACCCTGTCGCTGGTCGGCATATCGCTGCCGACCTTCCTGATCGGCATACTGCTCATCCTCGTCTTCGCCGTGTGGCTCGGCTGGCTGCCGTCCTTCGGGCGCGGCAAGGTCGTGTCGATCGGCTGGTGGACGACGAACTTCACGTCATGGGACGGGTTTCGCTCGATCATCCTGCCGGCAATCACGCTGAGCCTGTTCCAGATGACGCTGATCATGCGCCTCGTGCGCGCGGAGATGCTGGAAGTGCTGCGCACGGACTACATCAAGTTCGCGCGCGCGCGCGGCCTGACCAACCGGGCGGTCAATTTCGGACATGCCCTGAAGAATACGCTGGTGCCGGTCATCACCATCACCGGCCTCCAGATCGGCGCGCTGATCGCCTTCGCCATCATCACCGAGACGGTGTTCCAGTGGCCCGGCATGGGCCTGCTGTTCCTGCAGGCGATCCAGTTCGTCGACATACCCGTGATGTCGTCCTACCTGGTGCTCGTCGCATTTCTCTTCGTCATCATCAACCTAGTCGTCGACCTGCTCTATTACGCGGTCGACCCGCGGCTGCGCATCGACCGCGCCGCCGTCGGCGCCCATTGAGCTCGCGGGCATGACGGAGATGCATGCCTCCGCGACGGTCGGCGGTCGTACCGTCGACCTGATCCGGCGCTTCCTCGACAGCGACGTCTTTCACAGCTTCAAGCGGTCGCCGGTGGTCATGGTCGCCTTCTGCGTAGCGATGATCTTCTTCGCCGGCGCCTTCTTCTCGCCCTGGCTTGCGCCGCACAACACCTTCGACGCGTCGACGCTCAACCTGATGGATGCCTTCCGTCCGCCCGCGTGGAAGGCCGAGGGCATGAAGGAGTACCTGCTCGGCACCGATGACCAGGGGCGCGACGTGCTCTCCACCATCATGTTCGGCATGCGCGTGTCGCTGATCGTCGGATTCTGCTCGGTCCTGCTGGCGGTCGCGATCGGCGTCACATTGGGCCTGATCTCGGGCTATCTCGGCGGGGCGATCGATTCCTTCATCATGCGGGTCGCCGACGTGCAATTGTCGTTTCCGGCGATCCTGGTCGCGCTGCTGATCGACGGCTTCGCGCGCTCCTTCCTGCCGCGCAGCATGCACGAGGAGCTGGCGCTCTACGTGCTGATTCTGGCCATCGGCGCGTCGAACTGGGTGCAGTTCGCGCGCACCGTGCGCGGTTCGGTCATGGTCGAGAAGGGCCGCGAATACGTGCAGGCAGCGCGGGTCATCGGCATACATCCCGCGATGATCATGGTGCGTCACGTGCTGCCCAATGTGATCGGACCCGTGCTGGTCATCGCCACGCTCGCGCTCGCGGTCGCGATCCTGACCGAAGCGACCCTCAGTTTCCTCGGCGTCGGCGTGCCGCCGACGCGGCCGTCGCTCGGCACGCTGATCCGCGTCGGCAACAATTTCCTGTTCTCCGGCGAATGGTGGATGACGATCTTCCCCGGCGCCGCACTCGTGCTGCTCGTCCTCGCGGTCAATCTGCTCGGCGATTGGCTGCGCGACGCTCTCAATCCCAAGCTGCGCTAGTTGTTGTCAGCCATGCGCGCCAATCGGCCTTTGCTGGAAGTCGACCGTTTGCGGGTCGAGTTTCCGACGCGGCGCGGCACGCTGGTGGCGGTCGACGAGATCTCGTTTCACATCGACCCGGGCGAGGTGCTGGGGGTGGTGGGGGAGTCGGGTGCGGGCAAGTCGCTGACCGGCTCGGCGATCATCGGGCTGCTCGAGCCGCCGGGCCGGATCGCCGGCGGCCGCATCCTGTTCGACGGGAGCCGCATCGACGACCTGCCCTATGAGCAGATGCGGCGCATCCGTGGCAAGCAGATCGGCGCGGTGTTCCAGGACCCGCTGACCAGCCTCAACCCGCTCTACAGCGTCGGCCGGCAGCTGATCGAGACGATCACCACGCATCTCGACCTGTCGGAGGGCCAGGCGCGCAAACGTGCGATCGAGCTGCTCGCCGAGGTCGGCATACCTGCACCGGAGCGGCGCATCGACCAGTATCCGCACCAGTTCTCGGGCGGCATGAGGCAGCGGGTCGTGATCGCCTTGGCGCTGTGCGCCAATCCCAGGCTGATCATCGCCGACGAGCCGACCACGGCGCTCGACGTGTCGATCCAGGCGCAGATCATCGCGTTGCTGAAGAAGCTGTGCCGGGAGCACGGCACGGCGGTCATGCTGGTGACCCACGACATGGGTGTGATCGCCGAGACGGCCGACCGGGTGGCGGTGATGTATGCTGGGCGGATTGCCGAGATCGGCCCGGCGCGCCAGGTGATCAAGCAGCCCTTGCACCCCTATACGGTCGGCCTGATGGGCTCGATCCCGATGGTCGGCACGGACGCCGACCGTCTGGTGCAGATCGAAGGGGCGATGCCGAGGCTGACCGAGATACCGCCGGGCTGCGCCTTCAACCCGCGCTGCCCCAAGGTGTTCGAGCGCTGCCGCCATGACCGCCCCGACCTGATCCGGGTCGGGCCAGCCAGCACCGCCTGCTGGCTCTATGACGGGCAAGCCGGCCATGACTGAGCCGCTGCTCAGGGTCGAGGGGCTGGCGCGCTATTTCGACGTGTCGCCGCCCTGGCTCAACCGGGTGCTGGAGGGTCAGGGGCGGCTGGTGCTCAAGGCGGTCGACGGGGTCAGCTTCACGATCCCGAAGGGCGAGACCTTCGCGATCGTGGGCGAGAGCGGCTGCGGCAAGTCGACGGTGGCGCGGCTCGTGGTGGGTCTCTACCGGCCGAGCCGTGGCCGCATCCACTTCGCGGGCCACGACCTCGGCGCCATGACGACGCGGGCGCAGATGGCGCCCTTGCGGCGCAAGCTGCAGATGATCTTCCAGGACCCCTATGCGAGCCTGAACCCGCGCTGGCGGGTCGCCGACATCATCGCCGAGCCGATCCGGGCGTTTGGCCTCCTCGAGGGCCGGCCGGCGACCACGGCCCGGGTCGGCGAGCTGTTGCGCCAGGTCAAGCTGACGCCGGCCGATGGCGAGAAATACCCGCACGAATTCTCCGGCGGCCAGCGCCAGCGCATATCGATTGCGCGCGCGCTGGCGTCCCAGCCCGAGTTCCTGGTGTGCGACGAGCCGACCTCCGCGCTCGACGTGTCGGTCCAGGCGCAGATCCTCAACCTGATGAAAGACCTGCAGCGCCAGCTCGGCCTCACCTACCTGTTCATCAGCCACAATCTGGCGGTCGTCTACCACATCTCCGACCGGGTGGCCGTGATGTACCTGGGACGCCTGGCCGAGGTGGCGCCGACGCGGCTCTTGTTCCGCCGGCCGCGCCATCCCTATACGCGCATGCTGCTCGACACGATCCCCGACCTGGGCATGACCGGCCGGCAGCGCATGCCGGTGGCGGGCGAGGTGCCGAGCCCGATCGATCCGCCCACGGGATGCGCCTTCCATCCGCGCTGCCCGTTCGCCAACGAGCGCTGCAAGGCCGAGCGGCCCGAGCCGCTGCCGACACCCGAAGGCGCGCTCGTCGCCTGCCATGGCGTGCAGGAGGGCAGGGTGCCGGATGCGCC
>VGDO01000288.1 GCA_016869645.1 Alphaproteobacteria bacterium
GACTGTTCCAGGCCGCCCGCGCGCGGGCGCGCGGCTACAGAAAGACCGCGACCTACGTCACCATCATCTACCTGCTCGGCGCACCGCTCCCCGATCTCTTCAATTCCATCTGAAACGTCGAGGAGCCATATTCTGCAAATTGCCGAAATAGGGGACGGTGTCGCTTCGGCTGCGGGACTAGATCTTCCGCCCTGACGCCTGGTGTTTCTGCAGCGTGAGCTCCAGGGAGCGGTGGTATTCCTGCAGACGGACGATCTCCATCCGCGCCATTTTCATGTCGCGGACGGTCATGAGTGACGATCGCTCCGACGAGGATCGGAAGGATTGGGCGAGTGCCAGGCGCTCTTGATTGGTCTCTTCGATGAGCTGCTTGACGTGCGTCGCGCCGGTCGGGGTCATTCAGCCTGACCTTCTGTTGCGGGCAAGCGCCCTGTCGAACCCTAGGCGCTGGTGACCGCGGAGTCGAGGGCAACCGGACGCGCCGTGTCGGCCAGCCGACATAAGGATTCGGAACCGGCATGATTGGTATCGGACTCCGATCCATTCCCTAGGTGATTTTCCAGAGGGTGCCGGGTGGTTCCCCGGATTGCCGACTGTGGACGGCTTTGGCGAGGATCGAGGCTGGCCGCAAAGGAACGCGGCGCAAACTCGGGACCCGGACGCGGTCATGCAATCCACGCCCGGCCGAGCCGGAGCGATCATTGCGGAGGGTGGGGTGGCCAACGCACTTCTCGTCGGCGAAAACAGCGTCAGGCTGGACGCGGCGCGGCTTCTGCTCAGCACGCTCGGACACAGCGTGTTCGACGCCGAAGGCGGCGGCTCCCAAGTGCTCGACCTGATCGACAGCATCGGCATGGATATCGCCTTCGTCGATGTCTCCACAGACAATGTCGATGGGTTGGAGATGATCAAGGCGCTGTCGACGGTCCACCCCGATCTCGGCGTCGTGGCGATCGTCGACGAGAGCGGCGACAGCGGCAGCCGCGTTTGGGATGCCGTCCGCAGCGGCGCGCTGCACGTCGTGCCGGTGCCGTTCGGCATCCGCGACCTGTCATTCGCCATCAGCAAGGCGCTGGCGCAGGCTCCGGTCAAAGGTCGGCGGAAGACCGCGTGAGCGCGGGTCGCAGGCCGGCCGGCGCCGTTCCCCTGGGTTGCGCTCATCGGGACGGCGCACCGATGAGAGCTAGAGCAAGCGAAACGCGGCGATGGCGACGATGGTGGGCGGGGTCGCGGCGATCGCGAGCCAGAGCGGGCTGATGGCGCCGTCGTCGAAGGAGCCCTTGAGGATCGCGAAGCCCGCCGGATTGGGCGCATTGGCGATCACGGTCAGACCGCCGCCGGTGACAGCGCCGCTGACGAGCGCATATTTTGCTTCATCGGACAGCCCGTCGACGAGCGAGCCGAGGTAGGTCAGCGCGGCATTGTCGGTGATCGCCGTCAGCGCCGTGGCGCCGTAATAGAGCATCGCCTCGTCCATGCCGGACAGCAACGGCCGCAGCCACCACTCCTGCATGCCGCCGAGCACGACCAGCCCGGCCAGGAACAGGCCGACCATCAGGCCTTCACGCAGGATGAGGCGGCCCTGATGACGCTTGTAGGCCTCCGTGAAGCCGAGAAAAAGCAGGAACAATCCAATGAACACGACGGGATGATGGCCGGTTGCGACCACCGCCGCCAGGAACAGGACGTGCACCGCGACCACCGGCCACGGAATCTCAAGGCGCCCCACCGCCGCCGACACGGCCGGCAACTGCGCGAGGTGATGGCGGTAGAGCACGCTGACGACCACGGCATTGACGGCGACCGCCAGTGCGGATCGCCAGCCGAAATGTTGGAGCATGAAGGCCAGGTCCCAGCCCCAACGCTCCGCGACCATGAGGACGGGCGGCGCGGCATAGGGTGTCAGCGTGCCGCCGATCGACACGTTGACGAGCAGCACGGCGAGCGTCGCGTACTTGAAGCCGTCCGGCGCCTGCCGGCTGAAGTAGCGCTCGCGCAGCAGGAGCGCCGTCACGGTCATCGCGGCCGGCTCGGTGATGAAGGACCCGAGCAGCGGACCGACCGAGAGCAAGGAAACGTAGTAGGCGGCCGACGAGGGCAGCGGGATCAGGCGCGACGCCCAATGAAGCAAGGAGCCGGCGAGATCGAGCACCGGCCGGCTGGCCGCGATCACCATGATCACGAAGATGAAAGCGGGCTCGGTGAAATTCCTGGTCTGGAGATAGGCGACGGATTCGGCGGTCGAGAACTGAAGGGCGAGAAAGAGCAGCAGCAACGCGGCCCAGAAGCCGAAGACGGCCTCGACCTCGCCCAGCAGATGCCACAGACCGGCATGGCGCGGCTGCAGATGCGCGATGCGCTCGAACGCCTTGGTCGCAAAGGTGTGGAGGACGGCGAGCCCGAACAGTCCGGTTGCGACGAGCTGGGCCGCGGTCGGCGCCCAACTCATGGCGTGCGGATCGCCTGACTGATCGTGTCGGCGACCGCCTGCCGGCGAAGCGGGCGCGCGAGCACGGCGGTGGCGCCGGTCACCCGCGCCAGGGCCGCGTCTTCCCGGCTCGATCCCTCGACGAAGGCGATGCGCAGATCGGGATTGCGATCCCGCAGCTGCCGAAACGTGTCCAGGCCGGGCCATGGCGGCAGCACCCGGTCGGTCACCAGCAGCCGGCAGGCATCGTTGCGCAGCTCGCGATTGGCTTGATAGCCATCGTCGGCCACCATGGTCCGCACCGGCAGCAGGACCGCCCAATAGGCAATCGCCGCGCGAACCGTTTCCTCGGCGCACAGAATGACGATGCTGCTCGCGTTGCCGCGCTCGCCCGCGCTCGGGCCGCCGACTGGCCGATCGGCCGAAACCTTCTCGCTTGCCCTGTCCGTCATCCACCTGCCTCCATTCACAGCAGGCATCTGTGGATGACGGGGCGGCTCCGGGCAATTCAGGTTGGACACCTAGGGGTGCTACGCTAAGGGCTCACCCCTAGGGGACGGCCCTTAGCAGCGTCTCCCTCGCTCGCCCGGTAGACTGGATGCGCGCCATCATTCGAACATGTGCCATGGCTCACCCCGGGGTGCTCTCCCAGCCCGCCTACCTGGTCGCGCTGGCGTACCTAGCCGGCTATCTGGCACTCGACTGGATCAGCTTCATTCATCCGTTCGGCGCCTTCGGCATCACGCCGTGGAATCCGCCGCCGGGATTGAGCTTCGTGCTCGTGCTGTTGTTCGGTCAGCGGTTCCTCCCACTGCTCTTTGCGGCGCCGCTGCTGGCGGATCTCGTCGTCCGGCAACTGCCATTGCCTTGGCCTGCCGAAGTCCTGACCGTCGCTCTCAATGGCGCCGTCTATGGTGCGGGCCTGGCCGCGCTGCTGCGGCCGAGCCGCCGCTTCAACCCGGCCCTCACCTCGATGCGCGATCTGACCGATCTTCTGTTCGTGGCCGCGGTCGCCTCGGGACTCGTGGGATCAGGCCATGTCGGAATCCTGGTCGCGTTCGATCTCTTGTCCACGCGCGACTATGTCGAGGCCGTGCTGCAATTCTGGGTCGGCGACCTGATCGGCATCGCGGCGATCGCGCCCGCGGCGCTGGTCTTCCTCACGCGGGGCCGGTTACGACAGTCCGGGCTCGAGATGGCGGCGCAGCTGGTCGCCGTTGCTGGCGCCCTGGCGATGGTCTTCCTCTATGCCGAGAAGCACCATTTCCAGCTCTTCTATGCGCTCTTCCTGCCGATCATCTGGATGGCCGTGCGCGGCGGCCTAGAGTCGGTTGCGATCGGCATCGTCGCCACGCAGCTCGGGCTCATCGTGGGCGTTCAGTACACACCGAGCAGCGAGATCGGTATCATCGGCTTTCAGGCATTGATGCTGGTGCTGGCCATGACCGGCCTGATTGCCGGCGCGCTGGTCAACGAGCACCGCAGCACGGAGATCAAGCTGCGCTTGCACCAGGATTCGCTCGCCCGGCTGGCGCGCCTGGGCAGCATGGGCGAGCTCGCGGCCGCGGTCGCTCATGAAATCAACCAGCCCCTGACCGCGGCCGGGACCTACGCGCGCATGGTCTCGGAGACGCTTCATTCGACGGCGCACGACCCGGAACTCGCCGACACGGCGAGCAAGGCAGCCACCCAGGTTGCGCGCGCCGCCGACGTGGTCCGGCGCCTGCGCGCGCTGATCCGCCTCGATCAAACGGGGCGCGCTCCGGTCAGCGTGGAACGGATCGTCGAGGAAACGCTGGACCTGATGCGGCCACAGCTCGAACGCCACAATGTCAGCGTGCTGGTCCGCATTCCCTCCGATCTTCCTTCTGTGATGGCCGACTTGCTGCAGATCGAGCAGGTAATGCTCAACCTGATCCGCAACTCCGTCGAGGCGATGGAGCAGGCCGGACACGGCAGCGGACGGATCGACCTGTCCGCGCGCACTGCTGCGCCAGGCGAAGTCCAGATCGAACTTCAGGATACGGGGCCGGGATTCTCCCCGGAGTTCCTGAACGCCGATCTGCCGCCGCTGTCGTCGACCAAGCCGGAGGGACTGGGCGTCGGCCTGTCATTGTGCCGATCGATCATCGAGGCGCATGGCGGTCAGATTTTCTTCGGCGGCGGCGCCAATGGAGCCATGGTGCGCTTCACCCTTCCTGTTGCGGGAGTGCCGCGTGGATCCTGAGATCCGGCTCGCACTGATCGACGACGACGAGGCGGTCCTGGATTCGCTGCGGCTTTACCTGACCCGCAAGGGCCTCAAGGTCGGGTGCTTTGCCACGGCCGAAGAGTTCCTGTCGGATCGGACACGGGCGGACTTCTCCTGTGTCGTGGCCGATGTGCGCATGCCCGGGATGGGCGGCATCGAACTGGTGCGCCGGCTCGCCCGCGAGGGCGGCAAGCCGCCGGTGGTCCTGATCACCGGCCATGGCCATATCGACATGGCGGTTTCCGCCATCAAGCTCGGCGCCATCGACTTCATCGAGAAGCCGTTCGACGAGGCGCGGCTGCTCGATGCCATCCGCGGCGCCGTGCACGCACGGCTCGAGCGCGAAGACGCGACGACGCGGCTGGCCGAATTGAGGCTTCGCCATGCCGCGCTGTCGACACGCCAACGTCAGGTGATGGACCTCGCGGTCCTCGGTCTCCTGAACAAGGAGATCGCCCAGCAGCTCGCGATCTCGCCGCGCACCGTGGAGATCCACCGCGCCTGGGTGATGCAGCGCATGGGTGCGCGCAACCTGGCCGAGCTCGTGCGCATGGATATGGAGCTGAAGGAGGATCGCTAGCCTGAACTTTGCCCGAATTTTGACCAAGCCACTGATGTGACTCGCGTTTGTCTGCGGGTCCTGACTACAGGCTGGGCTTGACGGCGAGCAGATCGAGTGCGCGGCGCTGGATTTCGGTCGGGGTGGCGAGCACCGGGAAGGAGGCTGCGCGGCCGAAGCGGACGGTGTTGCGGGTGAGCGTGGCGAGATCGGCGAGCAGCGAT
>VGDO01000289.1 GCA_016869645.1 Alphaproteobacteria bacterium
GAATCGCCTCGACGTCAATCATCCTCGCAAGATATGGTGTTCTCGTCGCTTTGAGAATCCCATATCTATCGATCGACCAATCCCGATTCGTTTATTGTCTTACGGGCCCTTATCATGAGATTGGTTGACGCACTGGTACTTCGCGGCGACCTCGCCGTCCTGGCTGCGGACGACGGTCGCCTCGGCATCGAACTGCAGGGGGCCGCGATCGGTGCGTACGCGCACCACGACGCGCAGCTTCTGGTCCGGCTTGAGCTGGGCCGCCACCGGGCCGAACAGCAGGCCGACCGTGCTCCAGTTGCGCAGCGGCA
Source organism: Alphaproteobacteria bacterium (assembly GCA_016869645.1). Taxonomy (GTDB): domain Bacteria; phylum Pseudomonadota; class Alphaproteobacteria; order SHVW01; family SHVW01; genus SHVW01. The sequence continues at coordinate 312 of VGDO01000289.1, forward strand.
CCCGCTCGCCGTCGAACATGACGTAGTCGGCCGCGGCCGCGCCGGCACGGCCGCCATTGCGGCGATCGCCCGAGCGTATCTTGTTGAGCACGCCGCGCAGCTGCTCGAGATAGTGCGCCCGGCGCGTCTGCGGCATGGTCGAGTTCTCGAAACGCTTGATCATGGCTTCGAGCTTGGCCTCGACCGTGGCGTCGTCCTTGCCCGTCATGATGTCCTTCTCGAAGTCGCGCTGCTCGAAAAGGAACTTCAGATACTTGAGAAGCACTTCGCGCGGCGTCGCGCCGACGACCTGGTCGACCAGCTCGACGAGGCGGTCGATCTTGAAGGCGAGCGGCGCCGACTGGCTGACCAGCTCGGGCAGCGTCTCCATGGTCACTGCGCGCGAATAGCGCTTCTCGATGAACTTGTTGACCATCTCGTCCGAGACTTTCAGGCCGCCCTTGCCGAAGGCCGCCGCGACCCGCCGGATGCCGCCCAGTTCCTCGTCCGGCTTCGACGATGTCAGCCGGTGCGAGGTCGCGAGGTCGCGCAGCGCAAGCGTCGTCATGGCGATGCGGCAGATTGGCAGCTCGCGACGCGCCAGCACGCCGGCCACGAGATCGCGGAGCGGCGAGGGTTCGCCCGGTATCGGCTCGCGCCGGAGCATCGCGATCAGCAAGATGATCCGCGCCTCGGCCGTGGCTGCCGGATCAAGCACCGCATTGAGCGCCGCCGGCCGGTTCATGACCTCGGCCAACAGCTCGTCGAGCAGAATCTCGGCCGGCGCCGACAGTGCCGGCGCGAGCAGCGCCACGATGCGCTCGATCTTCTGCGGCCAGGTCGTCGCATCGGCGAGGTGCTTGGCGAGCGCCGCGTATGCGGGTTTCGTATCCTCCGACGCCGCCAGCTCGTTCAACCGCTCGACGGTCAACGCCGGCGAAGATGCCTGCGCCTCGGAGAGCGATTTCGACAGCACGAGTGCCGCGTCGGTGTAGGTGAAGAGCTCGCGCACGCGCTCCGACACCGACTGGCCGGTCGCCTTGACCTGCTCGATCGCCACTTGCTGGACGGCCGCGGTCAAGGTCGTGCCAGCATTGGCGAACTTGGTCGCATGCTCGTGATGGTGCAGCAGCTCGAGCGGCGTCAGCTGCACCTGATCGAGATACGACGCCGCCGCGCGCGCCGCCACGCGGCGGGCGGCAGTCGCGTATATGTCGGCGGGTGCGCGGCAATAGCTCGGGTCGCGGCGCGCGGATGGCGCGGACGGGGCTGTCGGTGTCCCCGCGGCCGCGCCGGCAGGCTGTCCGTTCGGCGTGCCGGCTTGGGGGAGGGCGGGCTCTGCCATGGCGAAAGGATTGCACAGCGTCAATTCGTTATCGACAAAAACAATCTATGACAAATACGCCCGAATTCTCATTTACCAATCGTTGCAACGCGTTGCATGCATTGAATCTCGCATGTCTACAAATCCCTTGCACGGAAGTCCTGAGCCACAACGTAAGTCTCCGAAGAGCCGGCGCGGCTTGCCGGCGGCTTGGCGTGGCGCACGCTGGCGAAGTCGCGCTTAAGACGTGCCAGCAGCGTCGCCTCGGCGCCGCCCTGGAACACTTTTGCGACGAAGGCGCCGCCCGGCCGCAGCACATCGCGAGCGAAGGCGTAGGCCGCCTCGCACAGCGCGATGATGCGCAGGTGATCCGTCCTGCCATGGCCGGTGGTCGGCGCGGCCATGTCGCTCAGCACGAGATCGACATGACGTCCGCCGCCCGCTCCTTCGCCCAGGGCGCGCGCCAGGAGCTCGAGCGCCCGGTCGGTCATGAAGTCGGCCTGAAGGATCGTGGCGCCGGGCACCGGGTCCATGGCGAGCAGGTCGATTGCGATCACGCGGCCGCCGCGCGCGTCGGCCGCTCTCACGCGCTCGGCGGCAATTTGAGTCCAGCCGCCGGGGGCGGCTCCGAGATCGACCACGACGGCGCCGGGCTTGAGCAATCCGTAGCGGTCATCGAGCTCGATCAGCTTGAAGGCGGCGCGCGACCGGTAGCCTGCGCGCTTGGCGGCGGCGACATAGGGGTCGTTGAGCTGCCGTTCGAGCCAGAGCTGCGAGGACAAGGAGCGCCGCCCGGCCGACTTGAGGCGAACCTTGGGGGCCCTGCCGCCGGCATCGCGCGGCGATGCCGCTTGAGAGGAGGTGCGACGACCTGCCGCGCGGCCGCCCGGCCGCCGCGACGGAGGTTTCGTCAATGGGCGGGCTCCGACAGCGCGCGTTCGGCAATCGCAACGGCGCCTTGGACCGCGCCCGGGGTGCGTCGGCCGACGCCGTCGCGCCGCATCAGGCCGCACAGGATGCCCTCGCGAATGCCGCGGTCAGCGACGCGGAGCCGCCCGATCGGCCACTGCCGGCAGATCGCCTCGAGGATGGCGCAGCCAGCGAGCACGAGATCGGCACGGTCGCGTCCGATGCACGGATGCTGGGCGCGCCGCTCGTAGTCGAGCGCCGCCAGGCGCTGCGTGATGCGGCTCACCGCGTCGAAGCTGAGATAGCTGCCATCGACGACCGAGCGGTCGTAGCGTGCGAGATCGAGATGGATGCCGGCGAGCGTCGTCACCGTGCCGGACGTGCCGAGCATCTGGACCTTGTCGTCGAGGCAGAGCGCGCGGATGCAATGGGCGCGCTCGAAGGGCAGCAGCGACGCCGACACTTCGTCGACCATTCGGGCGTAGGTGTCGGCGGAAACGTGATCGCCGCCGTAGCGTTCGCCCAAGGTCACGACGCCCAAGGGGATGGAGGTGACGTCGATGCGGCCCGGCTGGGCATCGGGCCCGACCTCGAGCCAGCTCAGTTCGGTCGACCCTCCGCCGATGTCGAAGACGAGCGCGTGGGGATGGCCTGACACGAGAAGCGGCGCGCAGCCGGCGAGCGCCAGGCGCGCCTCATCCTCGCAGGAGATGGTTTCGATGACCAGGCCGGTCTCATTTTGCACGCGGGCAAGGAATTGCTCGCAATTGGCGGCGCGGCGGCAGGCCTCGGTCGCGACCAGGCGCGCAGCGGCGACTCGGTGCCGGCGCAGCTTGCTCGCGCAGACGCGCAGCGCGGCGATCGTGCGCGCCATGGCGGGCTCGGCCAGCGTACCGGTCTGGCTGAGCCCCTCGCCCAGGCGAACGATGCGCGAGAAGGCGTCGATGACGCGAAAGATCGGCCGGCCGGAAGACGAACGTGCGGCGCCCTCTGCGCTTTCGGTGTCCGGAACGGCGATCAGCAAGCGGCAATTGTTGGTGCCGAGATCAAGCGCGCCATACGCGGGAGCGGCATGGGCAGCGTGACCAGATTCCGGCCTGTCCGGTTGAGATCCGCCTTTGGGCGGGAAACCGGTGGCGACTGTCATCATCCCCCCGTTTGCCTCTCCAGGCGCCCCCGACCCGCTTCCTCGGATCCGGGGGAACGCTCGCTTGGATCGAGCATCCCACAAAGCCTGCCCGACCGGCAACCCCCCGGCGGGATTATCAAATCGGGCCCTCTACACAAGGGCGGCGGCGTATGATAGGAGAACGCCCGCGCGGGCGCAGGCTGAACCTCTGCCGGCCCCCGCGCAGGCGCCCTCGGACATCAGCCGACGCGGCCTCGGCTGGGGGATCGTACAGCGGTAGTACAGCGGACTCTGACTCCGTTAACCTAGGTTCGAATCCTAGTCCCCCAACCAACTTGCATAAGTCGCCCGGTTGACCATCAGGTCGAAGGGCGAACGCAAGGCAAACTCTAGCTTTTTCCCTCTCAGCCTCGAGTTCGAAAACACAAAGGCGACCAACTGCCGCTTTTGCTCGACTTTCGAACGCTCGAAGATCGCGGCAGCGCGCGAAGCCACCGAAATCAGGCTTTCCAGCGCGATGCGGAACTCGCCCTCGCCCTTCTGGTGTTGCTCGATCCGCATGGCCAGCTCGGTCTGGCGCTCCTTCAGGTCGCGCGCCTTTCTGTTGTGGTCGTAACCCGTAATCTCCCGGATGCTGCCCGGGCGCGTGGAGTGGTGGCAGCAGTCGGCACCGCGCGCCTGTCTTGCGGCAAGGCCGGAAAAAGGAGAGTATTCACGCCAGTTCGGAGTTCATCTGGGGACTACCGATTAATTGGGTCGTAACCCTAGGATGCCATCAGCAAACGCCATTTCAGCGTCTCCGGTGGACGGTCATGTCGATTTGATTCTGGTTCGCCATGCCGAGTCCACCAACAACATGTTGTACGACGTCATTCGCACGCAGCACGGCGCCCAGGTGTCGGAGACTGCGTTCATGCACGAAGAGGCGCGCGCCAGGCATCCGGACCCCGGACTGTCCGAACGGGGCCTTCGGCAGTTGGAGCATTTACAGAGCTACCAATGGCATGACTATTTCCTGAAGACCGGCGCTTTCCCAAAGTGCAAGGTGTTTTCGTCGCCGATGCGGCGCTGTCTGCAGACCGCCCAGGCCATCGGCATCAGCCTGCAATCCTGTATGGACGGGCCAATCACCGTACACCCCAGCCTGTTCGAGGAAGGCGGCTGTTACCACCGCCAGGCGGATGGGACGCCGGTCGGGCTACCGGGGTCCACGTGGTGCGATATCAGCGCGCAATTTCCCGATTTCGATTGCCTGCAAGCCACGCCGCGCGGCTGGTATGACCGGCCACACATGGAGACCTCGGCTGAATTTGATGCCCGGGCGCATGAAATGGTTGGCTGGATATGGTCCATGCAGCAAGACCTGAAGCGGTCCGGACATGGGGCCCTGGTGCTGGTGACGCACGGCAACATCATGAGCGCCATCATGTCCATATTGTTTTCTGGAACACCCAGCAAAGCTTTGTATAAGCACAGCAATACAGGGCACTCGCATATCGAGCTATTTTCCCTCGGCAACCGGAACATGGTGGTCTGCCAAAGCATCAACAAGGTCACGCACCTGTTGAATGACAGACAATTGATCGGCGGCGACCATACGGTCGATGATCGTTGGATCCAGCAATTCGCGGCGCGCGATTGAGCTTGTGGACATGTTGACCGCCGTGTCGCTTGACGCGGCCGTGGCTGGCCAGTCTAACGAGCAGTGTCGCAGTCGGCGGATGCCAAGGAAGTGCCGCTGGCGTTTGGCAGCGAGATGGAGCGCGTCGAGGAGCGGTCTAGCCTGAA
>VGDO01000290.1 GCA_016869645.1 Alphaproteobacteria bacterium
CGCACCGTCGATGCTGTCTGCGCCGCCATCGGCCGCTTCCTCGGCGCCTTCAATCCCGACGAATGCTCCAACTACTTCCAAAACTCCGGCTATGCCCCAACCTAAATGCACACCGCTCTAGTCCTGGAATGCGCTGTCGCGTGTGCGCCGCACCGCCGGCAGGATGACGATGACGAGGAGCGCGACCGCGGCAAGCAGCAGCGCCAGGCTGATCGGGCGCGTCACGAACACCGTCGGATCGCCGCGCGACAGCAGCAGGGCGCGGCGCAGATATTCCTCCATCAGCGGCCCCAGGATGAATCCCAGCAGCAGCGGCGCGGGCTCGCAGCCCAGCCTGATGAAGACATAGCCGACGAGGCCGAACAGCGCGGTCAGCCCGACCTCGAAGGTGCTGTTGTTGAGGCTGTAGACGCCGATGCAGCAGAACATCAGGATCGCGAGGTAGAGCAGCCGGTAGGGCACGCGCAGCAGCCGAACCCAGATGCCGATCAGCGGCAGGTTGATGATGACGAGCAGCAGGTTGCCGACCCACATGCTCGCGATCATGCCCCAGAACAGCTCGGGGCGCTGGCTCATCACCTGCGGCCCGGGCTGGATGCCCTGGATGGTCATGGCGCCGATCATCAGCGCCATGACCGGATTGGGCGGGATGCCCAGCGTGAGCATGGGAATGAACGAGGTCTGGGCGCCGGCATTGTTGGCCGATTCGGGCCCGGCCACGCCTTCGATGGCGCCCTTGCCGAAGCGGCTCGGATCCTGCGCGATCTTCTTTTCGAGCGTATAGGCGGCAAACGAGCTCAACAGCGCGCCGCCGCCCGGCAGGATGCCGAGGAAGGAGCCGAGCGCCGTGCCGCGCAGCGACGCCGGCCAGGAGGCGCGGAAATCGGCGCGGCTCGGCATCAGATGGCCCACCCGCTCGGCCAGCAGCTCGCGCCGCTCGGGATGGGCGAGGTTGGCGACGATTTCGGCGATGCCGAACAATCCCATGGCGAGCGGCACGAAGCCGATGCCGTCGGTCAGCTCGGGAATGCCCAGCGTGAAGCGCTGCGCGCCGCTGTTGACGTCGGTGCCGACCAGGCCGAGGAACAGGCCGAGAAAGACCATGGCCACGGCCTTGATGAGCGAGCCATGGGCGAGCACGACGGCAGCAACGAGGCCGAAGGTCATCAGCGCGAAATACTCCGCCGCGCCGAATCGTTGGGCGAGCACGATGAGCGGCGGGCTGAACAGCGCGACAATCACGGTCGCGACGCAGCCGGCGAAGAACGAGCCGAGTGCGGCGACCGCGAGTGCCGCGCCGGCGCGGCCCTGGCGCGCCATCTGGTAGCCGTCGATGCATGTCACGACCGAGGATGATTCGCCCGGCAGGTTGACCAGGATCGCCGTGGTCGAGCCGCCATACTGGGCGCCGTAATAAATGCCGGCGAGCATGATCAGCGCGCCGATCGGCGCGAGGTTGAAGGTGATCGGCAGCAGCATGGCGATGGTGGCGACCGGGCCGATGCCGGGCAGCACGCCGACCAGCGTGCCGAGCAGGACGCCGAACAGGCAGTAGACGAGGTTCTCCGGCGTCAGCGCCACGGCGAAGCCGAGCCCGAGATTGGCGAACAGCTCGGTCATCGCGCGCGCTCCGTCATGCCCCGAAGCGCGGCCACAGCGGGATCGGCAGGCCGAGCGCCACGACGAAGATGAGCCCGCCGGCAAGCGCCAGAAGTGCCGCTGCCAGCGCCACTTCGACCGGCCGCGATTCGCGCGACGCGAAGCTTGCGATCACGGTCGTGCCGACGATGGCCGCGACCATGCCGCCGGTCTCGATCAGCAGGGCGAAGGCCAGCACGCTGGCCAGTACGAAGACCAGGCCGCGCGGCTTCCATTCGCCGGTCGATTGCGCGCCGGCAAATGCCGAGCGCAGCGCCACGAGCACGCCGAGCGCCATCAGGATGAAGCTCAGACCGACCGGCACATAGCCCGGCCCCATGCGGAAGGCGGTGCCCGGCGCATAGTTTCGCGCCAGCGACCAGCTGGCCGCGCCGACCGCGACGAACAGCAGTCCCGCCAGCAGATCTTGCCGGTCGAGCAGGCGCCTCATGTTTTCGTGAAATGCATCTGAAATCGCCTCGTCCTGAGCTTGTCGAAGGACGAGTCCCTCGCCACAGATCAGTCGAGGGTCAACTGGCGACGACGCAGCGATTCGCGTCCTCACCCTTCGACGTCGGGCGAACCTACGTTTCGCCCTTTGCGCAGGGTGGGGAGAGATACCAATACTGTCAATCGCTGCCGTTCGCTGGAGCGGAGCCGCCTCAGTTCAGCGTGATACCCGCCGCGCGCGCGACCTTGCCCCATTTCTTCATTTCGAGGTCGATGCGCTGGGCAAACTCGGACGGCGTTGTGATGACCGCTTCGGCGCCGAGCTGAATCAGCAGCGCCTTGACCTCCGGCGCGCCCATGGCTCGGAAGATGTCCTCGTAGAGCCGGGCGACGAGCACTTGCGGCAGACCCGTTGGTCCGAATACGCCATACCACGCGGTCAGCTCGCAGCCCGCGACGCCGGCCTCGGCCATGGTCGGCAACTCGGGAATCCAGGGCGAGCGCGCGCTGCCGGTCACGGCGAGCGCGCGGACATTGTTGGAGCGCACATAGGGAATGGCCGCGCGCATGTTGTCGAATACGACCTGAACCTGGCCGTTCATCAAGTCGCCGATGGCAGCAGCACTGCCGCGATAGGGCGTCAGGCCTGCCTCGATGCCGGTCAGCATGCGGAAAAGCTCGGCCGTCAGGTGCGAGCTGTTGCCGGTACCGGTCGACGCGAACACGATGACGCCCGGCTTCGCCTTGGCGTATTCGACCAGGTCAGCCACCGATTTCACCGGCAGGCCGGACGTGACCAGCATGACGTTCGGCACGGAAGCAATCAGGGATATCGGCTTCAGATCCTTGCGCGGATCATAGGGCAGGGAGGCGTGGATCGCCGGGCGGATCGCCAGATTGGTGGCAGTACCGAGGCCGATCGTGTAGCCGTCGGGTGCCGCCCGGGCCACCGCCTCGACGCCGAGCAGCCCGGCCGAGCCGGGCTGGTTGTCGACCACCACCGGCTGATCCAGCGACTTGCTGAGCCGCTCACTCAATGCGCGCGCGAGGATGTCGGTCGAGCCGCCGGCGGCATAGCCTACCACGAGGCGGATCGGCCGATTCGGATAGGCCCCGGTCTGCGCCAGAGCTGAGGTGCCCGTGGCCAGCGCCAGCGTGGCGCCCAATAGGGCCCGGGCGGTCCATCTCGATCGCCACGACGACATGGGCTCGAAGTCCAAAGTCCGGTTGACCACGAAAAAATGACGAATGGCCGGCGCTCCCCTGCCGGGCCGCGATTGCCCCCACAACCGCGCAAGAACATTACCGGGGAACATCCGGTGGTTCAATTGGCTGCCAAGGGTAAAACGTTTGGTATTAAGGCGTATTCCAGGTCCCGGGGGCGCGGCATAATCGCCCCGCATAGGGGGGGAGATCGGACCCATGACCGGGGCGAGGGGCAAGGAGTGACCGATGGCGGGATTGAGCGCGCTCAATTTCCGGGCCTGGATCGACGAGCACCGCCATCTGCTCAAGCCCCCGGTTGGCAACGCCCAGATCTGGCGCGACACCGATTTCATCGTGACCGTGGTGGGCGGGCCGAACCAGCGCACCGACTATCACGACGATCCCTTCGAGGAGTTCTTCTACCAGCTCGACGGCGACATGGTTCTGCGCATCATCGAGGACGGCAAGGTCAAGGACTTGGCCATCCGCGCCGGCGACATCTTCCTGCTGCCGCCCCATGTCCGCCACTCGCCGCAGCGCCCGCAACAGGGCAGCGTCGGCCTGGTCATCGAGCGCACGCGGCCCGCGGGTGCCATCGACGGCTTCGAGTGGTATTGCCCCGGCTGTTCCGCCTTGGTGCACCGCGTCGAGCTGCAGCTCAAGAGCATCGTCGACGACCTGCCCCCGCTGTTCAACCGCTTCTACGCCAGCACCGATCTGCGCACGTGCAAGTCCTGCGGCCAGCTCCATCCGGGCAAGGGGTAGTCGTTCGTCAAGCCAACGTAGAAAAAAATACGAGACAATGCCCACCATCGACATCCACACCCACTTCTTCCCCGAGCGCTGGCCCGATCTTGCCCAGCGCTTCGGCACGCCCGACTGGCCCTGGATCAAGCATCTGGGCGGCGGCCGTGCGATGATCATGCTGGGCGACCGCGAGTTCCGCCCCGTGACGGCGTCATCGTGGGATGCCGACACGCGCATCGCCGACCTCGACCGCGACGGCATCGACATCCAGCTCGTCTCGGCGACGCCGGTGCTGTTCTCCTACCAGCGCCCGGCCGCGCACGCGCTGGACGTGGCCCAGATCTTCAACGACGCGCTGCTCGACCTCTGCGCCAGGGGCAGGGGGCGCATGCGCGCGCTCTGCCAGGTGCCGTTGCAGGACACCGATGCGGCATGCAGGGAGCTCGACCGCGCGATGAAGGCGGGCCATGTCGGCGTCCACATCGGCAACCATGTCGCCGAGCGCAATCTCGACGACGACGCGCTGATCACCTTCCTCCATCACTGCGCGGACACCGGCGCGCCGGTGCTCGTTCATCCCTGGGACATGATGGGGCGCGAGCGCACGGCGAAATACATGATGGCCTGGACGGTCGGCATGCCGGCGGAGACCCAGCTCGGCATCGTCGCGATGATCCTCGGCGGCGCCTTCGACCGGCTGCCGAAGAGCCTCAAGATCTGCTTCGCCCATGGCGGCGGCAGCTTCGCGTTCCTGCTCGGCCGGCTGGAGAATGCCTGGCACAACCGTGACGTCGTGCGCGGCAAGTCGAAGGGCCCGCCATCGACCTATCTCGACCGCTTCTCGGTCGACAGCGCCATCTTCGACGACCGCGCGCTGGCGCTGCTCGTCGACGTCATGGGCGAGGACCGCGTGATGCTCGGCTCGGACTATCCGTTTCCGCTGGGCGAGCAGCGCGTCGGCACGCTGGTGCGCGGCTCGACGCGGATCGGCGAGGGGGCGAAGGGAAAGATACTTGGAGAGAATGCGGCGGGGTTTTTCGGCGTGGCCTGACGCCGTCAACTTTTCCTTGTAAATTGGGTTTTCAGGAAGTCGTGTGGGTGATTTGGTGGACTTTAGAGCGCCGGCAGCATGCATGTAAGCACCTTGAGACGGAGATATTCCTGGTCGCGCAGGCCGTATGCGCGGCGCTGGATGACGCGGATTTTGTTGTTGAGGCCCTCGACGAAGCCGAGCGAGACCTTGTTTTCGGGCTTGCAGTAGGCGGCGATGCCATGCCAATGGCGATCGATCATGTCGGCGAACCTCTCGTATGGCGCAAGGCGCTGCCACT
>VGDO01000291.1 GCA_016869645.1 Alphaproteobacteria bacterium
CACAACCAGCCTGTCGAGCCCCTCAAACAAATTACATGACTACCGTCAAAGCCAAAATCCCCGCACTTTCAATTGCTTAGCTCGAAAATGGGGCAAAGTTCAGGCTAATGGCTGCCCGCCCTCCTGTAACTCGGGCCTCGGGCTTGCTATATAGAGCGACAGAATGACCGCCTCCGACCGCCGTATCTTCTGCGCCCTCGACACGACCGATCTCGACCATGCAGTCAGGCTCGCGCGCCTGCTCGGGCCGCACCTCGGCGGGGTCAAGCTCGGTCTCGAATTCTTCAACGCGCATGGCCCGCGGGGCGTGGCCGAGGTGGCCGAAAGCGGCGCCAAGATCTTTCTCGATCTCAAGTACCATGACATTCCAAATACGGTGGCAGGCGCGGTCAGGGCTGCGGTGACGAGCTGCCGGCCCTTCATGCTCAACATCCACGCCTCGGGCGGGACCGCCATGATGCAAGCCGCCGCGGAGGCAGCTGGCGAGGCGGCGGCCAGGGCCGGCGCGCCGCGCCCGATGTTGATCGCCGTCACGGTGCTGACCAGCCTCGACGACGCGGATTTGTCGGCAGTCGGGCAGCTTGGCCCCGCGAGCGAGCAGGTGCTGCGCCTCGCCGATCTGGCGCAGCGCTGCGGCCTCGATGGCGTCGTGTGCTCGGCGCGCGAGATCAGAAGCCTGCGCGGCGCGTGCGGACCGGGCTTCACGCTGGTCGTTCCGGGCATCCGCCCCGCATGGAGCGGCGCCGACGATCAGAAGCGTGTCATGACCCCGGCGCAAGCCGTGCGCGATGGCGCTGACTACCTGGTCATCGGCCGGCCGATCACGGCGGCGGCCGAGCCGGTCGAGGCGGTCAAGCGCATCTCGGTCGAAATCTTCGCGGAAATCGCGGCCGGCCAGCTGGCCGAGCAGATGGGCGCGCGGTGAGCCATGACGGTCCGCGCCAAGATCTGCGGCGTCAATGCCGAGAACGCGCTAGACGCGGCACTCGCAGGCGGTGCTGCGGAAATCGGTTTCAACTTCTACCCGCCGTCGCCGCGCGCGGTCAGTCCCGGGCGCGCGGCCGAGCTGGCGCGCCATGTGCCGTCCGGCGTCACCAAGGTGGCGGTCGTCGTCGATGGAGACGATGCGATGTTGGGCGCCATCGTCGGTGCACTCCGCCCCGATGTCCTGCAATTGCACGGCAAGGAGACACCCGAACGCGTCGAGGCGATCAAGCGTCGTTTCGGCGCGCGCACGATGAAGGCCATCTCGATTGCCGGCGCCGACGACGTCGCTGTGGCCGGCCGCTATCTCGGCGCCGCCGACCGTCTGTTGTTCGATGCCAAGCCGCCGAAGGACCGCACCGGGCTGATGCCGGGCGGCAACGGCCTGGTCTTTGATTGGCAGCTCCTGGCCGAGCAGCGTTGGCCCTTGCCGTGGCTGCTGTCGGGCGGACTCTCGCCTGAGAATGTCGTCGAGGCGGTCAAGACGAGCGGCGCGCGTGCCGTCGATGTGTCCTCGGGCGTCGAGGACCGGCCCGGCGTCAAGAGCCCGGACAAGATCCGGGCGTTCCTTGCGGCTCTGCGAGATCTGTGATGGCCAAGTACGACGGCGTCGTCCTTTGGCTCCTGGCGGAAGGGCGCCGGATCACCGACGGGACGGTCATGGTGACCGAGCTGGCGGCGCGCCTCGTCGAGGCCGGGCTGCCGCTCGCGCGGCTGTCGCTCAACCTGCGCACGCTGCATCCCCAGGTCCTGGCGACGGCCTATGTCTGGAAGCGCGACGCCGGCTGCGCTCAGCAGATCGACCGTGAGCACGGCATCCAGTTCACTGACGCCTACCTGAACAGCCCGATGCGCGCCGTCTTCGAAGAAGGGCGCGGCGGCCGCTGGCATTTGACCGGCCCGTCGGCAAATCTGGAATTCCCCGTGCTGCAGGAGCTCAAAGACCAGGGTTTCACCGACTACTTCATCATGCCGCTCTCCTTCGGAAACGGGGCTCTGTGCGGCTCGACTTGGGCAACCGACGATCCCGACGGCTTCAGCGATGAAGACATTGCGGCCGTTCATGCGCTCAAGGATGCGCTCAGCCTCGTGCTCGAGGTCCAGGAGACGCGCCGCGTGGCGGCAACTTTGCTCGACACCTATCTCGGCCGTGCGACCGGCGGGCGTGTGCTCTCCGGACAGGTCAAGCGCGGCGACCATGACAGCATCCGCGCCGTGCTCTGGCTCGCCGATCTGCGCGGCTTTACCCGGCTGAGCGACACGCTCGACCGCGATGCGCTGATCAAGCTGCTCGACGGCTACTTCGAGGCCATTGCCGGTCCGGTGCAGCGCCATGGCGGGGAAGTGCTCAAATTCATGGGTGATGGATTGCTTGCCATTTTTCCGATCTCTGCTGGCGATGCCGAGGCCAATGCCGTGGCGATTCCATCCTTCGCGCCGGAGCGTCGGGTCTGCGACATGACGGCGAAGAGCGCCTCGTCAGCCTGCGCGGCGGCCCTGGCGGCAGCCCATGACGCCGAGGCGGCATTCAACCAGCTCAACGCTCAACGGCGCGAGCGTGGCGAAGTCGCGCTGCGCTTCGGCTTGGCGTTGCATATCGGCGATGTCTTCTACGGCAACATCGGGGCACCCGATCGGCTCGATTTCACCGTCATCGGGCCGGCGGTTAATCTGGTCGCGCGCATCGAGGCGTTGAACAAGCCGCTCGGCCGCACCATGCTCGCCTCGGCCGATTTCGCGCGCGAGTGCTCGACACCGCTGATCCCGCTCGGTTCGCAGGCCCTGCGCGGCGTGCGCGAGCCGCAGGAGATCTTCGCCGTGCCCAGCGCAGCGCAACCCGCCCCCGGCCGATCGACCCTTGCTCATCGCGCCGTCGGCGCCGCGCTTCGCCACTGACGGGTCCGGCATGGAAGGTGAAGGGCTCGGTTCCCGCCCAGGCGATCGCCCGGTTGAACGTGCGGGTGGTCCAGTAGTCGGCGCGCAGGACGACATCGGCGTCGCCCGTCTCGCGTTCATGGTGCTCGCCCCGTTCGCAGCGGGCTATTTCATGACCTACCTGTTCCGCTCCGTGAATGCCGTGGTGCAGCCGGACCTCGTCGCCGACATCGGCCTCACGGCCGCCGGCCTTGGCCTGCTGACGGCGGCCTATTTCCTCGGCTACGGCGCATGGCAGGTACCGCTCGGCGTGCTGCTCGACCGCTACGGGCCGCGGCGCGTGCAGGCGGCTCAGTTCGTCGTCGCGGCGGTCGGCGCCATCGTTTTCGCCGTCGGCAACGATCAGCTCACGCTGACCATTGCGCGCGGGCTGATCGGCCTCGGCGTCGCGGGCGGCCTGATGTCGTCGTTCAAGCTGGTCGTCATGTGGGTCTCGACGGCGCGCGTGCCGCTCGCCAATGCCTGCGTGATGGCGAGCGGCGGTCTCGGCGCCGTGGCGGCCGCCAAGCCGACCGATCTGCTGGTCGGCATGATCGGCTGGCGCTGGACCTTCGTCGTGCTCGCGATCGCAACCCTGGTGAATGCGGCGGTCATCTATTTCGTCGTGCCTGAGAAGGCGAACCGCGCGCCGACCTCGACCTGGCGCGCTCAGGTCAAGGGGCTCGGCGTCATCTTCGGAGACCGCTTCTTTTGGCGCGTGGCGCCGTTCGTCGGATTGTCCTGCGGCGGCTATCTGGCGTTCCAGACGCTCTGGGCGGGACCATGGGTGCGCGACGTGCTCGGCTACGATCGCGACGGCGTCGCCGATCGCCTGACTTTGCTGGCGTTTGCCTTCGTGTGCGGCACGCTGCTGGGCGGCGTGCTGGCCGACGTGGCGCGACGTCGCTTCGGCATTGGCGTACTCGGCGTCATGAACCTGCTGGTGACACTCTACCTGCTGTCGCACCTGGCGCTGCTGTTCGAGCCGACGCGCACCAGCCTGGTGCCATGGTTGCTGTTCGGCGCCTTTGGGCAGATCGCCATCATGGGCTACCCCGCCGCGTCGGAGCGCTTCGGGCCCGAGCTCGCCGGGCGGACCAACACGGCACTCAACCTGCTGACCTTCCTGGTCGCCTTTGCCGTTCAGTATGCGGTCGGCGCCGCGCTCGATCTGTGGCCGCGCAATGCAAGCGGCGGCTACCACCCCGATGGCTATTTCTGGGCCCTCGCCGTCCATCTCGCGGTCGTTGTTGCGGCCTTCGCGCTGTATCTGCGGTTGGGGGCGGCGCGAGCGCGCGGCAGCTGAGACAAACCGCAACCGAGCCTGCGCAAACGAAAACGGCCGCCCCATCGGGCGGCCGGCTCGCTGTAGTCCTGAGATCGCAGCTAGCGGAACAGCGGTGCGATGCTGGCCGGCCGCGAGTTGGCGATGTTGAGCGTCGAGACGCTCAGCTGCTGCTGAACGCGCTGTGCCGTCAGGCGGGCCGAGTCGCGCGCCAGGTCGGCATCCTGAATGGCACCCAAGCCGGTCTCCTGCGCATCGGACAACCTGGTGATGAACTGGTCCTGGAAGCCGATGGCCCGCGTGTCGGCGCCGATGTTGCCGAGTGCGGTGTTGACCGAGGCCGCGGCCGCGTTGAGCGTGCCCAGCGCCGCCTGGGCGCCGCTGACCGTGGAGATGTCTGACGTGGCGAGCGTGGCTACGGCATTGCCGACTTGACCATTGCCGCGGATTGTCAGCGTCGACCCGTCGATATTCGAAATGACGCCGACATTGTTTGATCCGGCCGAGAGCAGATTCGTGCCGTTGAAGCTCGCGCTCGAGATGATCTGGTTGAGCTGGCCGATCTGCGCCGCGAAATCCTGCTGCAGGATCTGCTGCTGCTGGCTCGTGTTGCCGGGATTCTGTGCGGCGATGATGTTGGCATTGATGTCGCCCAGCAGGTCGGACACCGCGTTGGTCGCGGCGCTCGCGATCGTCGTCACCCCTTGGGCGTTGGCCAAGCCCTGGGACACGGCGGCAAGCGCGCCGATGTCGCTGCTCAGGTTCTTGGCGATCGAGAAGCTGGCCGCATCAACGACGGCGGAATTGACGCGCAGCCCGGTGGAGACCCGGTTCTGCGTGACGTCCTGACGCCGGTTGATGGAGTTGAGATTCTGGAGGCCGACCTGGGCCCCAGGATTGGTGTTGATTGAGTTCGCCATCGTTCTCTCGCTCCCGAAGCTCGCTCGCCGATTGCGCGCATTCTGACGCTCGGGAGGTCGGGTTGCAGCGTTCTGCTGCGCGTGAGGAAAACCATCCTAGCCCTAATGCGGGCCGGACGGCAAGCCACCAGTTCGTAGCTGTGTTAGTAGCGCATCAGTTGTCCGCCTTTTGTAGCGCGTGAGTTGTCCGCCAAGTTCTCGGCCTGTTCCAGGAGGTCGGGATGCGGCGGACGACGGTGCTATGGGAGGTGTTTGT
>VGDO01000292.1 GCA_016869645.1 Alphaproteobacteria bacterium
CACGGCGTTATCCTCCCCCAGCCCGCACGATTGTAGTCACGCCACATCGCGGGTCCGCACTGCCAAGCCGGCCGCGGTCAAGGCCGCGCCCAGGCGCGCGATCTCCTCGCGCGGCAGCGGTCCGATCGGCGGTCGGGTCGAGTCATGAGGAATGCGCCCCAACAGCTTCAAGCACGCCTTGAGCCGCGCCGTCGCGTAAAATCCCGGCGCCGTGCCATAGATGGCATAGGCGAGCGGCTGGATGATGGCATGAAGGCGGTGCGCTTCCGCGAGGTCGCCCCGCCGAACGGCGCGATCGAGGGCGACGATTTCCTCGGGCAAAAGGATCGCCAGACTCACCTGACTGCCCTCGCTGCCGATCATGAAGGATGTAAAAAGATGCTCGTCACCCGATCCCATGATCGCTACGTGGGGCGCGACGCGGCGCGCCAGGTTGCGGGTGCGCTCATAGGCCGCGACCTCCCAACTGCCTTCCTTGACCGCGACCACCCGCGGCATCTTGAGCAAAGCTTCCTGCACCGCCGGCGTATAGGCCAGCCGGCCGGCGCCGACCGGCGCCTGGTACAGCATCAGGGGAAGCTTGCACGCCTCGGCCACGATCTGGTGATGCCGGATCGCCATGCGTTCGTCCTGGCCGAGCCACCAGCCATTGGGGGGAAAGATCAAGATCGCGTCGGCCCCGGCCGTCTCGGCATCGGCCGCATGGGTCGCGGCCTCCAGGCTGTTCTCGGCATTGACGCCGGACACCAGGATCGCGCGCCTGCCGAGCGCCCGATGCGCAATCTCGACCACCCGGCGCTTTTCCTCGCGGCTCAACAGGAAGTTCTCGCCGGCATGGCCGTTGATCAGCAATCCGAGGATGCCGTCGACCGTGCCGACCGCGACCATGTGGCGCTCCAGCGTAGCCTCGTCGATGGCGAATGACGGGGTCAGGGGAGCGACGGTCGCCGCATAAATGCCGCGAAACGGTTCTGGACGATCGGGAATCATCTTGGGCTCCGCACCTTGGCCGGCGGACGCCATGCGCCCTCCGCCACCAACTGATCGGCGACGGCGGCGACGGCGGCATGGCTGATCGCGACCATTTCGTCTATGTCGGCCGGCTTGACGATCAAGGGCGGCGAAAATCCCAGCATGTCGCCCTCGGGCAAGGGACGCACGATCAAGCCCCGTTCCCGGCAGGCTGCCGCAATTCTCTGTCCGACCTTGAGCGCGGCATCGAAGCGGGTCCGACGCACGCGGTCGGCGACAAACTCGACGCAAGCAAGCAGGCCCACGCCGCGCACCTCGCCGACCATGTCATGGCCGGCGAATACCTCGGCTAGGCGGCGGTTGAGGTAGGCGCCGGTGGTGCGTGCGTTGTCGATCAACCGCTCGCGCTCGATGATGTCCAGATTGGTCAGCGCCACCGCCGCGCCAAGCGGATGGGCGGCATAAGTGAAGCCATGGGCGTAGGGCCCCAGACGGTCGCTGGCGGCCTGAATCTCCCGCCAAACCCGCTCGCCGACGATGCTGCCCGCCAGCGGGAAATAACCGCTGGTCAGCCCCTTGGAGATCGCCATCATGTCGGGCTGCATGCCGTAGAGCGTCGCCCCGAAATTGGCGCCGAGCCGGCCGAAGCCGCACACCACCTCGTCCGACATCAAGAGCACGTCGTGCTTCGCCAATACCCTTTGGATCTGCTGCCAATAATCGGCCGGCGGCGGCAAGATGCCGCCGACGCCCATCACCGGCTCGCCGATGAACGCGGCCACCGTTTCCGGACCCTCAGCCTCGATCAACGCGTCGAGTTGATCGGCGCAGTAGCGCGCGTATTCGGCCTCGGTCATCGCCGGGTCGTCGCGCCAATAGTAGTAAGGCGCCATGGTGTGGCGGATCGGCCCCAGCGGCAAATCGAAGGCCTTGTGGTAGTTCGGCAGGCCGGACAGGCTGGCCGAAACGATGGTCAGGCCATGATAGGCGCGCCGGCGCGAAATGATTTTTTTCTTGTTCGGCAGGTTGCGCGCATTGTTGTAGTACCAGGTCATCTTGACCTGGGTCTCATGGGCGTCCGATCCCTGCAAGCCCCAGAACACATGGCTCATGCCCGCTGGCGCCATGCGGATGACCCGATCGCTCAAGCGGATCACCGGCTCGCTCGAATGGCCGGCATGGGCGTGATAATAGGCGAGTTGACGGGCCTGGGCCGCCAGCGCGTCGGCGATCTCGGTCCGACCATAGCCGATATTGACGCACCACAGCGCCGCGAAGGCGTCGATGTAGCTGCGCCCCTTTTGGTCGCGAATGCGAATGCCATCGGCGCCGGTGATGATCGTGGGATCGCCCAGCTCGCCGCGCTCGAAGGCGCCCAGCACCGTGTTCGGGTGGAACACCGCGCGCCGGTCCGTCTCTTCAAGCGACAGATTATCGCTAGGGGAAATATTGCGTTCGCTCATGGCGGCATAGTCGGCGAATTGGCGCCCTCGATCAAGCGAGCGACATCGAAGGGCTGTAGGGACAGATCGGCGGCATGGCCCAGCATCTGTTCGGCCAGTAGTTTGGCGATATAGGGTCCGCTGGTATAGCCGGAATGAACGCTGCCGCAGACCAGAACATGAGGATGACCCGGCAACGCGCCCACGGCTGGCAGGGCGTCGGCGGTCTCGGCCTCCAGTCCCAGCCAAGCCCGCACGATCCGTCCCGACATCAAGCGCGGCACCGTGTGGCTGGCGAGGCGAACATTGCCGAGAAAATTCTCGGGCACGATGGCGCGCGGGCCATGAACCGGGTCGCCGATGCCTTGCCAGCCACCGCCGATGACCACCGTGCCATGTGGGTATTGCTTGAGCGACAGCAACCCGCTGGCAATGCCCAGCACCGTGCGCATCACTGGTGCCAAGCGCTCGGTCACCGCCAATTGGTTGATCAAGCACTTGATTGGCAGTCGTTGACCGAACCAGGCCGCCATCTCCTGGAGCCACACGCCCCCCGCGAGCACGACCCGCCGCGCGGCGATCATGGCGCCGCCTTGGGCGCGTAGAACATAGCCGGATGCCCCCTCCTCCGCCGCGACAATGCGCGTATTCTCGCGAATGCTGGCGCCGGCATCGACCAGCGCACGCCGGTAGGCGATTCCGGTGAGGTAAGCATTGGCAAATCCGTCAACCCGGCAATGGCCAGCGAGCTTGACCTGGTCCGACAAGCCAGGCTCGATCTGACCGGCACGCGCGCCGTCGACGAGCTCGATCGGCGCGCCGGCGGTGCGGCGTTTGGCGGCTCGCTCGGCCAGCAGCTCGGCCTCGCCGTCGGTAAAGGCAACCGAGAGTCCTTCGCAAACCACGACTCCCACTTCATGGCCAAGCCATTGCGGTGCGGTCGCCCACATGTGATGGGCGCGCAGGGCGAACGGAATGAGCGCGACGCGCGTCATCTGCATTGTCAAGGTGCCGGCATTGACCCCCGAGGCTTGCCGGCAAATAAGGCCGCGATCGATCAGCGCCACCTTCATGCCGCCACGGGCGAGAAACAAGGCAATGGTCGCGCCGATCACGCCCGCGCCGACCACGGCGACATCAACGCTGTCGTGGGCGCCTGCCATCGTCAGAGCGGTGCGGGTTTGGGAATGGGAATATCGGCATAATCAAACCGGCCGGTCAGCTTGCCGATGGGCAAAGGCCGGATCGGCGGGCGCACTGTGAATTTTCCGGCAACCACGCGCCCGCCGACGCGCAAGCCCACAATGGCGGCGGCCACATCACCGCAACTGCGCCCCTGGCAAGGCCCCATGCCGCAGCGTGTCCACGCCTTCATCTGATTAACGTCGGTCGCGCCGGCATCGACCGCGGCATCGATCTCGGCACGCGTGACGTCCTCGCACCGGCAGACCACGCAATCGGCAGTAATGGCGTCGACCTGCCCGTCGCGCAGCGCCATCAACTCCGCCATGGCGCCGCCAAATCGCTGTGCCCGCCGCAATTGGCGGCGCAGCCTGCCGATCTCGCCAGCGGTGGAATGTCCGCTCAAATGGCGTGAGACCGCATGGCCGGCCAACTCACCCTGCGCCGTCGCCGCGGCCGCGCCGAAAATGCCGCCGCCGTCACCGGCGATGAAGAGGCCAGGAATCGTGGTCTCGAAGTTGCCGTCACGCTCGGCGATCCAGCCGCCGCGGGCGACCTCAAAGCGATGGAGCGCGCCGAGCAACCCCGTCACATCGGTTTGCGGCACCAGGCCGTGCCCGATCACAAGCGCATCGCAAGGCATGGATATCGGCTGGCGGCCGGGGATGGGGCGGCGATCGCCGTCGACCGGAACGATATCGACGGCCTCGACGCGGGCCGCGCCATGGACGGCGGAGATCGTCGAACGCCGGTGGAAAGGCACGCCCGCGCGCAACAGCCTCGCCATCCACATCAAGCCGCGCGCCAGCAAATCCGGCCGCGTTGCCATGGCGGGCAACCGGCCGAGCCAATCGGACGCGCTGGAGAGATCGACGATTGCCGCTACCCGGCCACCGCTCGTGACGATCTTATAGGCCACCGCCGCCAGTAGCGGCCCAACGCCCGCCACCACGACATTTTGGCCCGGTAGCGTCATTTGCGCCTTCAACATCACGGTCGCGCCAGCCAAGCCAAAAACGCCGGGCGTGGTCCAACCCTTGAAGGGAACCACCCGTTCGGTCGTTCCCGTGGCCGCGACCAAGGCGCGCGCGCGCCAAGATACCGAACCGTTCGAACCAAGCGCCGAAACCCGGAACCCCTCGCCGACCTCCCAAACCACGTGCTCGCTTGCCACCTGCACGGCGGAACCGCGCAGCCGGGCGCGCCACGCGTCGCCAAGACGACGATCCGCATCGCCCTGAACCGGCCCCGCATCCAGTCCCGGAAAGGTCGCTCGATAGACCTGTCCACCCGGCGCGGCCGCCTCGTCGACCAAAAGCACGGAATGGCCAGCCGCCGCGATCGTGACGGACGCGGCCATGCCGGCGGGGCCGCCCCCGATGACGATGGCCTCGAATCTAGCGGTCATCGATCGCGACGCGCTCGACCACGAGGCCGTCCGAGACCGGCACGCCGCAAGCGGGAACGACCACGCCGTCGATCCGCACCGCGCATTCCTGGCAACTGCCCATGAAGCAGAATGGCCCACGCGGCGTGCCGGCGCGCGGGCTGGTTCGAAAAATCTGCTCTCCCGCCGCAAGCATGGCGGCGGCGACGCTGTCGCCCAATTGCGCCGCGATCGCGCGGCCGTCCACCGTGATGGTGACCGCGCGCGCGCGGCGCTCTATTCGAAGAGATTTCGCTGGGGTCTTATCAACCG
>VGDO01000293.1 GCA_016869645.1 Alphaproteobacteria bacterium
ATCGCTGCTCGCCGATCTCGCCACGCTCACCCGCAACACCGTCCGCTTCGGCCGCGCAGCCTCCTTCCCGGTGCTCGCCACCCCGACCGAAATCCAGCGCCGCGCACTCGATCTGCTCGCCGTCAAGCCCAGCCTGTAGTCAGGACCCGCAGACAAACGCGAGTCACATCAGTGGCTTGGTCAAAATTCGGGCAAAGTTCAGTCTAGCTCCGTTGACGCCGGACGTCGCGCTTGAGGCAAGCCGCCTGCCCGGCAGATTTCATGGCGATCCCGTTGACCGCATCATTGTGGCGTCGGCGCGCCGCCTGGATGCAGCGCTCGTAACGGCCGACCGGCGCATCAGGACCTACGGTGCTTCGGGGCACATTGCGGTGGTCGCGACATGAAGGACGACATTCCAGTCAACTGAGCGGCAGCCGCCGGTAGACACCTGGCGCATCCGGGTCGTGATATTTGTTCATCGGCCCGTGTTCCCGGAAATGCCGGTGACAGAACTCCAGCTTGTCGCGTGACAGGGTGACGCCGAGCCCCGGACCCTCGGGCACGCGCACGACGTTGTTCCTCGGCCGGAACGGCCCCTCCTCGATGACGTCGAAGGGCTGCATGCGGAACAGCGACTGGCTGGGCTCGCGGATCCAGGGCATGCTGGCCGCGACGTGCAGGTAGGCCGCGCTCATCACGCCTGAGTCGCCCGAATAGCACCAGAAATCGACACCCATCGCCTCGCAGGCGCCGATGAACCTGATGGTGCGGCCGAGCCCGCCATGGACGCAGGTGTCGGTCACGATGGCATCCGGCGCGCTCAGCGCGACGGCGCGGCGCAGATCGATGTTATGGGTCGAAAACGGAATCGCGGTATGGCGGCGCAGCGCCGCCATCTCCTCGAAGCTCGCGACCGGATCCTCCCAGTTGCGCACGCCGAGCGGCTCGATCGCGCGCGCGATCTCGCGCGCTGTCGCCAGCGAATAGGCCTGGTTGGAATCGATGCGCAACATGGCGTCGGGCATCGCCCGGCGCAGCCTCTCGATCATGCGCACGCTCCCGCGCGGATCGGCGTTCGAGAACTTGCCCTCGAACATGGTCGTGCCGTGTTCGGCCTTGAGGCCGAGGCAATAGTCGACCACGGCTTCGGGGCTTCCCTCGCCGCCCTTGCTGCCGAGCCGGGTGCGATAGGCGAAGTAGTCGGTGAATGCGACCTCCGTGCGCACGGCACCGCCGAGTAGCTGGTAAAGCGGCCGGTTCCACGCCTTGCCGCGGATGTCCCACAGTGCCAGCTCGATGGCGCCGAAAGCGCGAATCAGCGCGATGTCGGTCGTGCTGGTCACGCCCCGCCAGCTCGGCAGGCAGCGCTGTTCACAGCCGGCGATGTCGATCGGGTCGCGGCCGATCAGACGCGGCCCGAGCTCGTCCTCGATGCTCCTGGCCATACCCGCGGACGGCGCCTCGCCGAATCCCACGATGCCGTCGCTCGTCTCGACCTCGACGATGGCTTTGGAAAAGCCGGGCAAAGTCCCGTGGGACCAGAGATAGGGCGCCTCGAGCGGAATGTTGACCGGTGTGGCGCGGATTTTCGTGATTTTCATGCCGCTGATGCCCCCATGCGAGTGTGGCATGATAGCGGGCTTCGTCCGGCGCGCGAGCACGGCATTTCCGTTTGCGGTTGGCCGGCAAACCGGCTAGTAAGCCTTGGATCCTAGCCCCACAGAATCAAGCCCCCGCGCCGGAGAATCCCTTGCCTTCGCGGCCCAAGCAGTCTGCGCCCATCGAGCCGGCGGCCGAGCCGGGGCTGACGCATCATGCCTTGCTGCCGGCCGGCCTCAACGATGGCTTGCCGCCCGATGCGGAGCACGAGGCGGCGATCGTCGAGCGGTTGATTCGCGGCTTCGCGGGCTATGGCTACGAACGGGTCAAGCCGCCGCTCGTCGAGTTCGAGGAAACGCTGCTGGGCGGCGCCGGTGCCGGCATGGCCAACCGCACATTCCGCCTGATGGATCCGGTGTCGCGCCGCATGATGGGCGTGCGCGCCGACATGACGCTACAGATCGCGCGCATCGCGGCGACGCGGCTGGTCAATGTGCCGCGGCCGCTCCGGCTCAGCTATGCGGGCGACGTGCTGCGCGTTGCCGGCTCGCAGCTCAGTCCCGAGCGGCAGTTCATGCAGGTCGGCGCGGAGCTGATCGGCAGCGCCGCAGTCACTGCCGACGCCGAGATCATCGTCATGGCCGCTGAAAGTCTGCGCGCGCTCGGTGTTGCGAATCTGTCGGTTGACCTGAATGCGCCGTCGCTCGCGACCGCATTGATCGCCGAGCTGGGCTTCGACCGCAACCAGACCAAGCGTCTGCGCGTCGCGCTCGACCGCAAGGATGCCGCCGCTGTCGCCGAGCTGACCGCGTCGCGCGGCGGCGCCCAGTTTGCCGCGCTCATGGCGGCGACCGGTTCGGCGGCGCGCGGACGCGCGGCGATTGCGGCACTCGACCTGCCGGCCTCGGCGGGGGCGCTGCGCGATCGCCTGGTCAGCGTCGTCGATCTGCTGGGCCGGGCGGCCCCCGATCTGGCGCTCACCATCGACCCGATCGAGAACCGCGGCTTCGAATACCATACCGGGGTCAGCTTCAGCATTTTCTCGCGCGGCGTGCGCGGCGAGCTCGGTCGCGGCGGCCGCTACGCCGCGGGCGAGGCTGGCGAGCCGGCAACCGGCTTCACCCTCTATATGGACACCATGCTGCGCGCGCTGCCGGCGGCATCTACAGGCCGGCGCGTCTATCTGCCGGCCGGCACCCCTGCCGCCGATGGCCAGCGATTGCGCGCCGAGGGCTGGTCGACCGTCGCCGCGCTGGAAAGCGCCGACAACCGGGCCGCCGACGATCACGCCGCGGAGGCGCGACGTCTCAGATGCAGCCATGTCTGGCGCGACGGCGCTGCCCGTCTCGTCGAGGAGAAATCGACATGACCAATGTTGCCGTGGTCGGTTCCCAGTGGGGCGACGAGGGCAAGGGCAAGATCGTCGACTGGCTCTCCGAACGCGCCGAAGTCGTCGTACGTTTCCAGGGCGGTCACAACGCCGGC
Organism: Alphaproteobacteria bacterium; assembly: GCA_016869645.1. Lineage (GTDB taxonomy): Bacteria > Pseudomonadota > Alphaproteobacteria > SHVW01 > SHVW01 > SHVW01. Next base: position 3,067 of record VGDO01000293.1, read on the forward strand.
CACACCCTCGTCATCGGCAATGAGACCTACAAGTTGAGCCTGTTGCCCTCGGGCGTGGTGCGGCCGCGCAAGCTCAGCATCCTCGGCAACGGCGTCGTGATCGATCCATGGGCGTTGCTCGACGAGATCGCCAAGATCGCCAAGCAGGGTGTGACGGTCACGCCGGAAAACCTCATCGTCGCGGAGAACGCCGCGCTCATCCTGCCGCTCCATCGCGCCATCGACCAGGCGCGCGAGGAGGCGCGCGGCGCGCGCAGGATCGGCACGACGGGACGCGGCATTGGCCCGGCTTATGAGGACAAGGTGGCGCGGCGCGCCATCCGCGTCTGCGACCTGGCCGACACCACCGAGCTTCGCCACAAGATCGGCGATCTGCTGCTGCACCACAATGCGCTGCTCCGCGGGCTCGGCTCGCCGCTGGTCGACGGCGACCAGCTTCATGCCGAGCTGGTCGCCGTGGCGCCGCGCCTGCTGCCCTTTGCGCAGCCGGTCTGGCGCCGTCTCGACGAGGTGCGCCGGCAGGGCAAGCGCATCCTGTTCGAGGGCGCCCAGGGCGCCATGCTCGACGTCGATCATGGCACATATCCCTACGTCACGTCGTCGAACACGGTGGCGGCCCAGGCGGGTGCCGGTGCCGGCCTCGGCCCGCGTGGCATCGGCTACGTGCTGGGCATCACCAAGGCCTACACGACACGGGTCGGCAGCGGCCCGTTCCCGACCGAGCTGACCGACGCGGTGGGCGACCGGCTTGGCGAGCGGGGCCGGGAGTTTGGCACGGTCACCGGGCGCAAGCGGCGCTGCGGCTGGTTCGACGCCGTCATGGTGCGCCAGGCGATCAAGACGGGCGGCATCGACGGCATCGCGCTCACCAAGCTGGACGTGCTCGACGGCCTGGCCGAGCTCAAGGTGTGCGTCGGCTACCGCCGGGGCGATGAGAAGCTCGATTATTTCCCGGCGGCGACCGCGGCGCAGGCCTCGGTCGTGCCGGTCTACGAAACCCTCGAAGGCTGGCAGGAGAGCACGCGCGGCGCGCGCTCCTGGGCACAGCTCCCCGCGACGGCGGTCAAATATGTCCGCCGCATCGAGGAGCTGATCGAAGCGCCAGTGGCGCTGTTGTCAACCAGCCCCGAACGCGACGACACCATCCTCGTCAAAGACCCCTTCGCGGGCTAGGTATCTCCCGGCCGGCGGCAGACCACAGAATCCGCGGCTTCGGGGTACCGAACGGGGCCCGATCAATGATATAGTTCGACCGCGTTCTTCCAACCTGTCGAGGATCCATGGCGAGCCCTGCACCGGGCAAATCCGGCTCCGGCTCTTCGCTCAACGGTCGGTTCGAGATTCACGCCGACGCCCCATTGCCGCAGTTCGATTCGGTCTCGGCCAAGGCCTATTCGGCGACCGAGACGCGCAATCCGGCCTCGCGGCTGGTGGCACTTGTGTGCGATCCGCGCATGCCGATCCGCATGGATTATTTGAGCCAGATCGGCAATTTCGCCCCGGCCGGGATGATGAAGCTGGCGGAATGGGGCGTGATCGACTGGGCGACGGAGAACCGGCGGCGCTTGGTCGCGGTCCTCGAGATGCCGGGCGGCGAGCGCGTGATGCCGACGCTCGGCTCGACCATCCGTCCGATGGACGAGAGCGACCTGACGACCATCGTGCTCGCCTCACTCATGCCCGTGATGCGCGAGCTGCAATCGCGTCGCCTGACGCACCGCGCAATCCGGCCGAACAACCTCTTTTACGCCGATGCCAGCAAGCGCCAGGTCGTGCTCGGCGAGGCCTTTTCAAGCCCGCCGGCCCACGACCAGCCCGACTTCGTCGAGACGATCGAAAGTTCGATGGCCGACTCGTCCGCGCGTGGCAACGGCCGGCAGTCCGACGACCTCTACGCGCTGGGCGTCACGCTTCTCGTGCTTCATCTCGGCCGCAACCCGGTCGCGGACGTTGATAGCGATACGCTGCTGCGAGACAAGATCAACAACGGATCCTATTCGGCTCTTGTCGGCAGCTACCGCATAACCGGCCCGCTGGTCGAAGTGCTGCGCGGCTTGATCATGGACGATCTCAAGGAGCGCTGGACGCTTGCCGATCTAGAAATGTGGATGAACGGCAAGCGCCTGACGCCCAAGCAGGCCAAGTTGCCGCCGCGTGCCACCCGACCGCTCGTCTTCGGCAACGAGGAGCACCTC
>VGDO01000294.1 GCA_016869645.1 Alphaproteobacteria bacterium
AAGTCCGCGGCCTGGGGGAAGTTGTCGCCGTTGCGCTTGACGCGCGGCGCCGCCATGGGAAGCTAAATCAAACGTCAGGGAGGAGGAAATTACATGCTGACACGTCGCACACTCTTGGGCACTGCCGCTGCCGCTACGAGCGCTGCCGCCATGGGCATCCGTCCCGCGCACGCGCAAGGCCGCCCGTTCACCTTCGTGTCCTGGGGCGGAGCTTTGTCCGCCACCGAGAAGGAAGCGTTCATGGATCCGGCCGAGAAGAAGCTCGGCTTCCCGATCACCAACACCTCGCCGGTGACCTACGCCAAGATCAGGGCGATGGTCGAGGCCAAGGCGGTCGAGTGGGACGTCGCCAATGTCGGCGGCCGCTTCGCCTTCGAAGGCCGCGACAAAGGCCTGCTCGAGGAGATCGACACCAAGATCGTCGACGTCTCGAAGCTCGACAAGCGCTGGGTCCTGTCGCACGGCATCTTCACCAACACGGGCGCGACGCTGATCGCCTGGAACACCAAGGCGTTCCCGGGCGGCGGGCCGCAGTCCTGGAAGGATTTCTGGGATGTGAAGAACCTGCCTGGTCCGCGCGGTCTCTACAACTTCCTCTACTACAACTACGAAGCCGCCCTGCTCGCCGCCGGGTTGAAGCGCGAGGAGGTCTATCCGACCACGCCGGAGAAGGTGAAGCAGGCGATCGCCAAGTGCCAGGAGCTGAAGCCGCACGTCAAGGTGTGGTGGTCGGCCGGCGCGCAGCCGCCGCAGCTCCTGTCGAGCGGCGAGCTCGCCATGTCGTCGGCCTGGAGCGGCCGTATCCTGGACGCCCAGAAGGAGTCGACGGCCGTTTCCATGACCTACAAGGACGCGCTCGCCTGGGGCAATTGCTACGTCGTGCTGAAGGGGTCGCCCCATAAGGACAAGGCGATGCAGTTGATCAACTACTGCATCAGCGAGGAAGCGCAGCTTCGCCTGCTGCCGGTCGGCACCTACGGTCCGGTGCTCGGCAGCGCCGCGGCCAAAGCGACGCCCGAGCAGGCGAAGAAGCAGGTCATGCATCCCGACAACATCAAGGACATGCTCGTCGTCAACGAGGAGCAGGCCGCGATCTATTCGGTGAAGCACGAAGAGGACTGGAAGAAGTTCCAGCTCGGCTGAGCCTGAGCGACCATCGGGGGCCTGCCGCTCGCGAAGCGGCAGGCCCTTTTTTCTTGGGCTTGTTTCCGGAGCATGACTGAAACCACCGTCTTCACCGCAGCGAAGATACATACGCTCGATCCGGCCCGGCCAGGCGCCGCGGCAGTGGCGGTGCAGGATGGCCTCATCGTCGGCGTCGGCGCGGTCGACGACCTGACATCAGGCGGCAGCACCCGCATCGACGACCGCTTCGCCGGCAAGATCATCCTGCCCGGCTTCGTCGAGGGCCACGCCCACGTCACCACCGGCGGCAACTGGCAGCACGTCTATGTCGGCTATCACGATCGCCTGGCGCCCGACGGCACCGTGCGCAAGGGCGCCAGGACGCTCGGCGAGGTGATCGATCGGCTCAGGGACGCCGAGCGCAGCATGCCGGACGACGGACGGCCGCTGCTCGCCTGGGCGTTCGATCCGATCTTCTTCGAGGGTGGCCGCATGACGGTCGCCGATCTCGACGCGGTCAGCCGGTCGCGGCCGATCGTGATCAATCACCAGAGCGCGCACGCGCTCAACGTCAACTCGGTGGTGCTCGAGCGCGCCGGGCTCGGACCTTCGACGGAGGTCGACGGCATCGTCGTCGACGACGGCGGCAAGGCAACGGGCGAGCTTCGCGAGGCCGTGGTCATGCACATTGCCTTCCATGCCGTCGGTGCCGATTTCCAGAAGGATGCGTCGTCCGAGATCGGGATCTGGAATTTCGGCCGGCTCGCCAACCTCACCGGCGTCACCACGATCACCGATCTCTACCTGGCGCAATCGACGGAGACGGCCGAGCGCTATCGGCGCATCACCGCCGACCCGCAATTCCCGGCGCGAGTCGTGGCGGCGATCCGCGGACCGCGCCCGGCCGGCCCCGACCTTGCGCGCATGGCGGAGATGCTCGCCTATAGCCACGACAAGCTGCGCATGGGCTCGATCAAGCTCTCGGTCGACGGCGAGATCCCGACCTACACGGCGCGTCTCAAGCAACCGCACCACGATGGGACGCCGAACGGTGTGTGGACGACGCATCCCGAGGAGGCAAGGCGCCAGATCCGCATGTACCACAAGGCGGGCTACCAGCTTCACATCCACGCGGTCGGCGACGAGGCGAGCGGGCTCGTGCTGGAGTTCATTGCCGAAGCGCTGGCGGCGGCGCCACGGCCGGACCATCGCCACACCATCCAACACTGCCCGCTCATGGACGAGGCGCAGTTCCGCAGCGCGCGCGATCTCGGGGTATGCGTGAACCTGCTGAGCAACCACGTGCATTTCTACGGCGACATCCATGTCGAGCGCACGCTGGGCCCCGCGCGCGCCGCGCGCATGAACGCGCTGGCGACGGCGAAGCGTGTGGGGGTCAATTTCGCCATCCATTCGGACTCGCCCGTCACGCCGCTCGGCCCGATGCTGTCGATCTGGTCGGCGGTCAATCGCCGGACGGCGAAGGGACGCCTGCTCGGGCCGGAGGAGCGCCTGTCCGTCGCGGATGCGGTTCATGCCATGACCTTGGGCTCGGCCTATACGCTCAAGCTCGACCATGAGATCGGCAGCATCGTTCCGGGCAAGCGCGCGGATTTTGCCGTCCTCGACCAGGACCCCTTTGCCGTCGATCCGATCGACCTGAAGGACATTGCCGTCCATGCTACCGTTCTTGGCGGCCGGTGCTTCGAGGCGCGGACGCGCCCGTGACCGGGCGCATGGCAGGCATGGATCGACCGACCCCGCTCACCATCATTGGCGGCTTTCTCGGCGCCGGGAAGACGACGCTGCTGCGGCGGATCTTGGCCGAGCCCGAAGGCCGCAGGCTCGGCGTCGCGATCAACGATTTCGGCGCGCTGAACATCGACGAGCTGCTGGTCGCCGGCCGCTCCGGCCCGGTGGTCAGCCTGGCCAATGGCTGCGTGTGCTGCCAGATCGGCGACAGCCTGATCGACGCGCTGTTCGCCATGCGAAATGCGGCGCAGCCGCCCGACGGCATCGTCGTCGAGGCAAGCGGTGTCGCAGACCCCGGCAAGATCGCCCAGCTCGGCCGCATCGGGCGGTTCTTCCGATTGAACTCGATCGCAGTGGTCGTCGATGCGGACAACGTGCTTTCGCAGGCTGCGGATCCGTTGCTCTCGGACACGATGCTGCGCCAGCTCCGCGCGGCCGACCTCCTGCTCCTCAACAAGATCGACCTGGTCGACGACAATGCGCTCCGCGCCATCGAGCGGTGGTTGGCGGCCATCGTGCCGGATCATCGGGCAATCAAGTGCGTGAATGCGGCAGTACCGGTTCGCCTTGTGCTCGATGACCAATCGCCGTCGCTTGACGGAGGAGTCGCGGGGTTGGCCGCGCACGATCACGCCGACAGCCACGAACATGCCCGTCACCAGCACCATGGCGACGTCTTTTGGTCCTGGTCGTACCAATCGACGCGATCGTTCGGTCGGTCGGCGCTCCTGGCGGTCGTTGCCGCGCTCCCCTCGCAAATCATCCGTGGCAAGGGAATCCTCATTTGCTCAGATCAGCCGGCCCGGCAAACCGTCCTTCACCTCGTCGGCAGGCGCGTCGAGCTGAGTGCCGGCGAACCGTGGCATGAGGCGCCGTCGAGCCGCCTCGTCCTGATAGGTGTGGGGCAGGACATCGACGGTGCGGCGTTGACGCAGGCGTTCAACTCGGCCCTGCGATGACGCCCACGCCGGTCATTCATCCCGATGGGGAGACGGCGGCGGATGGCGGATCGCCCCCTCGGCATCGACGTGGACCAGGTTCTTGATGCGCGTCGCTTCGCCGTCCTCGTCGTAGAGGAAGGGCAGGCACGCGAAGCGCCGACCCGACGTGATCCGTGTTGCCTCATGCAGCAGCGAGCAGGAGAAGACCAGAGCTCCTCCGGTTGGCGGGCGATAGGTCTGCGGACCGAATTCCGGGAAACGCAAATCGCACCCCACATAGTCCTCGGAATTCAGATTGATCGACACGGCGAACCGGCGGTGCGACGTGCCTCGTGTCGTATTGTCCCGGTGCGGGCGGAAGTAGCCACCGGTATCGGAATCATAGCAGGCGATGACATAGCGCTCGATCCGCGTCGCGGCGAATTGAAAGGCTCGTTGGACTTCGGGAAACAGCCGGCTGTGGAGGCGCTGGCGGACGCCGTTGATCAGCGCCTTGTGGTTGCTGGGATGAAGAAAGCAGTCGGCGCGCTTCTTCATCACGTGATCGATGATCCCCGTGGTCTTGCCGTTGACTTCACGCATGAACCCGGAATCGTCGCCACCAACGGCGAGATAGGCAGCGATCAGCTCACCGCAGAAGTCCGGCTCGAATAGCCTGGGAACGACAAGCACGGGCGCGGGTGGTTGGGGCTGGGCGTCGAGGTCCGGCAGTGCGGAAAGATAGCCCAGAACGGCACTGGCGTGCCCGGCCGGATCGCGCATGTCGAAGACCGCAAGGACGCGCATGCGCGGGTCGAGCACCATCGAGCAAGAGGTGTAGTTGATCGCTTCCGGCATGTGGCCCTTCACCGGCGTGCACAACTCGAACTTTGCGGAGATCGCCATATCGAAGTCGAGAAAGAACCTCATGCCGGGAAGCAGCGGCTTGATCAGTTCCGAGTCCTTGTCCTCGGGGTCGATCGTGATGCCGAAGAAGCACGCTCGCTTGTCGTCGAAATGATTTCGACCGGCGCGGAAAGCACGCACGATCGTGGCTTGCGTGGCGGGGCGCGTCGAGGCGAAAAAACTGAGGACAATGTAGCGGCCCGCAACGGTGTCGAAATGGAAATGGGGCTTGCCGTGCGTGCGGCCGACGAACCAGGGGGCGGGGTCTCCGGGAGCGATCATTCGCGCTAGATTGCCACCAAGATTTAACTTTGTCCTAAGTGCGCCGTATGGACTCTCGGACCCAGTTGCCATAGGCTTTTTGCCAGTCAATTCAACGTACAATGCGGCGTCGGCGGCGCCGACCGATCAGGGAGATCCTGCGATGACAAGAGCATTGATTTCTTCCCGGCCGATGACCTTGCTCGGCGCGGTGGTCGGAGCGGTATTCGCTTTCGGCCTGACGTCGGTTGTCGACGCCAAGACCTTCCGCACCAATCTGCGCGCCGAT
>VGDO01000295.1 GCA_016869645.1 Alphaproteobacteria bacterium
CTTCTTCGACACCGAGCCCGCGACCTTAGCGCCGAGCGCCTCGGCGCGCGCCTTGGCCTCGTTGCGGCCCATCGTCGTCAAGGTTCCGGTGAAGACCACGGTCTTGCCGGCGACCGGCGAATTGCCGGCGGCGGGTGCCGCCACGTCCGTTACGGTGAGCTCGCGCGCCAGTCCGGCGATGGCCGTGAGATTATGCGGCTCGCGAAAGAAGGCGAGGATGTCGGCGGCGACCTTGTCGCCGATCTGATCGATGGTGGTCAGGTGCTGATAGTCCTCGCCCTCGGGATCGCTTGCCGCGCGCTCCATGGCAGCCCGCCAGGCATCGAGCGAGCCGTAGTGACGCGCCAGCAGCTTGGCGGTCGCCTGACCGACCTGGCGGATGCCGAGCGCGTAGATGAACCGGTCGAGCGATATGGTCCGGCGCTGCTCGATGGCATCGAACAGGTTGCGCGCGGAGGTCTCGCCCCAACCCTCGCGCTTGGCCAGCGGCGCGGCGGACGACCGGTCCTTGGCTCGCAGCCGGAAGAGGTCGTCGGGGCTCTTGACCAGGCCCTCGTCGAAGAACAGGCGGATGCGCTCCTCGCCCAATCCCTCGATGTCGAAGGCGTCGCGCGACACGAAGTGGCGCAGGCGCTCGACTGCCTGGGCCGGACAGATCAGCCCGCCGGTGCACCGGCGGGCGGCCTCGCCCTCGATGCGCACCGCGTCGCTGCCGCATTCAGGGCACTTGTCGGGAAATTTGAATTTCGGCGCGCGCTTCGGCCGCTTTTCGAGCACGACGGATACGATCTGCGGAATGACGTCGCCCGCGCGCTGGACCACGACCGTGTCGCCCTCGCGCACGTCCTTGCGTTCGATCTCGTCCTCGTTGTGCAACGTGGCGCGCGCGACGATGACGCCGCCGACATTGATCGGCGCAAGCTCCGCGACCGGCGTCAGCGTGCCGGTGCGGCCGACCTGGATGCGGATCTCGTTCAACACGGTCGTCGCCTGCTCGGCCGGGAATTTGTGGGCGACCGCCCAGCGCGGCGCACGGCTGACCTGGCCCAGCCGCTCCTGAAGGTCGATACGGTTGACCTTGTAGACCACGCCGTCGATGTCATAGGAGAGGTCGGCGCGCCGCTCGCCCAGCTTGCGGTGGTAGTCGAGCGCAGCGTCGACGCCCTTGACCAGCCTGGTGTCGGGATTGGTGCGGAAGCCCCATGACTTGAGGCGCTGCAGGAAGCCCCACTGGGTGTCGGACACGGACTGGCTCAGCTCGCCGGCGCCATAGGCGAGGAAGCGCAGCTTGCGGCTGCGCGTGATGGTCACGTCGAGCTGGCGCACCGAGCCCGCCGCCGAGTTGCGCGGATTGGCGAACAGCGTCTCGCTCTCCTTCTCGCGCTCGCGGTTGAGCGCCAGGAAGTCGCTGCGCGTCATGTAGACCTCGCCGCGCACCTCGACGACGGCAGGCGGCGCCAGGTCGTTCAATTTGTCGGGAATGTCGGCGATGGTTGCGAGGTTGGCCGTGACGTCCTCGCCGACGCTACCGTCGCCACGCGTCGCGCCCTTGACGAATTGCCCGTGCTCGAAGCGCAGCGTCGCGGACAGCCCGTCGATCTTGGGCTCGGCGACCAGCTCGATCTTGTCCTCCTCGACCCGCGCAACATCTTCGGGCCGCACGAAGAAACGGCGCACGCCGGCGAAGAAGTCGCGCACGTCGGTCTCGTCGAAGGCGTTCTCGAGCGACAGCATCGGCCTGGCATGGGTGACCTTGGCGAAGCCGGCCGACGGCGCTGCGCCGACGTTGCCGGTCGGCGAATCCGCGCGCTTCAAACTCGGGAAGCGCGCCTCGATCTCGAGCAGGCGGCGCTTCAGCGCGTCATAGTCCGCGTCGCTGACCTCCGGCTTGTCCTGCTGGTGGTAGAGCTTGTCGTGACGCGCGACCTCGTCCGCCAGCCGCGCCAGCTCCTTGCGCGCATCGGCGGGCGACAGCGCGGAGACGGGTTTGAGGGATTTGGGTTTGGCGGTGGCCACTACATCTGGCCTTTCCTCCTCCCCCGCGCGAAGCGAGGGGGAGGATCGAGGTGGGGACCCCGAGTGAATGAAGCTCGTGCCGCCAGGGCCTCAACCCCAACCTTCCCCCGCGCGGGGCGCGAGGGAGGGAGACACTGTGATGGTCCGACCAACCTCACGACGCCCGGCTCAGTCCCGGCCGACCCGCGAGCAAGCTGTCGGCGGCGGCGCGGGCCTGGTCGGTGACGCGGGCGCCGGACAGCATGCGTGCGATCTCCTCGCGCCGTGCCGCCGCGTCGAGCGCCTCGATCGTGGTCGCGACCGACTTGGCACCCGCCGACTTGGCAACCCGCCAGTGGTGCGCGCCGCGCGCGGCGACCTGCGGGGAGTGGGTCACGACCAGGACCTGGATGCCCTTGGCGAGGCGCGCCAGGCGCTCGCCGACCGCATCGGCAACCGCGCCGCCGATGCCGGCATCGACCTCGTCGAAGACGAGGGTCGGCACGGCGGCGATCTCGGCGAGCACGACCTTGAGCGCCAGCATGAAGCGCGCGAGCTCGCCGCCGGACGCGATGCGCGCCAAGGGCCCCGCCGGTTGGCCGGGGTTGGTCGCGACCTCGAAGGCGACGCGCTCGCGCCCCTCGGGCCCCCAATCGGCCTCGTCGAGCGGCGCCAGCGTGGTGCGGAACTCGGCCTTGTCGAGCTTGAGCGGCGCCAGCTCGGTCTTGACCCCGCGGTCGAGCGACTTGGCCGCGCGGGCGCGCTTGTCGCCGAGCCGGGTTGCGGCCTCGAGATAGGCCGTGCGCGCCGCCGCCTCGGCCGTGGCGAGGCGCTCCAGCGAGCCGCCCTGATCGTCGATCGCGGCGAGCTGGCGTTCGATGCGCTGGCGCAGCTCGGGCAAGCCATCGACCGGCACCGAATGCTTGCGCGCGACCTCGCGCAGCCCGTAGAGCCGCTCCTCGACCTGCTCCAGGCGGCGCGGCTCGACCTCGAGGCTGCGCTGGGCGGCCTGGAGGAGCTGGGCCGCCTCGGCGGTCTCGGCCGCGGCGCGGTCGAGTGCGGCGATCGCCTGGTCGAGCCGGCCGGCCGCCTTGTCGGCGATGCGGGTCAGGCTGCGCTGGACGGATGCCAGCGAGCGCTCGGCGCCGCGCTCGCCGGAGATCTCGGCCGCGGCACCGTTGAGCGTCTCGGCGAGGCGCCCGGCATTGGCGAGCAGCGTGCGCTCGGCCGCGAGTTCTTGCTCTTCTCCGGGTTTGGGGTCGAGGCTCGCGAGCTCGCCGAGCGCATGGCGCAGGTAGTCCTCGTCGCGCCGGGCGCGCTGGGCCTCCTCGGCCGCGGTCGCGCGCGCCTCCTGGGCCGCGCGCCAGGCGCGCCAGGACTGGCGGACGGCATCCGCCAGCTCGGTCATGCCGCCGAAGGCGTCGAGCAGCGCTCGGTGTGTCGCGGGGTCGAGCAGGCCGCGTTGCTCGGACTGGCCCTGGATCTCGACCAACGTGTCGCCGATCTGGCGCAGCAGGCCGATCGAGACCGGCTGGTCGTTGACGAAGGCGCGGCTGCGCCCGTCGGCGCCGACGATGCGGCGCAGCACCAGCGGCTGCTCGGCGTCGAGGCCCTGCTCGGCGAGGAGCGCCAACGCCGGATGCTTGGGCGCCACTTCGAAGCTGGCGCTGACCACGGCCTGCTCGGCGCCGCGCCGGACCAGCGCGCTGTCGGCGCGCGCGCCGAGCGCCAGACCCAGCGCGTCGAGCAGGATCGACTTGCCGGCACCGGTCTCGCCGGTCAGCACGCCGAGGCCCGGCTTGAGCGCCAGGTCGAGTCGCTCGATCAGCACGACATCGCGGATGGACAGCGCCAGGAGCATTGCTGAACTTATAGCAGGGTCGGGGGGAGGGCGACGAGGCGGCTAGAACGCCAACCGCCCCTTCAGATCGTCGAACGGCAGCATGACGTTGTGGCGGGAGGCCGGACGCTCGGCAAGGCGCGCGTACCAGGCGTGCACATGCGGCACGTCCGGGTGTTCGATGTCGAGGTTGAAGTAGCGGTAGAGCGCGGTGCCGGCCGGCAGGTCGGCCATGGTGAAGCGCGCGCCGCCGAGATAGGGCTGCCCCGCAAGATGGCGGTCGAGCGATCGGAAGTGCCGCTTGCAGCGCTCGATGCGGTCGCGGATGGTCGGCCAATCCCGCTGCTTTTCCGGCGTGCGGTAGTAGCCCCAGAACAGGTCCATGAAGTCCGGCTGCAGCGAGGCTTGCGACCAGTCCATCCAGCGGTCGGCGAAGGAACGGTCGGCCGGGTCCTCTGGCCACAGCGTGCCCGTGCCGTGGCGCGCGGCGAGGTAGCGGATGATGGCGTGGGATTCCCAGATGATCGTGCCGTCATCGTCGATCACCGGCACGCGGCCGTGCGGGTTCATGGCAAGGAAGCGCGGATCGTCGAGCCCGCCATAGGGTCCGCCGGCATGGACATGGCTGTGCGGCAGACCCAGTTCGCCGATCAGCCACATGACCTTCTGCACATTGAACGCGTTGCGGCGGCCCCAGACCTTGAGCATCGGCGCGGTCTCGCTGCTGGAGCTGCGTGCCTAGCGCACGCTCAGAACATGCCGCCGAAGGTCCGCCGGAACCAGGAGCGCTCGTCGGGGCTGGCGCCCTTGCCCGTGACGATTCCGGTCTCGCCGCCGAGCATGGCGTAGCTGTCCTGGTACCAGTCGCTGCCCGGGAAGTTGTGGCCGAGCACGGCGGCGGCGGCAACCGCCTCGTCGCGCACGCCGAGCGCCAGATAGGCTTCGGTCAGCCGGTGCAGCGCCTCGGGCACGTGCGTCGTGGTCTGGTACTCCTCGACCACGCGCTTGAAGCGGTTGATCGCCGCCAGATGCTGGCCGCGCCTGAGGTAGAAGCGGCCGATCGTCATCTCCTTGCCGGCGAGATGGTCGCGCGTCAGGTCGATCTTGAGGCGCGCGTCGCGCGCGTAGCGGCTCTCGGGGAAGCGGCGCACGACCTCCTGCAGCGCGTTGAGCGCGTCGTCGGTCATCTTCTGGTCGCGGCCGACGTCGGTGATGCGCTCGTAGTAGCACAGCGCCTTGAGATAATAGGCATAGCTGACGTCGCGGTTCGATGGGTGCAGTTCGATGAAACGGTTCACCGCGACCAGCGCCTTGTCGTACTGGTCGTTCTGGTAGTGGGTATAGGCCGCCATGAG
>VGDO01000296.1 GCA_016869645.1 Alphaproteobacteria bacterium
ATCGCTGCTCGCCGATCTCGCCACGCTCACCCGCAACACCGTCCGCTTCGGCCGCGCAGCCTCCTTCCCGGTGCTCGCCACCCCGACCGAAATCCAGCGCCGCGCACTCGATCTGCTCGCCGTCAAGCCCAGCCTGTAGTCAGGACCCGCAGACAAACGCGAGTCACATCAGTGGCTTGGTCAAAATTCGGGCAAAGTTCAGTCTAGAGAATCTCGCCGGTCAAATCGGCACGCACGCGCCGACGGAACAAGTCGACGCGCTTGAGTGAGCCGACCAGGAGGTCGCGCTCGCGGGCCGACATGGCCTCGGCCGGCACGAAATTGCCCGGCTTCTTGCCGGCGCGCTGGTCTGCCAGCTGCTGACGCAGCAGCAGAAAGGTGATGTGCTTGAAAGCGCCAATCAGGTAGTCATGCTCGTCGCGCGGCAACACGCCCTTGCGCTGCAGTCCGTCGAGCCGATCGAGCGTCGCGGTCCCTGCCACCCCTTCGGCCAGCGCCATGAGCCGGATCGCCTCGACCAGCGGCATCGTGCCTTCGTGCTTCAGATTGATTTCGCCGCGATGGCCTGCATCATCGCGTTCGGTCGCCAGGCCGCCGAAGAAGCTCAATGCGACCCGGTGGAATCCCTCATCGACCGCGATCGCCCGCAGCATGTCTCGGCTCGTGCGTGCAAGCCGGGCCACGTGAGCACGCAGGTTGCTGGCAAGCTGTCCGTCACCCCAGACCGGCTGGAAATCGAAGAAGATGTCGGCATTGAGCACCGCCTGTTCGCTCCGCCGGGTCGCCCATTGCATGGTCTGCTCCCGCCATTGCGTCAGCGTCTTGCGCCAAAGCGGATTGGTCGCCATGACGAAGCCTTTGCAATAGGGAATACCGACCGTGTCGAGATCGCGCGTCATGCGCTCGGCCAGCTCGATGAAGAACGGGTCGACGCGCCCGTGCTCCGTGTCGGGATATTCGGCGATGACGAAGCCGTTGTCCTGGTCAGGATACAGGAAGCTCTCTCCGCGCCCTCCTGAGCCCATGATCAGGACGTCGAACGCGACCGGCGGCCGGCCCCAGCCCTGATCGGCCATCTGGGCAAGCTCCAGATCGACGATGCGGCGGTAGATGTCACGGTTGATGTCGGTCAGGAGTCCCTGGATTTCCGGCGCAGGCAGACCGTCGTCGAATAGCTCGCCTGCGAGCTGGATTTGCGCGGCCTTGACTTCCGCGAGGCCGGCAAGCGTCGAGTCCTGCGTCAGGCGATCGATTTGGCCCATGAGCTGGGTGGCAATCGCGGCCAGAGCGTCATTGAAGTCGAGCGCGCCAACCAGGTGGCCTGCCTGATCCACGACGGGCATGTGGCGCAGCCCGTGCCGACGCATTCGCCCGATCGCGCGATAGAGATACTCGTCGCTCGGCACGGCCAGCACCGGGCGGCTCATGACCTCCTCGACCGGCGTTTCGCCGGGCACCTTGTAGGCGATGCGCCGGGTCACGTCCTGCTCGGTGATGATCCCCATGATTCGACGGTCGGCGTTGAGCACAAGCACGCTCGAAGCGGCCGCCGCAGCCATGCGCTGGATTGCCTCGGTCACCGGCGTGCCGGGCGGGCAGGCGACCGCCGCCGCGCGCATGAAATCGCGCACCAGGCGGCTAAATATGACTATCCGCGACTGCAACGATTACCATCCATCAGGCGGTTGGCCGGCACATTCTATACCTATTCGCGCACCCCGTTGCGCCTCGGGGATGGTGACGACGGTGGCGATTGCGCGGGACATGCCGGCACCGCCGGCGACCATCAGAGCTTGAATTCCAGGAAACTTCCGGCGGCGGGCAAGGCGAGCAGGCCAGTCCCGGCGAGCCAAATCCACAGGGAGGCATTCGTCGAGTCCTCCGTCGCGCCGACCACCCGCTCATAGATGGCAGCGGGTATTCCGGCGATGATGATGGTCGCCGTCGAGACCATCAATGACGAGAACATCAGGGTCAGCCCAACGCTGCCGAAAAGCAGCGCCGGCGCGAGGATCTGGACATGGATGAGCGCGAACACCAGCCAGAGTTGGTTGAACAGGCCGTTGATCATGCCGAAGAAGGCGATGCCGACGAAGTAGAAGGTACGGTCCATGACGCTGGTGCGCCCCTACGGTCAGTTCGCCTTGGGGACAAGGCCGAGCAGCAGAAACAGGTAGAGCAAGGCGACCCGCAGCCAGAACAGCCAGACCACGCCGAACAACCAGATCACGACCGGCGACACGGCCTTCGGCGTGACCAGCGCAATCATCGACACGAACGGATCCGTGATGCGGCAGAAGAAGCGCCAGATGTAGTTCTGCGAGTTCGGCTCCACGATCAGGCCCAGCATGGCGCGGCCCAACAGCGTGTACATCACCGCAGCCAAAGCGAAATTCGGCAGGTGGAAATACCAATTCGCAAGAAACGGGCTCGATAGATCCATCGGGCGCTTGGTCCAGTCCATTGCACGATCAGTGCCGCGAACAGCATTCAATCACAGGTCCGCCGCGGATCGCACAAAAAGAAGCGGGGTCCCGCAGGACCCCGCTCCCGGTTCGACCGGTGGTATCCGGTCAGCTCTTTTCTTCGAGGATCGTCCGCCCACGCGGCTTGCGGATCTCGTCGACATAGGCCTGCATTTCCTTCGACGGCTCCGGCCCCATCAGGCTGACGACGTAGATGACCAGGAATCCGAGCGGCGCCCCCAACAGACCGCAATTGATGTTGTTGAGGTTGAACCAGCCCACCTTGTTGGCCATCGGATGGGCCAAGGTCGGCCACATCTCCATGGCGTTCGGCAACTTCATCGCCGCGGCGATGTCGACCAGCGGCGCACCCGTGGCGGCGTTGGTCAGCGACGACATGCCGAAATAGGCCACGCCATACCCTGGGAAGTAGCGGGTGCACACAAGATAGAACAGGCAGAGGCCGAAGCCGGCGATCATGCCGGCGATCGCGCCTGTCGAAGTCGTACGCTTCCACCACACTCCCATGACAAGGGCCGGGAAATTGCCGGCCATGGCGAGCGAGAATGCCCATCCCACCATGGCCAGAATGTCCGACGGTCTCGTCGACGCAGTGGCGGCGGCGCCCACGGCGACGAAGAACAACAGGACGCGTGCAACCGTCAGGCGACGGATCGTCGGCGCGTTCGGATCGATCATCTTGTAGTAGATGTCGTGGCTGAGCGCGTTGGCGATCGCAAGCAGGAGCCCGTCGGCGGTGGACAGCGCGGCGGCGAGGCCGCCGGCAGCCACCAGGCCCGAGATCACGTAGGGAAGGCCCGCGATCTCCGGCGTGGAGAGCACGATCACATCGGTGTTGATCACGAAGTCCTGCAGCCGGACGACCCCGGGGTGACCGGCGATTGCCTTGCAAGCCGCCACGATCGCATCGATGCTTGCTGCGTTCTTGCCGCAGACCTGAATGAGACCAAGCTCGCCCCACTGGAACATCCACGGACGAACTTCGGTCAAGTCGCGACCGATGATGTTGGTGTAGACCTCCAGCTTCGAGAACGCCGCATAGGCCGGCGCCGAGAAGTACAGGAGGAAAATGAAGAACAGCGACCATGCCACGGACTGACGCGCTTCGCGCACGCTCGGCGTGGTGAAGTAGCGCATCAGGATGTGGGGCAGCGACGCGGTGCCGACCATCATGCACAATATGATGCCGAAGAAGTTCAGCGGCGTGTAGTTGATGAACGGCGAGATGTGCGGCTTGAGGTTCGCTACCGTCGCCAGCCCCATCGCCAGCATCTGCTGCTCGCGCGCGGTGATGTCCGCAATCGCCTGACCGTAGGTCAGCTCGGGGATCGGAATGCCGTACTTCTTGGTCGACAGGATCACGATCGGCGTGAGGTAGGCGATGATCAGCACGATGTACTGTGCGATCTGCGTCCAGGTCACCGCCCGCATGCCGCCCAACATCGCGCACAGCAGGATGCCGACCAGCCCGGCAAACACGGCGAGCTCGAACTGCATGCCGAGGAAGCGCGAAGCGATGATGCCGGTGCCGTAGATCTGCGCCGTCACGTAAGTGAACGAGCAGCACACCAGAACGACGACCGCGATGCCGCGCGCAAAATTGCCGCCAAAGCGGAACGCCATGAAGTCCGGCACGGTATAGGCGCCGAATTTGCGAAGATAGGGCCCGATCAGGATCGAGACCAGCACATAGCCGCCGGTCCAGCCCAACACCCAGGCGATGCCGTCATAGCCGAGCAGGAAAAGCGTTCCGGCCATGCCGACGAAGGAGGCAGCCGACATCCAATCGGCGCCGGTCGCCATGCCGTTGTAGAAGGCGGGCACGCGCCGTCCGGCGACATAGTACTCGGACAGCTCGGCCGTTCGCGTCATGACGCCGATGATCGCGTAGACCGCGAGCGTGAAGAACACGAACAGGTAGCCAAGCACCCTGTTCGGCACGCCCGCCAATTCCAGAAGCGCGAGCAGGACGATGAATGCGAGGAAGCCGCCGGTATAGGTACCGTACATGCGGCCGAGATTCTTAATGAAATCCCCGCTCGAGACGTATGATTTGCTTGTAGCCATGACTTGTCCCTCCCGAAGTCTTCCCTGGGCCTAATCGTCTTCAGCGTAGCCGTGCTCGCGATCAATCCTGTCCTGCTGCTTGGCGAACATGAACAGCATGACGACGAACGCGATCAGGGAACCTTGCGCGGCCATGTAGAATCCCAGCGGAAAGCCGAGGATCGGAATGACGATCTTGTTGAGCGGCACGACGAACATATGGATGATGTAGCCGAAGAAGAGCCACACGCCGAGATGGATGAACATCAACCGGGTCGTCTTGGCCCAGTGCGCCTCTTGGTTGGCTTGGGTGTCGGGCTGATTCATGGAAGTATACCCCCTGCAAGGAACCGATCCCGCGCCGCGGGCGCGGGGCCTTTGACTGCGGGGACTACCATTTCGGCTGTGAGCGCATCCCCCGCACCCGCGCCCGCCGACCCGTTTGCCTACGGGGCCGAATCACGCAATAAGATTGCGCAAATAATGGACGTTTGCCATTGATTACGCAAGTCTTTCTGCTCATGCGTGTTAGTAGCGCATCAGTTGTCCGCCTTTTGTAGCGCGTGAGTTGTCCGCCAAGTTCTCGGCCTGTTCCAGGAGGTCGGGATGCGGCGGACGACGGTGCTATGGGAGGTGTTTGTGACCCGGTTTGA
>VGDO01000297.1 GCA_016869645.1 Alphaproteobacteria bacterium
TTGCTTGGCAGGAGTTCTCCTAGGAAGATGATTTCTACCATGAATCAATGACTTAAGCTACATCCGCCAACCAAAAAACGATGCAGTCATGAATAAGACGGGCTAATAACTGCCCAGTCAGTTATTTTCAGGTTGGCCAATGGCCCTGTCGGGGAAATCCGCCGGATCCAAACGGGCGCAGCATTGGCGCCGGCGCAAGGAGGCGCGCCCGGCCGAGATCGTCGCGGCGGCGCTCGAGGTCTTCGCCGAGCGCGGATTCGCGGCCTGCAAGCTCGACCATGTCGCCGCCAAGGCCGGCATCAGCAAGGGCACGCTCTATCTCTACTTTCGCAGCAAGGAGGAGATGTTCGAGGCGGTGGTGAAGAGCGCTGTGCTGCCGAACATCGCCGAGGCCGAGCGCATGGTCGCGGGCTTCGCGGGCCCGACCCGCGACCTGCTCCAGCGCGTGCTCGGCCTGATCGTCGAGCGCATGGTCGGCACGCCCTTGAGCGCCATTCCCAAGCTGGTGCTGGCCGAGGCCGGCAACTTTCCGGCGCTCGCGCGCTTCTACCGCGAAGCCGCCGTCGACCGCGTCTTCGCGCTGCTGCGTCTCGTGCTGGCGCGCGGCGTGGCGCGCGGCGAGTTCCGCGCCTTCGCGTCGCCCGAAATCGAGCGCTGCATCATCGGTCCGATCCTGATGACGGCCTTGTGGCGCCACTCCTTTGGCCGCTTCGACCCCGATCCGATGAACCTCGCCTCGTTCCTGCCCACGCATCTCGATCTTCTGCTCAACGGGCTCAACGCAGCCGGCATCGATCGCGTCGACGACGCGCAGGTCGACAGCAGGGCAGGGGCGGGGCGCGCATGAGCTGGCTGACCGACATGGGCGCCTGGTTTGCCAAGACCTCGGCGGCGATCCTCGCGTTATTCGGCCTCGGCGGCGCGCCGGCCGATCCCGGCTTCCAGGGCTATGTCGAAGGCGAGTTCCTGCTGCTCGCGGCACCCGTCGCCGGTTCGCTCGACCGGCTGCATGTGCGGCGCGGCGATTGGATCGAGGCGGGCGCGCCGCTCTTCACGCTCGACACGACGTTGGCGCGCGCCCAGCTCGATCAGGCCGAGGCCGCGCTGGCGCAAGCCCAGGCGACGCTCGACGACCTGACCAAGGGGCGACGCCCCGACGAGATCGAGGTGTTGACCGCGCAGCGCGCCCAGGCCGAGGCGGCGCTCCGGCTGTCGGAAACGCAGCTGCGCCGGCAGCACGCGCTGCTCGAGACCCAGGCGACGTCGCGCGAGCGGGTCGACGAGGCGCAGGCCGCCGTGCTGCGCGACCGCGCCCGGCTCAGCGAGTTGACGGCCGCCTTGCGGGTCGGCCGCCTGCCCGCGCGCGACGATGCGATCCGCGCCGCCGAGGCGGCGGTCATGGCGGCCGATGCAAGCTTCGCCCAGGCGCGCCGCCGCCTCGTCGAGCTGGCGCCGCTGGCGCCCGAGGCCGCCTGGGTCAACGACACGCTGTTCAACCCGGGCGAATGGGTTCCGGCCAACACGTCGATCGTGTCGCTCCTGCCGCCCGGCCGCATCAAGCTGCGCTTCTTCGTGCCGGAGACGCGGCTGGCGCAGATCAAGCGCGGCCAGCGCCTCCATGTCGCCTGCGATTCGTGCCCGGCCCAGGCGGCGGCGCTCGTCACCTTCATCGCACCGCGCGCGGAGTACACGCCGCCCGTCATCTACAGCATTGGCAGCCGCGAGAAGCTGGTCTTCATGGTCGAAGTACGGCCCGACGGCGACACCGCGCATCTCCACCCCGGCCTGCCGGTCACCGTGCGGCCGTGACGTACAACTGCCAACGGCTGCTCTCTCCCCCGCCTGACGGCAGGGGCGGAGGAAGAGGTCGGAGATGACCCAGCAAGTCGCCACCCCCGCGATCGACGTGCACGGTCTCGAGAAGCGCTTCAACGGCAAGACGGTCGTGCAGGATCTGACGCTGCAGGTCCCGCATGGCCGGATCTACGGCTTCCTCGGACCCAATGGCAGCGGCAAGACCACGACGATCCGCATGCTGTGCGGCTTGCTGACGCCCGACGCCGGCACCGGCACCTGTCTCGGCCTCGACATCGTGAAGGAGGCCGCCCGGATCAAGCGCCAGGTCGGCTACATGACCCAGCGCTTCAGCCTCTACGAAGACCTGTCGATCCGCGAGAACCTCGAATTCGTCGGCCGCGTCTACGGCATGGACGACCTGAAGCGCCGCGTCGGCCACGCGCTCGAGCGGCTCGACCTCGTGTCGCGCCAGCATCAGCTCGCGGGCCAGCTCTCGGGCGGCTGGAAGCAGCGCCTGGCGCTGGCATCCTGCCTGCTGCACGAGCCGCGGCTGCTGCTGCTCGACGAGCCGACGGCGGGCGTCGATCCGATGGCGCGCCGCGAATTCTGGGACGAGATCCACCGGCTGGCGGCCGAGGGCCTGACCGTGCTGGTCAGCACCCACTACATGGACGAGGCCGAGCGCTGCCATGCCATCGCCTATATCGCCTATGGCCGGCTGATGGCCAAGGGCACGGTCGACGAGGTGATCGGCCGTTCGGGCCTCGTCACCTGGACCGTGATCGGTAGCGGTCTCGACCGCATCGCGCGCGCGCTGGCCGAGGATTCCCGCGTCGTAACCGTCGCGGCCTTCGGCACGACGCTCCATGTCAGCGGCACCGACCGGGATGCGCTCGCGGCGGCGCTCGCGCCCTTGCGCGCCGATCCGTCGCTCAGGCTCGAGCCGGGCGAGGCGACGCTCGAGGACGTGTTCATCCTGCTCATGCGGCAGAGTCGCGCCGAACTGAGGGCCGCGTGATGGGCCGCTTCTCCGTCAGCCGGTGGTTCGCCGTGTTGATCAAGGAATTCGTGCAGATGCGGCGCGACCGCCTGACCTTCGGCATGATGATCGGCATACCGGTCATCCAGCTCGCGCTGTTCGGCTTCGCGATCAACTCCGACCCCAAAGCGCTGCCGACCGCGGTGCGCGCCGCCGATTCCAGCGTCTACGCGCGCAGCCTGGTGTCGGCGCTGGGCAACTCCGGTTATTTCCGCATCGTCCGCGAGGCCGCGAGCGAGGCCGAGGTCGAGCGCCTGCTGCAGGCGGGCGAGGTGCAGTTCGCGCTGACGATACCCGCCGGCTTCGCGCGCGATATCCTGCGCGGCCAGCGCCCGGCGATCCTGGTCGAGGCGGATGCGACCGATCCCGCCGCGACCAGCAATGC
This sequence comes from Alphaproteobacteria bacterium, assembly GCA_016869645.1. Classification (GTDB taxonomy): domain Bacteria; phylum Pseudomonadota; class Alphaproteobacteria; order SHVW01; family SHVW01; genus SHVW01. Next base: position 3,222 of record VGDO01000297.1, read on the forward strand.
GCTGGCCGCGCTCCAGGTCGTCGCGCGCACCGCCTTCGACCGCGATCTCACGGGACCCGCGCTGGCGCTCCGCGCGCATCCCGATCCGGTCGAGCTGCGCGTCCACCGGCGCTACAACCCCGAGGGCATCTCGCAATACAACGTCGTGCCCGGCCTGATGGGCGTCATCCTCACCATGACCATGGTCATGATGACCGCACTCGCCGTCACCCGCGAGCGCGAGCGCGGCACGATGGAGGCGCTGCTCGCCATGCCGGTCAGGCCCGGCGAGGTCATGCTTGGCAAGATCGTGCCCTACATCTTCGTCGGCTATGTGCAGGTGGTTCTGATCCTGCTCGCCGCCCACCACGTGTTCGGCGTGCCGATGGTCGGCAGCCTGCTGCTGCTGTCGCTGATGCTGATCCTGTTCATGGCGGCCAATCTCGCGGTCGGCTTTACCTTTTCGACCATCGCCAAGAATCAGCTCCAGGCCATGCAGATGAGCTTCTTCTTCTTCCTGCCGTCGATCCTGCTGTCGGGCTTCATGTTCCCGTTCCGCGGCATGCCGGACTGGGCCCAGGCGATCGGCGAGGTGCTGCCGCTGACGCATTTCCTGCGCATCGTGCGTGGCATCATGCTCAAGGGCAGCGGCTGGACCGAGATCGAGCGCGAGGTGTGGGCGCTGGCCGCGTTCCTGATCGCCGCGACCGTCGTGGCGCTGAAGAGATATCGGCAGACGCTGGATTAGCCGGCGCGGCGGGGGCGCAGCATGCTGCGCCCCTACACGGGGCACGTCGACGTTTGGTCCTTGTGGGCATTTCGGTGGATTTCGGTATTTCGCATTTCGGTGACAGTGCACTTAATTCGTGGCGCCAGTCCCTGAAATGTGAAATTGGTGCACTGTCACCGAGTACTTCACCGAGTGCTGCTGAAGAGATATCGGCAGACGCTGGATTAACCGGCGCGGCGGGGGCGCAGCATGCTGCGCCCTGCGCTCACAACCCCTGAAACAGCTTGTTGATCTCGCCATAGGCCATGGCGCCTTCGGTCACCTTGTCGGAGCGGCCCTCCTTGAGGAAAGCGCCGGCGAGCTGGGCCGCGTGGGCCCACAGCACCATCGACATCGCCGCACCGGCGCTGAGCCGCTTGACGCCCAGCTTGGCGAGGTCGGCCAAGGGCGGCAGGCCTTTCGACGCCATGACGTTGAGCGGCCGGTCGACCGCGCTGGCGATCTGCTTGATCGCGGCGGCGTCGGTCAGTCCCGGCACGAAGATGCCGCTGGCGCCGGCGGCGATGTACTGCCTGGCGCGCGCCAGCACCGTCTCGACGCGCGTCTCGGGCGGCGCCAGCCCGCGCAGATAGACGTCGGTGCGCGCATTGATGAAGAGATCGAAGCCAAGCTTGGCCGTCGACTGCCTGATCGCCGCGATCTTGGCGACGAGCGCTTCGGGCTTGTCGGATCCGTCCTCGATGTTGATGCCGACGGCGCCGGCGTCGACGACGCGCGCCGCGGCATTGCCGACCAGCGCCGGATCCTTGCTATAGCCGCCCTCCATGTCGACGCTGACCGGTACCTTGACGACGCGCGCGACCGCGCCGACCGCCTTGGCGAGCACGCCGACCGGCACCGCGTCGCCGTCGGGATATCCCAACGACCAGGCGAAGCCGGCACTCGTCGTCGCGACCGCCTTGGCGCCGAGGCTCTCGATCAGCCGGGCGCTGCCCGCGTCCCAGCAATTGGCGAGCACGAGCGGTGCCGCACCCTGGTGGAGCGCATGGAAGGCCTTGGCGGCGGCGGCATTGGCGGGCATCGGCAAACTCCTCGTCTAGACTGAACTTTGCCCCATTTTCGAGCTAAGCAATTGAAAGTGCGGGGATTTTGGCTTTGACGGTAGTCATGCAATTTGTTTGAGGGGCTCGACAGGCTGGTTG
>VGDO01000298.1 GCA_016869645.1 Alphaproteobacteria bacterium
TCGGGGCGACGTCGGAAGATCACCAAACAATGCCGTGCGCGGCGGCTCGGATGCGGAGGGTTCGATGCTCATGAATCATCGTACCCGCTCCCGCGTCGATTTCTTCACAAGTTCTGAGGCTTCGGCCCCGGCTTTGACCGCCGCGCCCGGCGGCGCGACAATGGTGATATGACCATCCGCCTGCTGCCCGAGACGCTCGTCAACCGCATCGCCGCGGGCGAGTTAGTCGAGCGCCCGAGCTCGGCCGTCAAGGAGCTGGTCGAAAACGCGATCGACGCCGGCGCGACACGCATCGACGTCGTGCTCGGCGACGGCGGCCAGAGCCTGATCGCGGTCAGCGACGACGGCATGGGCATGACGCGCGAGGAGCTGTCTCTCGCCGTCGAGCGCCACGCCACCTCCAAGCTGCCCGGCGACGATCTTGACGCCATCCGTACGCTCGGCTTTCGCGGCGAGGCCTTGCCCTCGATCGCGGCGGTCAGCCGGCTCGCCATCACCAGCCGCGCGCGCGGCGCCGCGGGGGATCAGGCGGGGGCGTGGCGCATCGAGGTCGAGGGCGGCGCCAAGCGCGCGCCCGTGCCGGCCGCACATGAAACGGGCACGCGCGTCGAGGTGCGCGATCTCTTCTTCGCGACGCCGGCCCGGCTCAAATTCCTCAAGGCGGCGCGCACCGAGCTCGGCCATGCCCAGGACGCAGTCGAGCGCCTGGCCATGGCCCATCCGCACATCGCATTCAGCGTCAGCGACGGCTCGCGCATGCTCGTCAAGCTGGCGGCTGCCCCTGGGGTCCTTGGGGGTGATCTGCTCGAGGCCCGGCTGGCGCGCGTCGCCGCCATCCTCGGCCGCGACTTCGCGCCGAATGCCCTGCCGATCCGGGCCGAGCGCCACGGCTTCGTGCTGACCGGCCATGCCGGCCTGCCGACCTATAGCCGCGCCAACGCGCTCCAGCAGTTCCTGTTCGTCAACGGACGGCCGGTGCGCGACAAGCTGCTGCACGGCGCGGTGCGCGGCGCCTATGCGGAGTTCCTCGCGGGGGACCGGCACGCCGTGCTGGCGCTCTTCCTCGACGTGCCGCTCGACGAGGTCGACGTCAACGTGCACCCGGCCAAGACCGAGGTGCGCTTCCGCGATGCGGCGCTCGTGCGCGGCCTGATCGTCGGCGCGCTGCGCCATGCGCTGGCCACCGCCGGCCATCGTGCCTCGACGACGGTGGCTGCCGCGACGCTCGACGCCGTGCGCCCCGGCGCGCCGGCGCCGTCGTTTGGCTGGCCCGGGCGCGGCGCTGCGGTGCCGAACCGGATACCGCCGGGCCTCGCCGAGGCGGCGCGCCATTATCAGGCGCCGCTGAGCCTCGCGGCTTCACCGGGTGCACCCACGGCCGGCGCCGAACCGGCCGAGACCGCGCCCGACCATCCGCTCGGCGCGGCGCGCGCGCAGCTCCACGAGACCTACATCGTCGCGCAGACTGCCGACGGCATCGTCATCGTCGATCAGCATGCCGCCCATGAGCGCCTGGTGTTCGAGCGCATGAAGCAGGCGCTCGCCAATGGCGGCATCAAGCGTCAGGCGCTGCTCATTCCCGAAGTCGTCGAGCTCGACGAGCGTACGGCCGAGCGATTGGCGGGACGCGCAGCCGAATTTGCCGAGCTCGGCCTCGTGCTCGAACGCTTCGGCCCGGGTGCCGTGGTCGTGCGCGAGGTGCCGGCGCTCCTGGGCGAGACCGACGTGCAGGGCCTGGTGCGCGATCTGGCCGACGAGCTCGCCGAGCTCGGCGAAGCGCTCGGCCTCAAGGAGCGTCTTGCCGAGGTGTGCGGAACGCTCGCCTGTCATTCCAGCGTGCGCGCCGGACGCCGGCTCAATGCCGAGGAGATGAACGCGTTGCTGCGCCAGATGGAGGCGACGCCCCATTCCGGCCAGTGCAACCACGGCCGGCCGACCTATGTCGAGCTGAAGCTCGCCGACATCGAGCGTCTGTTCGGCCGGCGCTGAGCCTGCAGATCAGGATGCGTAGCGCAGGAACATCAGCCGCGCCTTGCCGTAGCGCCGCTCGTCGACGAGCGTGAAGCCCTGAGGCGGCGTCAGCGCATCGCCGCGCCCCAGCTCGACGACGACGAGGGCACCGGGAGCCAGCCAGCCGCGCTGGGCGAGGGCAGCAAGCGCCGGCGCGGCGAGCCCGGCGCCATAGGGCGGATCGAGAAAGGCGAGATCGTGGCTCTCGCTGGCGCGCGGCGGGGCGAGCGCGTCGCCCGCGACGATGTGCGCGCGGTCCTCCTGGTCGAGGCCCGCGACGTTGCGGCGGATCAGCGCCAGCGCCTGGCGGTCGTTGTCGAGAAAGGTGACGCGGGCCGCGCCGCGCGACAGGGCCTCGAGGCCGAGCGCGCCGGTGCCGGCGAAGGCGTCGAGCACGATGGCGCCGGGCAGCAGCGCCTCGCCGCCGGCGCGCGTCAGCCTGCCGCCCTGGAGGATGTTGAACAGGGCCTGGCGCGCGCGGTCGCTGGTCGGGCGGATCGCGTCGTCGGCGGGCGTCTCGATCCGGCGCCCCTTGTGGCTACCTGCGACGATTCGCATCGCGTGACGTGCCCGCGCGTTTGCGCCGTTCGGCTGCGCGGTCTGCCCTGTCCCGACTCGGCGTGGCCGGCGCGCGACCGAGCTGCTCGCGCAGCACCTTGGCGCCGACCTCCTCGACCGCGCCCTCGGCAAGATGGCCGAGTTGGAACGGGCCATAGGCGATGCGGATCAGGCGATTGACGCGCAATCCCAGATGCTCGAGCACGCGGCGGACCTCGCGGTTCTTGCCCTCGGCGAGTGACAGCGCGATCCACGCATTGTCGCCTTGCTGGCGCTCGAGTGACGCGCGGATCGGGCCGTAGTCGATGTCGTCGATGGTCACGCCGCGCGCGAGGCGGGCCAGCGCCGCCGGCTCGACCCGGCCGAAGGCGCGCGCGCGGTAGCGTCTGACCCAGCCGGTCGACGGCAGTTCGAGCCGGCGCGCCAGGCCGCCGTCGTTGGTCAGCAGCAGCAGGCCTTCGGAGGTGACGTCGAGCCGGCCGACCGAGATGACGCGCGGCAATTCCTTGGGGAGCGCGGCGAACACGGTGGCGCGGCCCTCCGGGTCGCGATGCGTCGTGACGAGCCCGACCGGCTTGTGATAGCGCCACAGCCGCGCGCGCTCGGGCTCGGGCAGCACCTTGCCGTCGACGGTCACGAGACTGGCCGCGGTCACGACCACGGCCGGGCTGGTCAGCGTGACGCCGTCGACCGCGACGCGGCCCGCCGCGATCCAGCGCTCGGCGTCGCGCCGCGAGCACAGGCCGGCGCGCGCGATGCGCTTGGCGATGCGTTCTCCGGTGCTGGCCTCTGCGCCGGGTCGATCCGCGTGCCGATCAGCGCCCGCCCGATCACCTGCGGGCATGGCCGGCCGCGCGCACGAAGGCGTCGAAGATGCGGCTGTCGCCCGGGTCGATCGCGTATTCCGGATGCCATTGCACGCCGAGGCAGAAGCGCCGGCGCGGATCCTCGATGCCCTCGATCACGCCGTCGGAGGCGACCGCGTTGATGCGGATGCGCCTGGGCACCGCCTTGACCGCCTGGTGATGCGCGCTGTTCACCGCCATCATCTCGCGGCCGACGATGCGGTGGAGCAGCGTGTCCTTGACCACCGTCACGTGATGGCCGGCCTCGGTGCGCGGGTTGGGCTGCTCGTGCGCGAGGGCCGCCTCGACCTCGTCGGGAATGTGCTGGATGAGCGTGCCGCCGAGCACGACACCCAAGAGCTGTTCGCCGCCGCAGATGCCGAGCACGGGCATGTCGCGCGTCAAGGCGCCCTTGGTGACCGCCAGCTCGAACTCGGTGCGCTTGCCCTTGAGCGTGACCTTGGGATGGCGCGTCGTGGCGCCGAACAGGGCCGGGTCGACGTCGAAGGCGCCGCCGGTGACGATTAGCCCGTCGATCAGCCCGAGATAGTCGGCGCATTGCTTGGTCTCGTGCGGCAGCACGATCGGCAGACCGCCGGCGCGCGCGACCGCGGCGCAGTAGTTCTCGCGGATCGCGTACCAGGGCTGCTTGGAGTAGCCGCCGGGCGGCTCGGCATCGAGAGTGAGGCCGATCACCGGCCGTTTCTTGCGCTTGGCCATGGCGGACAATCTAACCCGAATTTGCTGCGCGAGCGAGGATGATGGGGTGCCTTGACCGCTTGGCGCGCGCGCCGCATGGTCGGCCGCGATGTCCGAGTCTACGGATCCCATGGCCCTGGCGCTCGCCGAGGCGAAGGCCGCGGGCGCGCGCGGCGAGGTGCCGGTCGGCGCCGTGCTGGTCGACGGCGCCGACGGCAGAGTGCTGGCGCAGAGCGGCAACCGCATCGTCGAGCTCAACGACCCGACGGCCCATGCCGAGCTTCTCGCGATCCGGGCCGCCGCGGCTTGGGTCGGTGCGGCGCGCCTGGTCGGCGCCGATCTCTATGTCACGCTCGAGCCCTGTCCGATGTGCGCCCAGGCGATCAGCTTCGCGCGCCTGCGCCGCCTTTACTTCGGCGCCTACGACCCCAAGGGCGGCGGCGTCGAGCACGGGCCGCGCATCTTCGCCCAGCCGACCTGCCACCACCGGCCGGAGGTGATCGGCGGCCTCGGCGAAAGCGAGGCCGCGCGACTGCTTCAGGACTTCTTCAGGGCGCGCAGGGGCTGATCAATCTGATCAGAACAGCCGCTCGAACAGGCTCGGCGTCTTGCGCTTGATGACCGGCACCTCGCCCTCGTTGGGCGGCTTGCCGAGGGCGGCGTTCTCCTGCAGGCGCTGGGTCTCCTTGACCGGATTGACCACCTCGGCCTGGGCCGGCTGTGGGTCCTTCCAGAAGATCAGGCGGTCGACGAGAAAGCGGTCGGCCTGGGCGAGCTTGGAGGTCTCCTCGTCGACGATGGCGCGGATGTTGGGCGTCGCCCGATCGGCGCCGGCGCGCGCGATCAGCGCGGCATCGCCCGGGGTGGGGCCGGCGGGTGCGGCACCGCCCGCCGG
>VGDO01000299.1 GCA_016869645.1 Alphaproteobacteria bacterium
GCAGTCAATCCATCCGGGAAGACGCGCGGCAGGTTTTCCACCAGACCGCCGCCGGTGATATGCGCCATGCCGCGAATGGCACCGCGCGCGCCACGGAGCGCGGCCAGGCAGCTCTTGACGTAGATGCGGGTCGGGGTGAGCAGCTCTTCGCCCAGGCTGGCGCCGCTGCTGAACGGTGCCGGCTCCGCATAGCTCAGTCCCGCATCGGCGACGATCCGCCGCACGAGCGAATAGCCGTTCGAGTGCACGCCGGACGACGCCAATCCCAACACGACGTCTCCGGCGCGCGCCGCATTGCCGTGCAGATAGTGCGCGCGCTCGACGGCGCCGACCGCGAAGCCGGCGAGGTCGTAATCGCCTTTCCGGTACATGCCGGGCATTTCGGCCGTCTCGCCGCCGATCAACGCGCAGCCGGCCATGCGGCATCCTTCGGCGATGCCCTCGATCACCTCGCGCGCAACCTCCACCTCGAGCTTGCCGCTCGCGTAATAGTCGAGAAAGAACAGCGGCTCGGCACCCTGCACGACGAGATCGTTGACGCACATGGCGACGAGATCGATGCCGACGCCGCGGTGACGGCCGGTATCGATCGCGATCTTCAGCTTGGTGCCGACGCCGTCGGTCGACGCGACAAGCACCGCGTCGCGATAGCCCGCTGCCTTGAGATCGAATGCGCCGCCGAAGCCGCCGATAGCGCCGTCGGTTCCGGGCCGAGCCGTCGCGCACGTGAGTGGCTTAATTGCCTCGACCAGCGCATCGCCGGCGTCGATATCGACCCCGGCGTCCTTATAGCTGCGGCTGGTTATGGTGTCCTCGCCCGGCATGGGATATAACGCGAATCGCGTCGTGGAGCGGGGCCGACAATAGCCAAATCAGGATGGTTTGCAATGGTCGATCTCAGGCTTTGCATCGCGGCGGTGCTGCTTCTGGCGACCGCGACACCGGCTGCCCGCGGCCAGACTTCGACGGGCGCGACCGAGAGCCTCTTCACCGTGCGTGACATTGCGGTCGATGAAACTGCGCAGTCGGCAAGTCAGGCGCGCGAGCGGGCCTTGTATGTCGGGCAGCGTGCGGCCTTCACGCGCCTGATCAACCGGTTGACCGTGCCGGCCGATCGGACGCGCCTCGGTCAGATTGACGATACGACCATCCAGAGACTGGTGCGCGACATCGAGATCAGCGCCGAGCGCACTTCGGCCGTGCGCTACCTCGCCAAGCTCTCGGTGCGTTTCAATCCGGCCGGCGTTCGCCAACGCCTGGCTGCCGCCGGTGTGTCCATGGTCGAAACGCCGAGCCCGGCCGTCGTCGTCCTGCCGATCTACGGCGCCGCCGATCAGGCGGTCCTGTGGCAGGATCCGAACCCGTGGCGCGATGCCTGGAATGCGGCGCCACCGGCGTCGGGTCTCGTTCCCTTGATTCTGCCGGTCGGCGACGTCGCGGACATGGGCGACATCAGCGCAGAGCAGGCGATCGGCGGCGACGCCGAGCGTTTGCGCGCGCTCGCCCAGCGCTACGGCGCCGGCGACGTCGTCGTGGTCCGGGCCGAGCTGGCGCGCGGCGGGCAGGACGATGGCGAGCGTCGCCTCAATGTGATGGTGACGCGGCCCGACGCGCCGGACACGCCGGTATTCGCCGAGCACTTCACGGTCGCTGACGAAGCCGAATTGCCGGCGGCCATGGCCCAGGCGATCGAGCGCATCGAAGCCGCGCTCGACGACAAGTGGAAGCAGGAGTTCCTGGTCAATCTCGGCGAATCCCAGCGCATGATCGTCGCCGTCCCGATCGAGAGCCTGGCCGACTGGCTCGAGGTTCGGCGGCGCCTCTCGGGCATCAGCGCATTGCGACGCAGCACTCTGATCACGCTGTCTCAGAACGAGGCCGTGCTCGACCTCGGCTTCGTCGGCAACGCGCAGCAATTGCGCACCGCGCTTGCCCAGCGTCAGCTTCAGCTCGGCGGCTCGCAGGACGCCTGGGAGCTGCGCCTGTTACGCGGCACGGGCGGTGCGCCGGCCCCTGCCGTGCGCGAACCACCTCAGAAGCAACAGCCCGACGAGGAGGAGTGATCCCCTGAACGGCCTCCTCCTCATGTTGCCCAATCTGCTCAGCCTGGCCCGGCTGTTGCTGGTGCCGGTGGTGGTGTGGCTTTTGATGGCCGGCCAGCACGCGCTGGCCTTCTGGCTGTTCGTGCTGGCCGGCATCTCGGATGCGATCGACGGGTTTCTCGCGCGCCAGCTCGACGCGCGCTCCGAGCTCGGAGGCTATCTCGATCCGCTGGCCGACAAGGCTCTGCTGGTGGCGGTCTACATCACGCTCGGTCTGCAGGGCGTCATGGAAAGCTGGCTCGTGATCCTCGTCGTGTTCCGCGACTTGCTGATCGTCGGCGGCGTGCTCCTCCTCCAGACGCTGGGCCATCGGCCGGAAATGGCTCCTCTGCCGGTCAGCAAGGCCAACACGGCCGCGCAGATTTCGTTTGCCGTTCTGCTCCTCGCGGAACGCGCCTTCGAATTTTCCGATCACGGCTTCAGCGTGGTTTTCACGTTCATCGTCGCCGCGACGACGCTCGCGTCGGGCTCCGCCTATCTGGTGAAATTCGGTCGCCAGCTCTTGACGCCATCACCCTCATGATCGAGCGCGCTCATCTGCGCTTTTGGCTGATCGGCGCGGCGGCAGCCATCGTCTTCTTGGTGCTGCTCGGCGGTGTCATCATGCCGTTTGTAGCCGGCATGGCCGTGGCCTATCTGCTCGATCCGCTGGTCGATCAGCTAGCGCGGCGACGCGTGCCGCGCACGATTGGCGCCCTGGTCGTGCTGTTCGCGTTCACGGTGATGGCCATCGGTCTGCTGCTGCTGCTGGTTCCGCTGCTGCAGAGCCAGATCGTCGAATTCGGCCGCCGGCTGCCCGGCTACATCGAACGCGGACGCCAGGCGATCGGTCCGCTGTGGGACTACTTCGTGCACAATCTGTCAGACGAGGATTTGAAGCGGCTGCCCGAGCTGGCCGGCAGTCACGCGGGCCAGGTTCTGCAGCTCGTGCTCGGTTTCGTCGTCGGTCTGGTGAGCGGCGGCATTGCCGTGGCGAACGTACTTTCGCTTCTTTTGATTACGCCGCTGGTCGCATTCTACCTGCTGCGTGACTGGCCCAAGCTGGTCGCCACCGTCGATGCTTGGCTGCCGCGTGATCACGCCGGGACGATCCGCGAGCAGCTCAGGCTGATCGATCAGAGCCTCGCCGGCTTCGTTCGCGGCCAGTCCCTGGTCTGCCTGGTGCTGGGCATCTTCTACGCCATCGGGCTCGTCATGACCGGTCTCGATTTCGGTCTCATCATCGGGCTGTTCTCCGGCGTGATCTCGTTCATTCCGTTCATCGGAGCGTTGTTCGGCGGGGTGCTGGCCATTGGCCTGGCGCTGGCGCAGTTCGGCTTCGGCGCGAAGCTGGCTGCGGTCGTGCTGGTTTATATCGTCGGGCAGGTCCTCGAAGGCAATGTACTCACGCCCAAGCTGGTTGGCGATCGGATTGGCCTGCACCCGGTGTGGGTCATCTTCGCCCTGCTGGCCGGCGGCGCGCTGTTCGGATTCGTCGGTGTCTTGCTTGCCGTACCCGCGGCTGCAGTGATCGGCGTGGTCACGCGGTTCGCGCTGCTCCGCTATTTGGAGAGCCCGGTCTACCGTGGCAGGAACGGCGCCGACGCGAGCGGCAATCGCGACGGCTCGTGAGCGCTGTCCAGCTCCCCCTCGAACTCGGTCACCGGCCTGCGCAGGGGCGTGACGACTTCCTGGTCGCGCCGTGCAACGCGGCGTCGGTTGCGTGGATCGACCGGTGGCCGGATTGGCCGGGTCATGCCTTGGCGCTGTTCGGACCGGCAGGCGCGGGCAAGAGCCATCTCGTCCATGTTTTCGCCGGACGGTCAGCAGCGCGCGTCATCGCGCCCGCCGAATTGTCGCCCGCGCGCGTGCCGGAGCTGCTCGGTGAGGCACGCGCCTGGGCGATCGACGGTGCCGATGCCGGTGTCGACGAGCGCGCTCTCCTCCACGTGATCAACCTCGCGAACGAGCGGGGCGGCCACCTGCTGCTGACCGGCCGCATCGCGCCGGCCCGCTGGCCCATCGCGCTGCCGGACCTTGCGTCACGCCTCGCCGCCATGCCGGCGATCGCCATCGAGCCGCCCGACGACGCCGTACTTGCCGCCGTGATGGTCAAACTGTTCGCCGACCGCCAGCTTGCCGTCGGCACCGAAGTGGTCGCCTATCTGGTCAGCCGCATCGACCGCTCTTTTGCCACCGCCCGTGCGGTGGTAGACCACCTCGATCGCCTGGCGCTCGCCGAGCAACGCGCCATCACAGTGCCGCTCGTGCGTCGCGTGGTCGCCGAATTCGGCCGACAAAACGGCCAAATTCCTCTTTTGTAACAATCCCGTAATGCTCGGCGCTGTGACGTGTCGAGGGGCCCGTGGTATAATGTCAAAAAAAGGCTAAAGCCGCCGGCCGCGTGGCCGCGAGGAGACGACGGAGCGCGTTTGCTGTGAGCACGGTGCACAGAGTCGGCCCCCGGCCGGTCGGCTTCGACAGCCCGGAGCGTTTCATCAATCGCGAGCTGTCGTGGCTGGCGTTCAACACGCGCGTGCTGGAGGAGGCGCGCAACCCGCGCCATCCGCTGCTCGAACGGCTGCGCTTCCTGTCGATCTCGAGCGCCAACCTCGATGAATTCTATATGGTGCGCGTCGCCGGCCTCAAAGGCCAGGTCGCGGCAAATGTCAGCACGCTGAGCCAGGATGGCATGACGCCCGCCCAGCAGCTCGCCGCAATCGCGCGCGAGGTCGGCGTGCTCGTCGATCAGCAGCAGGCGTGCTGGCGCGTCCTGCGTGCCGAGATGATGGATGCCGGCCTGGCCGTCGTCGATCCCGGCGCGCTGTCGGCCGACGAGCGGAAGTGGCTCGCCGGACACTTCATGGATCAGGTCTTTCCGATTCTGACGCTGCTGG
>VGDO01000300.1 GCA_016869645.1 Alphaproteobacteria bacterium
TCGGGGTCAGGCGACGAACGGCGCAGGCACGGGCGGCTCGCCCAGCGCATTGCGCAGGATCGCCCAGTGCATCGTCTCGGCGCCGAGGATGCTGGCGGCCGCCTTCGACAGGTCCTTGTTGGTGAACACCGGCACCGCGCCGAGATAGGCCGAGGCGGCACCCTTCTCGAGCTCGGCCGCGAAGCGCAGCACGTCGGCCTGTGTCTTCAGGCGGTCGGTGCGGAACGGATAGGCGCTGATCGGCTTGGGCTCGACCGGCCGGCCACCCATCTTGCGCACCGTGCTCGACAGCAATTCGGCATGCGAGCTGTGGTCGCCCTGGAAGGCGACCGCGACGTCGAGAACCGGCTTTTGCAGCAATCCGCTCTCGGCGCCGAGCTGATAGGCCGCGATCGCCTCGTATTCGAGTGCCAGCGCGGTATTGAGAATCTCGACGTCCTGCGCTTGGTCGGCGCCACGCGCGCAGCCTGCGAGCAGCATGACCGCGGCCGCCGACAAGGTCAGGCCACCGGCGCCGCCGAGCAGCGTGCGGCGGGGTACGACAAGAGTGGACGAGTTCTCCGCAACGGGCGTCACGCGGTCGATCATCACGAGTCTCCTTGAGCAGAGGACAGGATCTTCCATGCAATCGGGGACCGACGCGTCGCGTTCAGGCCCGTTGGGCGATTCTACGCGAACCAACCGGCTTTAGATCAGTGGCGCGCAAGCTTTTTTCGCTCCAGTTCCGATTCCGTTCGCATGTTTCGAGCGGACCATGCCATCAGCCCGGCTGCTCGTCCTGCGGGTCGCCGCCGAGCGACCGTATGAGCGCGCGCACCTCCTCGGTCGCCGCCTCCAGGCGCGCCTGATCGGTGCCGCGCAGAACCAGGCTCGTGCCATAGCCGGTGCGCCGGAAATAGGGGTAGGACCCGATCTCCAGGTCGGCGTAGCGCGCTTGGATCTCGCCGAGCCCCTTGGCCAGCAGACCCTCGGGAACCGTGCTGACCACCGCACGCGACAGCTGCGGCCGCCCGCCTTTGAGGCGGTCGCGGATGCCGTCGAACATCGCCTGCATCACCAGGGGGACGCCGGCGAGCACGAAGACGTTGCCGATCTGGAATCCGGGCGCCCGGCTCACCGGATTGCGCACCAGCACCGCGCCTTCGGGCGTGTTTGCCATGCGCAGCCGCGCTTCGTTCAGATCACCCGGCCGGTAGTGCGCCTCGAGCAGCCTGACCGCGTCGGGATGGCGAATGAGCTTCAGCCCAAAGGCTTTCGCGACGCTTTCCGACGTGATGTCGTCATGGGTCGGCCCGATGCCGCCGGTGGTGAAGACGTAGTCGTAGCGCGCCCGCACCTCGTTGAGCGCGCCGATGATTGCCGCTTCGTCGTCGCGCACGACGCGCGCTTCCATGAGCCGGATTCCGGCCCGGCTGAGTCCGACGGCGAGATAGGACAGGTTCGCATCCTGAGTCCGCCCCGACAGAACCTCGTTGCCGATGATCAGGACGGCGGCCGTGTAGACACGTTCCTCGGTCATCGCGATCTCGAGATTTTGAAGCGGCTCACAGGTCTGAGGAGGCCGTCCAACGAACCCGGCTCTAGGACTGGCCCGGCCTGCCGGACCGGGCACTCAACCAATCGGCCAAGCTCCGCGTTGCGCGCTCGACCAGGGCCGGAAGCGTGCGGGCGAGATGCCGCGCAGATGGCGCATCCTTGGCGAAGCACAGCCGCTCGACCTCGCGCGCGCTCAGCGCCAGCTCCATCAATCCGAGCGGCGAAGCGGCACTGATCATGCCGTGGGCTCGCTGTCCAAGCACCGCGACGTCCTCGGCTTCGACCGCTTCCATCACGCCGGCGAGGCGCGCCTGAATGCTCTGCTTGAACTCGCCGATCAATTCCGCGATGGCCTCGGCGCCCATCGCATCCAGGAGGTCGGCCATGTGCTCCAGGTCGAGCACCGGCCCAATAGGCGTCTCGCCGGAGCCGGATGCGGCCGGACCATTGGACGACATCATCGGCCCGGGGTCGGCGGAAGATTTGGACGACCCGCGCCGGAACGGCCGCGGTACGGATGGCGAGCCGATGACATACGTCACAATGTCGCCCCGCGGGGGCCATGGTCAAGCACGCACGACGTCCGCGTCGCCGGACTGCCCGGCCTGAGCCTGGCAACGGACTTGTGCCGGCCCTGCCCGATCTTTAGGTTGCGGCGCCATGAAATTCGCGACGCCGCTTGTCGAGGCCCGCCTGCTCCGGCGCTACAAGCGATTCCTCGCCGATGTCGAGCTCGTCGGAGCCAGCGCCACGGTCGCGGAACCCATCACCGTGCACTGCCCGAACCCAGGGTCGATGATGGGCCTCGACACCCCGGGCGCGGAGATCTGGCTGACGCCGGCAACGGCACCCAGCCGGAAATTGCCGTACGGATGGGAGCTGATTCGGGTCGGCTCATGCATGGTCGGCATCAACACCGCGCGGCCCAATGCGATCGCCGCCGAAGCCGTTCAAGGCGGGAGGATCCCCGAGCTTGCCGGCTATGGCAGCCTCAGCCGCGAAGTGCGCTATGGCCGCAATTCACGGATCGACCTCTTGCTGGAGGCTCCGGGGCGGCCCATTTGTTATGTCGAGGTCAAGAATGTGCATCTCAAGCGCGATTCGGAGGGGCTGGCGGAGTTTCCCGATTGCGTGACCGAGCGCGGGGCCAAGCACCTGGACGAGCTCGCCGTTCGGGTCGCGGCTGGTCAGCGGGCGGTGATGCTCTTCCTGGTACAGCGCGGCGACTGCGATCGCTTTGCCCTGGCGGCCGATCTGGATCCCGGCTATGCCCGCGCCATGGACCGGGCGCGCCGACGCGGCGTCGAGGTTTTGTGCTATGATTGCCGCGTGTCCACCCACGCGATCGAGCTTGGCCGCAAGCTGCCGCTAGCATTCTAGTATCCGGGCGATGATGAACCAGCAGGAAGCCGCTCTGTTTCGCGACCCGACGGCCGATGGGCAGGGCCGCTCGATCAAGATCCACGACGAGGCAGCCTTCGATGGTATGCGCCGCGCCGGCCGCCTGGCGGCGGAGACGCTCGACTTCATCACGCCGCACGTCAAGCCCGCCGTGACGACCGAAGAGCTCGACCGGCTATGTCACGAATTCATCGTCACGCGCAGCGCCGTGCCGGCGCCGCTCGGCTATCGCGGCTTCCCGAAGTCGATCTGCACCTCGATCAACCATGTCGTGTGTCACGGCATTCCGGGCGACCGCCGGCTCGAGAACGGCGATATCCTCAACATCGATGTGACGGTCATCCTCGACGGGTGGCATGGCGACACCAGCCGGATGTTCTTCGTCGGCGATGTCGGCGTGAAAGCGCGTCGGTTGTGTGACGTGACCTACGAGGCCATGATGCGCGGCATCGCGGCGGTCAAGCCGGGTGCCACGACAGGCGACATCGGACATGCCATCCAGAGCTACGCCGAGGCGCAGCGCTTCTCGGTCGTGCGCGATTTCTGCGGCCACGGCCTGGGCCGCGTCTTCCACGACGCGCCGAACATCGTCCATTTCGGCAGGCCCGGCACCGGGCCGATCCTGCGCTCCGGCATGTTCTTCACCGTCGAGCCGATGATCAATGCCGGACGCTTCGAGGTGAAGATCCTGGGCGACGGCTGGACGGCGGTCACGCGCGACCGCTCGCTGTCCGCCCAATTCGAGCACTCGGTCGGCGTCACGGCAGCCAGTTACGAAATCTTCACGCAATCGCCGGCCGGCTACACCAAGCCGCCCTATGGCTGAGGGCGACGACCCCGCCGCCACGGACGGAGACGACAAACCCGATCATCTCGGCCACCGCCGGCGCTTGAAGAGGCGCTTTCTCGACGGCGGCCCCGGCGCGCTCGCCGACTACGAGCTCCTCGAGCTGCTACTGTTCTCCGCCATTCTCCAAAAGGATACCAAGCCGCTGGCCAAGGACCTGCTCAGGCGCTTCGGCGGCTTTGCCGAGGTGATTGCGGCACCGGCCCCCGCATTGCGCGAGGTCGACGGCGTCGGCGATTCCGTCATCGTCGCGCTCAAGACAGTCGAGGCCTCTGCCCTGCTGATGATGCGCGAGCGCGTGCTCAACCAGCCCGTCATCAGCTCGTGGCAACAGCTCGTCGACTATTGCCGCGCCGGCATGGCGGCCCAGCCGATCGAGCAGTTCCGTATCCTGTTTCTCGACCGAAAGAACCAGCTGATCACCGACGAGGTCCAGCAGCGCGGTACGGTCGACCACACGCCCGTCTATCCGCGCGAGGTCGCCAAGCGCGCGCTCGAGCTCAGCGCCTCGGCGATCATCATGGTGCACAACCATCCCTCGGGCGACACGACGCCCAGCCGCGCCGACATCGAGATGACCAAGGAAGTGGCCAAGGCGCTGTCGGCGCTGGGCCTGACGCTGCACGACCACGTGATCGTCGCGCGGTCCGGCCACACCAGCTTCAAGAGCCGAGGCCTGCTGTAGGCCGGGAACCCTTCAGGCTGGGGCTAGCCGTGCGCTGGGACCGCCCCTAGGGGCCCGGACGGCCGCAACGCGGCGCCGGCACCGTCTTGCCATCACTGCCGATCCGCCATACGGTTAAGGGCACGGGGGATCCTGCGGGGGATCTTCGGAGTGACCGGTTCATGGAACATTCGGTCGCGACCAGCATTTGGCTTGTGCCCCCCGCTGCGGCAGCCCGTCGTACCGACGACCTGATCATCGCCGCCATCGCGCCCCATACCAGCGGGCGCAGAATGCTCCCCAGATCCAGCCGCACCGTGATCGGTCGGCAGGGTGCTCGCGGCAATGTCTAGCCTGAACTTTGCCCCATTTTCGAGCTAAGCAATTGAAAGTGCGGGGATTTTGGCTTTGACGGTAGTCATGTAATTTGTTTGAGGGGCTCGACAGGCTGGTTGTGCCGTGATTCAAGCTGCACATGTACGTCGCGATCGTTCCGAACCGCGGATCAC
>VGDO01000301.1 GCA_016869645.1 Alphaproteobacteria bacterium
CACAACGGCGTCGACAACGTCACCGACGCCCGCTATCGCCTCGCCATCGGCGGACTCAACGCCATCCGTTCACTGCGCTTCATGTGATGAGCGTTGAACAGCCCTGGGCCTCGACCAGCTTGTTGGCGGCGACGTGGCTCGAATACATGTCGAGGAAGTCCTTCCATTCCTGGTCGCCATAGCGCACCGCCCAGCCGACGTTGGCGTTGCCGAAATTCTCGCCCGGGAAGGCCATCTTGGCCCACTGGCTGTTCTCGGAGACCTGCAGCCACCAATTGATGTTGATGATCGGCAGGATGGTCACATCCGTGTCGCCGCGACGGGTCGGCGCCAGGCTCTCGACGTCGGCCTGGATCTGCAGCGCGAGGATCTGCGCCTTGGGGAAGAGCCGCTTCGCCGTCTCGAACTCACGCGAGCCGAGGCCGACCGCGATCTTGATGTCGGGGCGATTGAGGTCGGCGACCGTCTTGAGGCCCTTGGTGTTGTCCTTGCGGATGACCGCGTTGAGGCCCTTGGCGCGGAACGGCCGGATGAAGGTGACCTCGAGCGCACGCGGCGCGTTGTAGACGAAGCTCGAACCGAAGAAGTCGCAGTCGCCGCGCTTGAGCGCCAGAACCGCGGTGTTCCACTGCACCTCGACCGGCTGGATCTTCACGTTCATCCAGGCCGCGAGCTCGTTGGCGAGTTCGACGAAGGCGCCCAGCCACTCGCCCGTCTTCGGATCCTTGTAGGATTCCGGCGAGCCCTGGGCGTAGCACACCTTCATCGTGCCTTCTTTCTTGACCCTGGTCAGCGTCGAGCTGTCCGACTGGGCATAAGCCGCTCCCGAGCTCGCCAGGAGCAACCCCGTCGCGATGCAGATTGTCCGCCGTAACGTCATGATCCACCTCCTTGTTGAACCGGTTCTTGGTTGCACATCATCTCTGGCCCGCCACCAGCCGCGGCGACAGGGACTTCACGTCGTAGCCGACCGCTGCCGGCGCATGACGCGCGATCAGCTGGGCGAGCTGCTCGACGGAACGCTCATCGGGCCGGAAGGCCACGGTGATGACCGGAACCTGGGATTCCTCCGAGCGCAGGCGCTCGGCGGCCGACGGCGTGACCAGCACGACGTCGCTGGCGCTGAACAGCCGGCGAACCGCGGCGCGCTCGCGCGACAGGCAGCCGTCGACGACGAGCGCCGAATTGCAGCCGGCGACCACACCGGTCAACGACACCAAGGTCTGCTTGAGGTCGCACATGATGCCGATCCTGGTTCCCGCGCGCAGGCGCGCCACGCGCGTGAGACTTTCCGGATCGATCGGAACGTGCAGACCGAATACCTGGGCCTGCCGGCGCGACGCCGGCGCCGCGCCAAGGACCGCCTCGACCGCGGCCAGATGGGTGAGGTTGACGGCGAGTATGTCGTATTCCCGCAGGTAGCGCCCCGGCTCGGCCGTCACCTCATCGATCAGCAACGGCTCGATCGGGTGGGCGACGGCAATCTGCAGATCGCGGCTGAGCGTGGTCGCGTCATGCCGATTGCACTCGATAAAGCCGATGCGCGGCCCGGTCTGGCCGTAGCCCTGCTTCACGATATCGTCGATCAGCTTGCGGAACTGGCCCTGCTGCAGGCCGCTCAGCTTGGCCTCCTGGAGCGCGAGCGAGAGCAGGCCGGTGATGCCGTCCAACGCTCCATCCAGGCTGATGCGCACCGGCCGCTTGCTGATGAAAGTGCCGAAACCCGCACGCGTCAGCAGATAGCCGCGCTGCGCCAGCGAGCGATAGGCCTTGCTCACCGTGTTCTTGTTGGCGCTGAACTCGGCGGCCAGCGCTTCGCAGGTCGGAATCTGCTGACCAGGCAGGTATTCCTTGCTCGCAATGCGAAGCAGGATGGCGCGCTCGATCTCCGACCACGTCACCGAGCGCCGCGCGGGCGCGCGCGTCCACAAGGTCTTGGATCGTTTCTCCTGCCGTGAGCGCTTCATGCGTCTATCCTAACTCTTAGGACGAAGGTGCGACAATGGCGGCGGACGAGAACTGCATGTCAGTAACCGATGGCGCAGCCGTCCTGGCGTGGCTCGGAGCCTGCGGCCCAGACGCCATCCGGCAGCCGCACGATGATCTGAGCGCCGCCCATGCCGCGATGCTCGCGCCGCACGATGTCGTGGCCCCAGCCGGCGAGCCTGGCGCAGGTCTCGTCCGGCACGCCCGCCTCGACGACCACGCGCCGCCCCTCCTCCCACCAGAAGCGCGGATGATCGACCGCGCTCTGCACGTCGAGCGCGTAGTCGATCAGGTTGACCAGGACCTGGAGATGGCCTTGGGGCTGCATGAAGCCGCCGGTCACGCCGAACGCGGCGGCAACTTCGCCATCCTTCATCAGCATGCCCGGCATGATCGTGTGGAACGGCCGCTTGCCCGGCGCCAGGCGGTTGGGGTGCGCGGGATCGAGCGAGAAGCCGGCGCCGCGATTCTGCATGGCGAAGCCGAGTCCCTCGGCGACGTGTCCGCTGCCGAAATCCTCGTAGACGCTGTTGATGAAGGAGACCGCGTTGCCCTCGGCGTCGACGGCGGCGAGATAGACCGTGTCGGACTGGCCCCAGGCGCGCGCCGCGGGCGTCGACGCCGACCAGCCCTGTGGCTTGGTCGCCGCGGCCAGCAATTGCCCGACCGGTACCTCGGCGAAGCGCGGATCCGCCACCTGATGCTGCGCCTCGATCATGCCCTGCTTCATGGCCTCGATCAGAACGTGCCAGCATTCGGGCGAGTGGCGCGCATGGACGGCGAGATCGATCCCGGCGACTGCATTGAGCGCAATCAGCGCGGCAAGACCCAGACCGTTGGGCGGGCATTGCAGCACGCGGTAGCCGCGATAGTCCGTGCCGATCGCCTGCGGCCACTCCGCGCGATAGCGCGCGAGATCGTCCCGGGTGATGAGGCCGCCCTTGCGCTTGACGTAAGCCGCCAACCGCTCGGCGATCTCGCCCTCATAGAACGCGTCGCGGCCGCCCTCGGCAACCAGCCGCAGGGTGCGGGCGAGGTCCGGCTGCACCAGCACGTCGCCTGCCCCGGGCGCGCGGCCGTCGATCAGCAAGATGCGCGCCGCCTCGGGATCGCGCTTGAGCAGCGCTTCGCTCAGACTCCAGCTCAAGGCATCGCCGGGCGACACGGCGAAGCCCTGCTCGGCATATTCGATGGCGGGCTGCAGCACCTGCCTGAAGGTGAGCTTGCCATGGGCCGACAGCATCTGCGCCCAGCCGTCGACGCAGCCCGGAACGGTCCACGCGAGCGGGCTCTGTCGCGGCACGGTCGTGTGACCCTGCGCGCGATAGGCTTCGAGCGTGGCGGCGGCCGGCGCCGGGCCGCTGGCGTTGAGCGCATGCACGCGCTTATCGCCCGCCGTGTAGATCAGCGCGAAGGCGTCGCCGCCGAGCCCGGTCTGGTAGGGATTGACCACGCCGAGCACGGCGGCGGCCGCCACACCGGCGTCGACTGCATTGCCGCCGGCCAGCAGCATGCGCATGCCGGCGAGGCTGGCGAGCGGCTGCGCGGTCGCGATCAGCCCGCGCCGCGCGAAGACCGGCGAGCGCCGGGAATTGAACTCCTTGACGTTGTAGCCGCGCGGGATCACTTGATCTTGAGCGGCTTGGCGCCGACGGCATAGCGCTCGAGGATGTCGGGATCGAGCTCGATGCCGAGGCCCGGCCCGGTGGGCACCGCGACGAAACCGTCCTTGACCGGCATCTTCTCGCGCGTCAGATGCAGATTGATCGGCGTTTCGGCGACGCAATATTCCTGGAAGGTTGCGTCGTCGATCACGGCGTTGACGTGCAGCGAGGCCGCCTTGATCACGCCGCTCTTCCAGGCATGCGGCACGCAGCCGACGCCGACGCGGTGCGCCTCTCTGGCGATCTTGAGGATCTCGGAAATGCCGCCGCAGCGCGTCACGTCGGGCTGCACCACGTCGACATGGCCGCGCTCCACCAGCTCGCAGAAGCCCCAGCGCGTCGAATCCTCCTCGCCGCCGGCGACCCTGATGCCGACCGTGTCGGCGAGCTTGGCATAAGCTTCGAGCTCGTCGGGCTCGAACGGCTCCTCGAGCCAATAGATGCCGAGCTCCTCGAGCCGCCTCGCGACACGGATCGCACGGTCGGCATCGGCGCCGTAACCGAAGCCGGCATCGATCAGGATCTCGACCTTGCTGCCGGCCTCCTTCTTGGCCGCGCTCGCCAGGCGCACATCATGCGCCTCGTCCTTGCCGATCGGGCCCCAGCCGAACTTGATGGCGGTGAAGCCCATGCCGACCAGGCGCGCGACCTGGGCGGCCGCCTCGCGCTCGGTGTCGGGCATCAGCAGTGATGCATAGGGACGGATCTTGTCGCGTTTCTTGCCGCCAAGCAGCTCCGAGATCGGCTTGCCCAGCTTCTTGCCCTTGATGTCCCACAATGCGATGTCGACGCCGCTGATCGCGTGAACCGCGACGCCGCGCCGGCCGTAATAGACCGAGCCCATGTACATCCGGCGCCACAGGCCCTCGATATCCAGCGGGTCCTGGCCGATCAGCACGTGGCGCAGTCCGGCGGCGATGTAGTGCGAGTTGGGCGCTTCGAACACGGCCTTGGCGACTTCCGGCGCCGAATCGACCTCGCCGATGCCGACGATGCCCTCGTCGGTGTGCACGCGGACGATCAGATCGTCCTGGCTGCCATCGGCGATCGCGCCGTCCACCTTGGGCTGGCGCAGGATGATCGCTTCGACTTCGGTGATCTTCATAAACGCGCTCCTCCGGATTTTCTGGTTTTCTGGCTCAGGCGAAGATGTCCGCGACCAGATCGCCGGTCGCGACCGACTGGTTGCCGACCCAGCTCAAGGGCGGAAAGGTCATGACATAGCCGTCGGCCGGCATGATGATCTCCTCGACCACCTTACCGAACACGTCGCGCGTGCGCGCGATCACC
>VGDO01000302.1 GCA_016869645.1 Alphaproteobacteria bacterium
CGGCTCTACGGGCGCTGCGACATCGCGCTCGACCCGTTCCCGTTCAACGGCGGCGCGACCAACCAGGGCGCTCTATGGATGGGATTGCCCGTCGTGACGCTGTGCGGGCCGAGCTTCGTCCACCGGCTCGGCCACTCCTTCCTCGCGCGCGCCGGGCTCGAGCACCTGGTCGCGCGCACGCCGGACGAATATCGCCGCATCGCGCTCGACTTGGCGCGCGACCTCGAAGGCCTCGCGGCGCTGCGCGCCGGCATGCGCGAGCGCCTGGCCGCGAGCCCGACCTTCGATCATGCGGGCCACGCGCGCGAGCTCGAGCAGGCATATCGCGACATGTGGCGGTGTTGGTGTGAAGGCGGGGGGAGCGAATGACGATCAAGGCGGTGATCCTGGCCGGCGGCCGTGGCACGCGCATCGGCGAGGAGACCCATCTCCGGCCGAAGCCGATGATCGAGATCGGCGGCCGGCCGATGCTCTGGCACATCATGAAGATCTACGCCCATCACGGCATCACCGATTTCATCGTCTGCCTGGGCTATCGCGGCTACATGATCAAGGAGTGGTTCGCCAACTACGTGCTGCACGGCTCCGACGTCACGATCGACCTGGCCAAGAACCATATCGAGTATCACGACAGCCGCGCCGAGCCGTGGCGCGTCACGCTGCTCGACACCGGCATCGAGACCCAGACCGGCGGACGGCTCAAGCGCATCGAGCGCCATCTCGCCGCCGATCAGCCCTTCTGCCTGACCTATGGCGACGGCGTCGCCGATGTCGACATCAGGGGTGCGCTCGAGTTTCATCGCCGGCACGGCAAGCTCGCGACCATGACGGTGGTGCCGCCGCCGGCGCGCTTCGGCCGCGCAATCGTCGAGGGCGACCGCGTCGCGCGCTTCGTTGAAAAAGGCGACGCGGCCGACAGCCGCATCAACGGCGGCTTCTTCGTGGTTTCGCTGCGCGCGCTCGCCGAGATCTCCGGCGACGAAACGATCTGGGAGCGCCAGCCGCTCGAGCGGCTGGCGCAGGCCAACCAGCTCGCGGCCTGGCGGCACGACGGATTCTGGCAGCCGATGGACACGCTGCGCGACCGGGAGCAGCTCGAGGAGCTGTGGCGCGGCGGACGCGCGCCCTGGAAAGTCTGGACATGACCCCGGAGTTCTGGCGCGGCCGCAAGGTCCTGTTGACCGGGCACACCGGATTCAAGGGCACCTGGCTCGGGCTGTGGCTCGAGCGGCTGGGCGCCACGGTGACCGGCCTGGCGCTGGCGCCGCCCAGCGAACCAAACGCCTTCGATCTCGCGCGGCCGGCGCTCGACGACCGCCGCGCCGATCTGCGCGACCAGCGCGCGGTCGCCGACACTGTCGCCGCAGCGGCGCCCGAGGTGGTCGTGCACCTGGCCGCGCAGGCCCTGGTGCCCTATGGCTATATCGAGCCGCTCGCCACCTTCGCGAGCAACGTGATGGGGACGGCCAACCTGCTCGAGGCGCTGCGCCGCGCGCGCGAGCTCAAGGCGATCATCGTCGTCACCAGCGACAAGGTGTACACCAACAATGACAGCGGCCAGGCCTTCCGCGAGAGCGATCCGCTCGGCGGCACCGACCCCTATGCCGCGTCGAAAGCGGCGACCGAGCACGTGGCGTCGGCCTACCGCAACAGCTTCTTCGCGCGGCGCGAGATCGGCCTCGTCACCGCGCGTGCCGGCAACGTGATCGGCGGCGGCGATTTCGGCCGCGACCGGCTGCTGCCCGACCTGTTCCGCGCGCTCGCCTCCGACCAGACGCTGCGCCTGCGCCGGCCGCAGGCGATCCGGCCATGGCAGTTCGTGCTCGAGCCGCTGGCCGGATATCTCGACATGGCCGAGCGCCTGACCGCCAAGCCCGATTCGCTGCCGGCAGCGCTCAATTTCGGCCCCTCGCCGCGTGCCGCCATGAAAGTGGTCGACATGGTCGAGCGCGTGCACCGGCTGTGGGGTGGCGGGTCCTGGCTCGCGGCGCCGGGCGCGCATCCGGCCGAGGCGATGGCGCTGACGGTCGATGCGCAGCGCGCGAGCGAAACACTCGGCTGGCGGCCGCGTCTCACGCTCGACCAGGCGCTCGCCTGGACCGTCGAATGGCACCGCACCCACGCGGCCCATGGCGATGTGCGCGCCCTGATGCTGCGCCAGATCGGCGATTACGAGGCCCTGCTCGCTTGAGCCCGCTCCACTCGAGCCCGCCCCGTTTGGGCCAGCCCAGCGTGAGTCTGGCCGGCGAGAGAGCGGGCTTCGCGTGTCGCAGCTGCGGCGCGGCGGTCACGCGGCTGTTCGTCGATCTCGGCACAATGCCGTCGGCCAATCACTACCTGACCGAAGCGGAGCTGGCGCGGCCGGAGCCGCGCTATCCGCTCGCCGCCTCCGTGTGCGGCCGCTGCCTGCTGGTGCAGATCCCCGCCACGATCGGTCCCGAGGCGCTGTTCGGCGACTACGCCTATTTCTCGTCCTATGCGACCTCCTGGGTCGAGCATGCGCGCCGCTTTGCCGAGCAGGCGCGCCGGCGCTTCGAGCTCGACGGCGGCGCGCGTGTCGTCGAGGTCGCCAGCAACGACGGCTATCTGCTTCAGCACTTCCACGCCATGGGCATCCGGGTGCTCGGCATCGAGCCGGCGGCGAACGTCGCGGCGGCCGCCAGCGCCAAGGGCATTCCGACCGAGGTGCGCTTCTTCGGGCTGGAGACCGCGCGCGCGCTCGCCAAGCGCGACGGCAAGGCCGACCTGATCGTCGCCAACAACGTGCTGGCCCATGTGCCCGACCTCAACGACTTCCTCGCCGGCCTCGCTCATCTGGTGAAGCCGCAAGGCGCCATCTCGATCGAGGTGCCGCACCTGCTGCGCCTGATCGCGGGCGTGCAGTTCGACACGATCTATCACGAGCACTTCTCGTACTTCTCGCTGAAGGCGCTGGAATGGGCGTTCGAGCGCCAGGGTCTCGAGGTGGTCGACGTCGAGGAGCTGACGACGCATGGCGGCAGCCTGCGCCTCACGGTGCGCCTCGTGTCGCCGGCGAACCAGGCGGAACCGGGGCGCGAGCGGGTCCGCGCGGCCGAACGCGCCGCCGGGCTCGACCGGCTCGACGATGGCGGGCCCTATGACGGTTTCGCGGAGCGTGTCGATGCCTGCCGGCGCTCGGTCCGTCAGTTCCTCGCCACCGCCAAGGCCGACGGAAAATCGGTCGCCGCCTATGGCGCCGCGGCCAAGGGCAACACGCTGCTGAATGCCTGCGGCGTGACCGCCGGCGACATCGCGTTCGTCGTCGACCGCAACCCGGTCAAGCAGGGCCGCTACCTGCCGGGCAGCCACATACCCATCCACCGACCGGAGCTGCTCGGCGAGACCAGGCCCGACTACGTCGTCATCCTGCCGTGGAATCTGGCCGACGAAATCGTGGCCTCGCACGCCTATGTGCGGCAGTGGGGTGGCCGCTTCGTCATTCCCGTGCCCGAGGTCAGGGTGCTGCCGTGACGGTGCGACGATGAGCGATGCACCGGTGAACGGGCGGGTGCTCGTCACCGGCGCCTCGGGCCTGATCGGCCGCCAAGTGCTGGCCGCGCTCGGGCAACGCAACGTCGATCTCCACGCGACGGCGCGGCGCGCACCCGCGACGGCACACCGCGTCACGTGGCACGGCGCGGATCTGCTCGATGCGGGCCAGCGCCGCGATCTGCTGGCCGCGGCCAGGCCCGCGGCAATCATTCACCTCGCGTGGTTCACCGATCCGGCGCACGTCTACGACGCGGCCGACAACGACGCATGGTCGATGGCGAGCTTCGAGCTGATCGCCGCCTTCCGCGCGGCGGGCGGACGCCGTGCCGTGCTCGCCGGCAGTGCGGCCGAATACGATTGGGGGCCGGACGGCGCCGGAATGGGTCCGTGCCGCGAATCCGGCACCCAGCTGGCGCCGGCCTCGCGCTACGGCCGCGCCAAGGATGCGCTGCGCCGGCGCCTGGAGGCCACGCGCGAGCTCGCCGGCTTGAGCTGGGCGTGGGCGCGACTGTTCCATATCTATGGGCCCGGCGAGCACGAGCGGCGTCTCGTGCCTGCCATCATCCGCGCGCTCAAGGCAGGCGATCCCGCGCTGTGCACGGCCGGGACGCAGCAGCGCGACTTCATGGACGCGCGCGACGCCGGCGCGGCGCTCGCCGCGCTGGTCGGCGCAGGGGCCGAGGGACCGATCAACATCGGCAGCGGAACCACGGTCAGCGTGGCGGCGGTCGCGACCGAACTCGGCCGCATCGCGGGACGGCCCGAGCTCATCAGACTGGGTGCCCTGCCGATGCGCGCCGGCGAGCCGCCGCTGCTGGTGCCGGACACGCGGCGCCTCAACGACGAGGTCGGATTTCGCGCGCGCCACACGCTGGCCGACGGCCTGGCGCATGCCTGGCGCTGGTGGAACCGGCCCGATATGGTTTGAGAATGCCCTGCCGCGACGCCGCGGCGGGAGACGGCCTTACTTGAGGCCTTCCATGATGATCTGATTGATCTCGATCAGGCCGGCGCAGTCGGTCGCGCCTTCCATCACGCGCGACGTCTCGCGGTTGACCCAGATGCCGATGCCGATGAGCGCCGACTTGGTTTCCTTGGGCAGGCGATTGCCCTCGTCCTGGAGATCGAGCATGAAGTGATCCCACACGTTCTTGTTCCACAAGAGCGAGTCGATCAGCTTCGGCTTGTCGGCGAAATTCCGGTTGGCTTCCATCAGCGCGGCGGTCACCTGGCCGAGCAGGCGGTATTCGAGCGCACGCGGATTGTCCGTGACCGTGGCGTTCTTAGAGCCGATCCTGAAAGTTGTTGAATCGGACGAATCTGTTGTGATTCATTGTCGGGCACCCGAATCGTATCCGAGGGGTGCACGATGTGGAAGCCCGAGCATCGCCGTGACGCCGCGCGAC
>VGDO01000303.1 GCA_016869645.1 Alphaproteobacteria bacterium
GGCGCGTCCTGCGTGCCGAGATGATGGATGCCGGCCTGGCCGTCGTCGATCCCGGCGCGCTGTCGGCCGACGAGCGGAAGTGGCTCGCCGGACACTTCATGGATCAGGTCTTTCCGATTCTGACGCCGCTGGCGATCGATCCGGCGCACCCGTTTCCGTTCATTCCCAACCGCGGCTTCGCGCTGGTCATGCAGATGGCGCGCGTCAGCGATGGCAAGACCCAGCGTGCGCTGGTGCCGCTGCCGGCCCAGGTCGGGCGCTTCGTCCGGCTGCCCGGCGATGCGGTGCGTTTCATCCCGATCGAGCATGTCGCGGGGATGTTCCTCGATCGCCTGTTCCCCGGTTTCCGCATCACCGGACACGGCGTGTTCCGCATCCTGCGCGACAGTGAAATGGAAATCGACGAAGAGGCCGAGGATCTCGTCCGGCTCTTCGAGTCCGCGCTGAAGCGACGCCGCCGCGGCAACGTCATCCGGCTCAAGTTCAACACCGGCGTTCCCGATGAGCTTCGCGACTTCGTCATCGACCAATTGCACGTTTCGCCGGATGACGTCTTCTCGCTCGAGGAGATGACCGGCACCGCGGATCTTTCGCAGCTCATTCTCACGGACAGGCCGGACCTGCTGTTCCCTCCGTTCAATGCGCGCTTTCCCGAGCGTATTCGCGATTTCGGCGGCGATTGCTTCGCGGCGATCGGTCGCAAGGACATCGTCGTCCACCACCCATATGAAAGCTTCGATGTCGTCGTTCAGTTTCTGCGCCAAGCGGCGCGGGATCCGGCCGTCATCGCCATCAAGCAGACGCTCTATCGAACCTCGGACAACTCGCCGATCGTGCGCACGCTGATCGAGGCGGCCGAATCGGGCAAGAGCGTGACCGCCATGGTCGAGCTCAAGGCGCGCTTCGACGAGGAGGCCAACATCCGCTGGGCGCGCGATCTGGAGCGCGCCGGCGCCCAGGTCGTCTATGGCTTCATGGACCTCAAGACGCATGCGAAGATCTCGCTGGTGGTGCGGCGCGAGGGCGGCGGCCTCAGGTCCTATGTCCATTTCGGCACCGGCAACTACCATCCGATCACGGCACGCATCTACACCGACCTGTCTTTCTTCACCTGCGATCCGGCGCTCTGCCGCGATGCGGCGCGCGTGTTCAACTTCATGACCGGCTATGCCACCCCCGAAGCGATGGAAAAGCTGGTGGCGGCACCGCTCTCCCTGCGCCAGACCGTGCTCAAGCTGATCGACGAAGAGATCGCTCACGCCCAGGCCGGCCGGCCGGCGCAGATCTGGGTCAAGATGAACCAACTGGTCGATCCCGACGTGATCGACGCGCTCTATCGCGCCTCGCAGGCCGGCGTGTCGATCGATCTGGTCGTGCGCGGCATCTGCGGCCTGCGGCCGGGCGTGCCGGGCCTGTCCGACAACATCCGCGTCAAGAGCATCATCGGCCGGTTCCTCGAGCACAGCCGCATCGTCTGCTTCGGCGCCGGGCACAAGCTGCCGCATGCGCAGGCCAAGGTGTTCATTTCCTCGGCGGACTGGATGGTCCGCAACTTCGACTGGCGCGTCGAGAGCCTGGTGCCGATCGAGAATCCGACCGTGCACCAGCAGATCCTCGAGCAGATCATGATTGCGAACCTCAAGGACGTCGCGCAGAGCTGGACGCTCGGACCCGACGGCCGCTATTCCCGT
Source organism: Alphaproteobacteria bacterium (assembly GCA_016869645.1). Taxonomy (GTDB): domain Bacteria; phylum Pseudomonadota; class Alphaproteobacteria; order SHVW01; family SHVW01; genus SHVW01. The sequence goes on from VGDO01000303.1 coordinate 1,692, forward strand.
ATGCCGGCCAAGGCGGACGCGTTCTCCGCCCACCACTACTTCATGACCAATCCAAGCTTGTCAGGCCGCGGCAGCGCCCTTAAGAAGAGCCGGATGGCACCGCAGTTGGTGCTGAGCGAACTCGCCCGGAATTGATGGCCCAACGCAAGAGCAGCAACGACGCGCCGCACAGCCGCGTCGGCATCATCGATATCGGCTCGAACTCGATACGTCTGGTGGTCTATGACCGCCGGAGCCGTGCGCCGATGCAGATCTTCAACGAGAAGGTCCTGTGCGGGCTCGGACGCGGCTTGGAGACGACGGGCCGGCTCCAGATCGAGAGCATGGCGATCGCGCAGGCCAATCTCATGCGCTTCGTCGCCGTGGCACGCGCAATGAAAGTGGCCGATCTCGAGGTCGTCGCGACGGCTGCGGTGCGCGATGCCGCGAACGGTCGCGAGTTCGTCGCGGAAATGGAACGGCGGTGCCACATCAAGGTGCGGATCCTGTCGGGCGGGGCAGAGGCACGGCTTTCGGCGCTTGGCGTCATCTCGGCGATACCCGGCGCCGAGGGCATGATGGGCGACCTCGGCGGCGGCAGCCTCGAACTGGTCGAGGTCGGCCGAAATCGCATCGGGCGGAACGCCACCATGCCTCTGGGCCCGCTGCGGCTCGCCGAGGCCTCCGGTGGCGACATTGATCAGGCCCGCGATGTTGTCGACCGGCATCTCAAGAAGCTCGGCTGGCTCAAATCAGTCCGCGGCCGCACGCTCTATGCCGTCGGCGGATCCTGGCGCTCGCTGGCCCGCGCACACATGGTCGCGCGCGACTATCCGCTTCACGTCATTCACCAGTACACGACCCAGCGCAACGACCTCGATCGCTTCTTGACCTCGATCCAGCGCCGGCGCACCAAGGATCTGCCCGGCGCTTCGCGCCGGCGCGCTGAAAGTCTGCCGCTCGCGGGCATCGTTCTGCAACGTGTCATCAAATTCTCCAAGCCAAAGGCGATCGTCTTCTCGGCCTTCGGGCTGCGCGAAGGATGCATGTACGACAGCTTGCCGGCGGCGCGGCGCGCCGGCGATCCGCTGATCGAGGCGTGCACCGAGATCGCTCGTCACGCCGGCCGCTTCTCGCCTCACGGCGGCGAGCTCGCGGCCTGGATGGCCCCGCTGTTCCCGCGCGAGGAAGCCGAGGCTTATCGTTTGCGCTATGCGGCGTGCCTGGTCGGCGACATCGCCTGGGGCGAGCATCCCGACTATCGCGCGACACATGCCTATATGCGGATCCTGCGGCTGCCCTTTGTCGGCATCAGCCATCCCGGCCGCGCCTTCGTCGCGCTCGCCGTTTACGTTCGATATGCGGGCGGATTGCACGGTGCCGAACTTGTCGAGGCCGGGGAGCTCCTGGGTGCCGCGCAGTTCCGCCACGCCAATCTGCTGGGGCTGGCGCTGCGTCTTGGCCATACCCTGTCCGGCGGCGCTGCCAACGTGGTCAGGCGAACCCGCCTGACGGTCGCCGACGGAAAGCTGCTGCTCAAGGTGCCGCGCAGCGACCTGGCTCTGATCGCTGATGTCGTCCAGCGACGTTTCGAGGCGCTGGCCACCGCGCTGGACCGGCCGGGGCGCATCGTCGCAGCCTGAGACCGCCGCATGAGCGGATGGACCGTGATCGGTTCAGATTGCATCGCCTCCTGAGCCCAGGGCGAAGCCCGGTTCGCCCTGGTACGAAGGGGGCGATCCGATCGGAAGCGTGGATTGCGGTCTACCGCGACAAATGAGGCTGCGATTCAGCTCAGTCGTCCAGGTGGGCGAGGGTGACTTCCTTGCCGTCCGGGCTCATCGTCAGCGCCAGTCGACCGTGCTTCAGAGCAATCGCGTCGTCGCCAAACAGGTCGCGCCGCCACCCGGAGAGAGCAGGGACATCGGCCTTGTCGTCGGCGGCGATCAGGTCGAGGTCGGCCGAACTCGCCACCAGCTTCGGCGCCACCCCGTGACGCTCGCATTTGAGTTTGAGCAGCACGCGCAGCAACTCGACAACCGGGGCTCGTCCATGAGGCAGCTCGGGCCGGTTCGGCAGGCGCGGCTGGCGCTCGGGCGGCACGGTCCGCGCGCGCTCCACCACGGCGAGCACCTCCTGTCCGACGCGGCTTTCGGCGAGGCCCTTGCCGAAGGCGCGCAGCCGGGCAAGATCCCCGACCGATTTCGGCGGGTGCGCCGCCACTTCCAGCAGGGCTTCGTCGCGCAGGATGCGGTTGCGCGGAACGTTGCGGCGCTGCGCCTCGGACTCGCGCCATGTCGCAAGCTCGCGCAGGACGGCGAGGAAGCGCGGATCGGCGCTGCGCGGCTTCAATCTGAGCCACGCCTCGTCAGGTTCGAGCCGGTAGGTGGCCGGATCGGTCAGGGTCGCCAGTTCCTCGCTCAGCCATTCCATACGGCCGTTCTTCTGCAGCTTGCGTAGCAGACGGTCATAGACGCGCCGAAGGTATATGACGTCCGACAGCGCGTATTGCAGCTGACGGTCGGTCAATGGACGGCGCGACCAGTCGGTGAAGCGGGACGACTTGTCGATATGGGCTCCCGCCAGCTTGCTGGCCAAGGTCTCGTAGCCGACGGATTCCCCAAACCCGCAGACCATGGCTGCGACCTGCGTGTCGAACAGCGGGGTCGGGATCGAGCTGGTCAGCTGGAAGAAGATCTCGACGTCCTGGCGCGCGGCGTGGAAGACCTTCAGCACTTTGTGATCGGACATCAGCTCGAAGAGCGGTCTCAGATCCATGTCCTGTGCGAGCGGGTCGACGGCATGGGCGTCGTCCGGGCCGGCCACCTGCACCAGGCAGAGCTGCGGCCAATAGGTCTTGTCGCGTAGAAACTCGGTATCGACGGCGATGTATTCAGCCTGGGCCAGCCGACCGCACAGGTCGCGCAACTCCTCGCTCGTGGCGATCATGGACATGACCCTGCCTATACCGGCTTTCGGCCATCGGCAAAAGCCTTCCGCGAAACCCGGCTATGCCCCAGGCACTGGCCGGCCTCGCCCGCCTCGAAAAAGCCGCACAGCGTCTTTGCAGTGACCGGTGAGTCGCATTTCCTTGCGACAGAAAACCACGCCATTTCATTAATTTCATTAATTTATTGCCAAATCTTCGAATGTCAGTCACACTTCCAAGTCAAATAGGGGGCAACGATAATGAGTCACGGCTCTGCCGTGGTGCGAGTGGGGATTGCTGCGCTGCCGCTCATGTTG
>VGDO01000304.1 GCA_016869645.1 Alphaproteobacteria bacterium
ATCGCCCCCCTGATCGGGCGACTTGGGCGACCCGCAAGCGAAGACACGCTTGACGCCCCGCGCCGCGGCCCCGGCACGTTGCCGAACCACTATGCGCCGAACCTCGGCGTCCGCCTGAACGCAAAGTCGGTCGCCGGCGACGAGGCGCTGCTGGCGTTCGGGCGCGAGGTACCGCAGGGCGCCGCCATCACACTCAACCTCAGCCCGGCGGGAGACACGACCGAGGCCGCCGCCAACCTCTTTGCGATGCTGCGCCTGCTCGACCGGCCGGAGCTGGCGTGCATCGCCGTCATGCCGATCCCCGAGAGCGGCCTTGGAACTGCGATCAATGATCGGCTGCGGCGCGCCGCCGCGCCGCGCGCATGATCCCGCAAATCGGGCCCGCCCGGGCTTGTAGGCCGGCGGCAAAGGCGCTAAATCCGTGTGAATGCCGGATTCGAGAGTGACATGACCGTCGCCCATGCTCCGCGCCGGCCTGAACGGGCGGCCGCCCTCGAGCGGATCCGCTCGATCGTCGGCGCCAAGGGCTGGATCGACGACGCGCGCGACATGGAGCGCTATGTGACCGAGGAGCGCGCCATGTTTCGTGGCCGCGCCGCGGCCGTCGTGCGCCCCGCCAGCACCGAAGAAGTGGCCAAGGTCGTCGCCGTCTGTGCCGAGCATCGCATCCCACTCGTGCCCCAGGGCGGCAACACTGGCCTGTGCGGCGGCTCGGTGCCGTTCGAGAGCGGCGACGAGATCGTGCTGAGCATGGGCCGCATGAACCGCGTGCGCTCGATCGATCCGCTCAACTACACGATCGAGGTCGAGGCGGGATGCATCCTGGCCGACATCCAGCGCGCCGCTGCAGATGCCGATCGCCTGTTTCCGCTCAGCCTGGCCGCCGAAGGCACCTGCCAGATCGGCGGCAACTTGTCGACCAACGCCGGCGGCACCGGCGTGCTGCGCTACGGCAACGCGCGCGACCTCGTGCTCGGGCTCGAGGTCGTGCTGCCGGATGGACGCGTGCTCGATTGGCTGAGCCGCCTGCGCAAGGACAACACGGGCTACGATCTGCGCCATCTGTTCTGCGGCGCCGAAGGCACGCTCGGCATCATCACCGCGGCGGTGCTCAAGCTCTTCCCCATGCCGCGCGACCAGCGCACGGCGCTCATCGCGCTACCCAACATCGAGGCCTGCGTGCCGCTCCTGTCGAAAGCGCGCGCCGCGACCGGCGACGCGGTCACGGCCTTCGAGTACATCCATCGCATCTGCCTGGACTTCGTGTTCCGGCACACGCCAGGCACCAGCGATCCGCTGACCGAGCGTCACACTCACTATGTTCTGATGGAGCTGACGACGACCGCCGCCGGCGACACCGCGCTTGGCGAGCGTTTCGAGAAGCTCATGGAGCAGGCGATGGAGGACGGCCTCGTCCTTGACGCCGCCGTGGCGCAGAACGAGGCCCAAAGCAAGCAGCTCTGGAAGCTGCGCGAGTCGATTCCGGAATCGCAGAAGCCGGAAGGGGCAAGCATCAAGCATGATGTCTCGGTCGCGGTCAGCCGCGTGCCCGACTTCGTCGAGCAGGCGACGAAGCTCATGGAAGCGGCGATGCCGGGCGTCCGCGTCGTCGCCTTCGGCCATGTCGGCGACGGCAATGTCCATTTCAACCTGAACAAGCCGGTCGGCATGGAGGACGAGGCCTTTGTCGCCCGCCGACACGAGCTCAACGCCATCGTCCATGACCTGGTCGCCGAAATGGGTGGCAGCTTCAGCGCCGAGCACGGCATCGGCCGCCTGAAGCGCGACGAGCTGGTGCGCTACAAGTCCCCGGTCGCCGTCGATGTCATGCGCCGCATCAAGGCAGCGCTCGATCCCGACAACATCATGAACCCCGGCAAAGTCGTTTAGGAATCTGAATGGCCGGCTACAACGCGCCGATCATGGACATGCGCTTCGCGCTGGACGAGCTGGCCGGGCTGCCGGAGCTCGCCGCTCTGCCCCAATGGGAAGCCGCCGCGCCCGATGCCGTCGGAGCTATCCTCGACGAAGCCGGAAAATTTGCGGCTGAAGTGATCGCTCCGATCAACCAGTCGGGCGACGCCGAAGGCGCGCGACTGGAGAACGGCGTTGTGCGCAGCCCCGCCGGATTCAAGCAGGCCTACCGCCAATTCGCCGAAGGTGGTTGGAATGGGCTGCCCTTCGACCCCGCGTATGGCGGCCAGGGCTTGCCCTGGGCCGTGTCGGCCGCGGTCTCGGAGATGTGGCAGGCGGCCAATTTGTCGTTCGGCCTCTACCCGCTGCTGACCCAAGGCGCCATCGATTTGCTGCTGCACCACGGCTCGGCCGATCAGAAGCGGACCTTCGTGCCTAGGCTGATCGACGGGTCTTGGAACGGCACGATGAACCTGACCGAGCCGCAGGCTGGTTCCGACCTCGGCGCCTTGCGGACGCGCGCGCAACGCGCCAACGGCCATTACCGCATCTCCGGCCAGAAGATCTTCATCACCAATGGCGAGACGGATCTCAGTGAGAACGTCGTCCACATGGTGCTGGCGCGCCTCGGCGATGCACCGCAAGGCGTCAAGGGCATCTCGCTGTTCATCGTGCCCAAGTTCCTGGTGCGCGACGACGGCAGCCTGGGCGAGCGCAACGACCTGCGCGCGGTCTCGCTCGAGCACAAGCTCGGCATCCGCGCCAGCCCGACCTGCGTCATGTCCTATGGCGATGATGGCGGTGCGGTCGGCTACCTGGTCGGCGAGGAGAACCGCGGCCTGGACTACATGTTCACCATGATGAACAACGCTCGGCTGTCGGTCGGCATCCAGGGCGTCGGCATCGCCGAGCGGGCCTACCAGCAGGCGCGCGAATTCGCCCGCAGCCGGATTCAGAGCCGCGAGCTCGGCGGCGATCACGGGTCCGTCGCGATCATCCGCCATCCCGACGTGCGACGCATGCTCATGACGATGAAGGCGCAGACCGAAGCGGCGCGCGCGCTGACCTACTACGCGGCGGGCGCTCTCGACCGCGCGCGTGCCCTGCCCGATGCGGCCGCGCGCACGCGTGCGCTCGGCATCGCCGAGCTGCTGATTCCGGTGGCCAAGGCCTGGTCGACCGACATCGGCTTCGCGGTCGCCGACATGGGCGTACAGGTCCATGGCGGGATGGGCTTCATCGAGGAGACCGGCGCGGCTCAGCATCTGCGCGACGCCCGCATCACGCAGATCTACGAGGGCACCAATGGCATCCAGGCCAATGACCTGCTGGCGCGCAAACTGGTGCGTGACCGCGGCGCCGTGGCGGCGGGCTTCATCGCAGACATGCGCCAGGCGGCTGAGCGCCTGTCGGGCGTCCCAGGTCCCGCCTCCACCGCCATTCGATCACGCTTGCTCGCGGCACTCGATGACATCGAGCGCGCCACGACCTGGCTCGTGGCGACATGGCGGGACGACCCCAGGCGTGCCGCAGCGGGTGCCACCCCCTATTTGCGCATGGTGGGCATCGTCGTCGGCGGCTGGACCATGGCAATCGCGGCGCTCGCGGCCCACAGGCGCATGCGCCGGCGCGAGGACGATGCGGCCTTCCTCGAGGCGAAGCTGGTCACGGCGCGGTTTTATGCCGAGAACATCCTGCCGCAGGCCGGTGCGCTGCTGACCGCGATCGTCGACGGCGGCGACACAGTCCTGGCGCTGTCCGACGAGCGGTTCTGAGCGGTCGGCAGCCGATGTCCGCTGCTCCGCAAGCGCGACGGCCGGCGCCCATGCGCATTTCGATCTTTTCCGTGCAGGACCACTATCCCGCGCGCGCGGCCGAGCGCGGCCTCGACGACTTTTACCGGCAATCGCTCGACCAATGCGTGCTGGTCGAGCGTCTCGGCTACGATACTTTCTTCGTGGCCGAGCATCACTTTCACGAGTATGGCGCATTTCCCAATCCCGCCGTGTTCCTGGCGGCGGCCGCCATGCGCACGACGCTTATCCGCCTGGGCACGGCGATCGCGACGCTGCCGTTTCGCAATCCTCTGACCGTGGCCGAGGATTACGCCATGCTCGACCTGATCTCGGGCGGACGGGTCGTGCTCGGTGTCGGTTCCGGCTACCTCGCCCACGAATTCGCCGGCTTCGGCATCGACGGCGCCGAGAAGCGAGCGCGCTTCGATGAGGCGCTTTCCGTCCTGCGCCAGGCGCTCGCCGGCCAGCGCATCAACTTCGCGGGTCAGCACATCCGCGCCGACGATGTCGCGATCAATGTGCCGCCGGTCAGGCCCGGCGGTCCGCCCCTCTACGTCGCCGTGCTGCGCAAGGAAGCCGCCTACCACGTCGGGCGCCAGAGCAACCGCCTGATGAGCGTGCCGTATGCCAGCGTGGAACGCTTCGACGATGTCGAGCACCTGATGGCCGAATTCCGGCGCGGCCGCGAGGAGGTCGGCGCGGAAGCGAGCGACGACGATCACGTACTTGCCTTCCATTGCCACGTCGCGGATACCGACGAAGCGGCGCGTGACCACGCCGCAGCAGCTTTCGATCTCTATGTCGCAACCCGGCTCTACGCCAAGCGTCAGACCTATGACGACATCCTTGCGAGCGGTCTCGGCCTGTTCGGCTCGGTCGAGACCGTGGCGGAAAAACTGGCCCGCCTGCACGCCTGGGGAGTGCGCCATGTCATGCTGCTGCAGAACTTCGGCATGATGCCGCACGAACGCGTGGCCGCGTCGATGACGCTGGCTGCCGAACGTGTCATGCCGCGCCTGGCGGAGCTCATCGCGGAACGACGGGCGGCCTAGAGCGTTTTCCGAGAAGGTGGAATCGGGAGGGATTCCCTTTTGGCGCGTGATGTGATTCAAACTGGCTACTGGAGAGGAGGCCAGCATGGATGGCATCACCGTATTCGGAGGACCTTCGCATTC
>VGDO01000305.1 GCA_016869645.1 Alphaproteobacteria bacterium
CCTGCAGCGCCACCAATTGCTCCGAACTCGATACCACCCGAGGACGTCCAGCCATGCCACACTCCAAATCTCGTAGCACCAGATCCCCCTTCTGCGATATGTGGCACACTCATGTGAATCCTGCTTAGTGGGCGTCCCCTCATAGCCTTGGAATTGGCCCAACAGCGGCCGGTCACGGATTCAGGGGAAAAAGGGCCCACTCATGACGATCGGCCCCCTGCGCAATCCTAGACGATTTGAGGCCGTGGAGCTTGATGCGGCCGGCGACAGTCTCCGCCGAGAGCCTTTGCCGCTGTCTGCATCATTTTTTGGTAGCTTGGTGGTAGCTTTGATCCACAAAGTGCCAGATCGGCGACGATGCGGTTTCAGCTTAACCATTTGATTTAAAATGGTGAGCCCGGTGGGAGTCGAACCCACGACCCCATGATTAAAAGTCATGTGCTCTACCGGCTGAGCTACGGGCTCTGATCGGGATCGGCCGGACCATAGGCGCGCCGCATTCTCGGGTCAACCGCGGCGCGTGCCGCGCCTCACGGCATGATGATGCCGCCATTGACCTCGATGACCTGGCCGGTCACGAAACCGCTCAGTTTGTCGGACGCCAGGTAAAGATAAGCGCCGACGCACTCCTCAGGTTCCCCGGTGCGAGCCATGGGCGTCGCGCGCTTGGCGTTGGCGATCTGCTCGGGCGGCGTGAACTTGTCCTGCAGCGGCGTCATGATGACGCCCGGGGAGACGACGTTGACGCGGATGTTCTTGGGCGCCAGCTCCTTGGCCAAGCCGCGCGAGAAGCTGGTGACGAAGCCTTTGGATCCGGCGTAGAGCACCGAGCCGCCGCCGCCGCCGGCGCGCGCGGCCATCGAGCCCGTGGTGATGATGTTGCCGCTGCCCTGCTTCTCGAAGATCGGAATGGCGGCACGGCAACAGGCGAAGACCGAGCGGATGTTGAGGTCGAGCACGTCGTCGTAGAACTGGTCCTTGACGTCCTTGATCGGCGGGCGGCCGAGCACCGAGCCCGCATTGTTGACCAGCACATCCAGCCGCCCGAACGCCTTTTCGGTTTCGCCAACCAGGCGGGCGGCGACCTCGGGGCGGCGGATGTCGCCCTGCAGCACGACCGCGGCACCACCCGACGCCTTGATGTCGGCCGCGACCTTGTCTGCCTCGGCGCGGCTGTTGTTGTAGTGCACAGCCACCTTCATGCCCTGGGCGCCGAAGCCGCGGGCGACCGCGGCGCCGATACCGGTCGAGGAGCCGGTGACGAGCGCCACCTTGCCGGCGAGGTCATCCATGTCGCGGCCTCAATTGAACGACGGCGTCTGCTTGGCGACGTGATTGTTGCGCTAGCCCTCGCGCTTGAAGCGCGCCTTGAGCGCCTTGACGATGTGCGGCGACACGAAGGGCGCCACATCGCCGCCGAGCCGCCCGATCTCCTTGACGAAACGCGAGGAGATGAACTGGTGGCGGTCCGAGGCCATGAGGAACACGGTCTCGATCTCGGTGTTGAGCCGGGCGTTCATGCCGGTCATCTGGAACTCGTATTCGAAGTCCGACACGGCGCGCAGGCCGCGGATGATGACGCAGGCCTTGTTCTGCACGGCGAAGTCCATCAGCAGCGAGCTGAAGGACTGGATCTCGATCGTACCGGCACCCGACAGCGGCTTCTGGTGGTCGATCTCGCCCTGCAGCAGCTTCGTGCGTTCGTCGAGCGTGAACAGCGGCGATTTGCCGGCGTTGCGGGCAACGCCAACGATCAGATGATCGACCACGCGGCGTGCGCGCGCGATGATGTCCATGTGGCCGTTGGTAACGGGGTCGAATGTGCCGGGATAGACGCCGATGCGCTGTTTCGCCATACGTCCTTCTCCAGGTCAGCTTGAGCTCTCTCCAATGGCCGTCACCGGCGTGTCCGCGGCGGCTCCTTCGGCAGGCGCCTCTGCATCGTCGCCGTTCGTCGGGCCCGAGGCCTCGCCCTCGTCGCTGAGTCGCGCCACGGAAACGACGCGTTCATTGGCGTCGACGCGGAACAGTGTGACGCCGACTGTCTTGCGGCCGGCGATGCGGATGTCGTCGACCGGGCAGCGGATGAGCTGTCCGCCATCGGTCACGAGCATGATCTGGTCGGTCTCCGCGACCGGGAAGGTTGCCGCCACGCGCACGCCCTGCCCGCCGCCTTTCGCGCGGCTGAGGTCGAGGTTGGCGATGCCCTGCCCGCCCCGCCCGGCCAGCCGATACTCGAAGCTTGAGCTGCGCTTGCCGAAGCCGTCGGTCGCCACGGCCAGTACGAAGGCCTCCTGGCGCGCCAGCTCGGCGAAACGTTCCTCGGTGAGCTTGATCTCGACGGCAGGCGCGTCGCCCGGCTCCGCCACCGAAACGTCGGCAGCGGCCTCGTCGCCTGGCTCACCATGCCCGTTGCCCCGCCGGCGTTGGCTCGCGAGCTTGAGATAGGCGGCGCGCTCCTCCGTCGTGCATTCGACATGGGGCAACAGGGACAGCGAGATCACCTCGTCGCCCTCGGCCAGCTTGATGCCGCGCACGCCGGTCGAATCGCGGCCGGAGAACACGCGCACGTCCTCGGCCTGGAAGCGGATGCATTGGCCGAGCCGCGAGGCGAGCAGCAGGTCGCTGCCCGGCGGGCACGGCAGCACGCCGATCATGCGGTCGCCGACATCCGCGCCCTCGAACTTCATGGCGATCTTGCCGTTCGCCTTGATGTTGGTGAAATCCGCCAGCGAGTTGCGCCGGACATTGCCGCGCGCGGTGGCAAAGGCAACGGTGAACTCGCCCCAGCGCGATTCGTCGGCCGGCAGCGGCATGACCGTCGAGATCGTCTCGCCCTCGACAAGCGGCAGGATGTTGACCATGGCCTTGCCGCGCGCCTGCGGCGGGCCCTCGGGCAGACGCCAGACCTTGAGCATGTAGACGATGCCGCGCGAGGTGAAGAACAGCACTGGGGTGTGCGTGTTGGCGACGAAGACCTGGGTCACGAAATCCGCCTCGCGCGTCGCCATGCCGGCGCGGCCCCTGCCGCCGCGCCGCTGCGCCCGGTAGGCGCTGAGCGGCACGCGCTTGATGTAGCCGGCGTGGCTGACCGTCACCACCATGTCCTCGCGCTGGATCAGCGCCTCGACATCCTGCTCGAACTCCAGATCCTCGATTGCGGTGCGCCTGGGGGTGGCGAACTGTTCCTTGATCTTGATCAGCTCGTTGCGCAGCAGGTCCATCAGGCGCTGGCGCGATTCCAGGATCTCGAGGAAGTTGGCGATGTCCTTGGCGAGGCCTTGTAGCTCCTCGGCTATCTTGTCGCGCTCGAGGCCGGTCAGGCGCTGCAGGCGCAACTCGAGGATTGCGCGCGCCTGGGCGTCGGTCAGCCGGTAGGCGCCCTCCGGCGTCTGGCGGCCTGGCTCGTCGACCAGTTTGATCAGCGGCCCGATGTCGCTGGCGGGCCACGCCTGCGCCATCAGGCGCTCGCGCGCCACGACCGGATCGGGCGCCTTGCGGATCAGCTCGATGACCGCGTCGATGTTGGCGACGGCAATCGCGAGGCCGACCAAAATGTGCGCCCGCTCGCGCGCCTTGCCCAGATCGAAGATGGTGCGCCGGCGGATGACCTGCTCGCGGAACTCGACGAAGGCCGCGACCACGTCCTTGATGTTCATCAGCTCGGGCTTGCCGGCATTGAGCGCCAGCATGTTCACGCCGAAGCTGGTCTGCAGCGGTGTGTAGCGGTAGAGCTGGTTCAGCACGATGTCGGCGACCGCGTCGCGCTTGATCTCCACCACGACGCGCACGCCGTCGCGGTCGGACTCGTCGCGCAGATCGGCAATACCCTCGATCACCTTGTCGCGCACGATCTCGGCGATCCGCTCGATCATTCGCGCCTTGTTGATCTGGTACGGCACCTCGGTGATGACGATCGCCTCGCGCTCCTTGCGCACCTCCTCGACAGTGGCGCGCCCGCGCATGACAATCGAGCCGCGGCCGGTGTGATAGGCCTCGCGGATGCCCGAGCGGCCGATGATGATGCCGCCGGTCGGGAAGTCGGGGCCCGGCACGATCTTGATCAGCTCGTCGACGGTGACGCCGGGATTGTCGATATAGGCGCAGCAGGCGTCGATCACCTCACCCAGATTGTGGGTGGGTATGTTGGTCGCCATGCCGACCGCAATGCCGCCGGCACCATTGACCAGCAGGTTCGGGAATTCGGCCGGCAGGACCGTCGGCTCCTTGGAGGAGTCGTCGTAGTTCGACTGGAAGTCGACGGTTTCCTTGTCGATATCGGCGAGTAGCGCCTCGGCCGAGCGGGCCAGCCGCGCCTCGGTGTAGCGCATGGCCGCCGGCGGATCGCCGTCCATCGAGCCGAAATTGCCCTGGCCGTCGATGAGCGGCAGGCGCATGGAAAATTCCTGCGCCATGCGCACCATGGCGTCGTAGATCGCTGCGTCGCCATGCGGGTGATACTTGCCCATCACGTCGCCGACGATGCGCGCCGACTTGCGGTAGGCGCGGTTCCAGTCGTAGCCGCCCTCCTTCATCGCGAACAGGATGCGGCGGTGCACCGGCTTCAACCCGTCGCGCACATCGGGCAACGCGCGCGCCACGATCACGCTCATGGCGTAATCGAGGTAGGAGCGTTTCATCTCCTCTTCGATGGTGACGGGAGTGATGTCCGGGGGCGACGGGTTGGTGGTCGTCAAACGGGAAAACGCTCAGGTTTTACGGTTGAAACGGTCGGCTGCGCGGCACCGCGCAGGAGCCCAATCGAACGGCCTGGAAGCTATCAGATTTGGCGTCTGCGAACAACGATTCCGGCCTCTCTGAACAACCGCCGAAGCGGTGCCGGCAACCATGCAAATGTATGTATATA
>VGDO01000306.1 GCA_016869645.1 Alphaproteobacteria bacterium
ATCGCTGCTCGCCGATCTCGCCACGCTCACCCGCAACACCGTCCGCTTCGGCCGCGCAGCCTCCTTCCCGGTGCTCGCCACCCCGACCGAAATCCAGCGCCGCGCACTCGATCTGCTCGCCGTCAAGCCCAGCCTGTAGTCAGGACCCGCAGACAAACGCGAGTCACATCAGTGGCTTGGTCAAAATTCGGGCAAAGTTCAGACTAACGAGGGGCGATGCCGAAGGCTGGCGGATAGGTCACGCTGCCGGTTTTTGCCGGCCAGCACGCCCGGCACGAGCTCCAGCGCCATGAACGCCGTGCCGGACAAGCGTGCCGACAGTCCAGAGGCAAGCGCCGCGCTGAAGCCGAAGCGTGGATAGTAGCCCCGATGACCGAGCACGATGATCGCCTCGCTGCCCTGCCCGCGTGCAATCTCGAGGCTCGCGCGTACGAGCAGCGTGCCGAGGCCGCGGCGCCGGCGTGTCGGCAGGACCGCGACGGGCGCCAGGGCAAGGGCGGCGACGGCCCGCCCGCCTGCGATCGTCGGACGTCAGCTCAGCATGATGTGTCCGACGAGATCCGCGTTGTCGATGGCGACCAGCGAGGCGCAGGCGAGGCCATCCTGACGCAGCCGCCGCACGAGCTCGCCTTCATCGCTGCCGCCAGATGCGAGGCGATTGACCTCGTCGATGGCTGACCAATCGGCCGCCATCTCCGGCCGGATGATCACGCGTCCTCGCCCGCCAGCCAGTCCAATCGCCAGGTGCTCTTGCCCGCCCGGCGCAGATTGCGATGGAGGAAATGCAGCACCGGCGGCAGCTCGTCGGCGAGCGGCCAAGGCGGGTTGACCATCACGATGCCGCAGCCATTGAGCCGCTCGGCGTCGTCCATGGGTTGAACAGGAAAAACGAGCGCGAGCACGCGGCCGATGCCGGTCGCGACGACGGCGGCATGGAAGCGTTCGATCTCGCTCTTGTGCTTGATCGGGTGCCACGCCATGAGCACGCCGGTCGCCCAGCGGCGATGGGCCTGCGCGAGCGCGCGCGTCAGGCGCTCGAACTCATCGGTCGCCTCGAAGGGCGGGTCGATCAGCACCAGGCCGCGCCGCTCGGGCGGCGGCAGGAAGGATTTGAGCGCGACATAGCCGTCGAGCGCATGAACCTGGACCTGGACGTCCCGCCGGAATTCGGCGGCGAGGGTCGCGTGATCTCCGGGATGCAGCTCGACGAGCGCCAGCCGGTCCTGCGGCCGCAGCAATGCGCGCACCAGGCGCGGCGATCCGGGATAGGCGCGCAAGGCGTCCTGGGCGGAGCCCTTGAGCCCGCCATTCATGACGCGCAACAGGTCGAAATAGGGCGCCAGCGCTGCCGGCGGCTCCGGTGCCTCGATCACCTTGAGGATGCCGTGGCGCCATTCGCCGGTCTTCTCCGCTTGCTCTCCGCCGAGATCGTAGCGGCCGATGCCCGCATGGGTGTCGAGCACGTAGAACGGCTTGTCCTTGCGCTTGAGCGCCTCGACGATCATGGCAAGCACCGCGTGCTTGACCACGTCGCCGAAGCCGCCGGCGTGATAGGCGTGCCGGTAATTCACGCCCGGTCCAGCGCCGCTGCTTCGTCGCGCTCCGCCGTTTCGACGGTTTCGGCGGCAGCCAGCCAGGCCGCTTCCGCCTCGGCGATACCGCGGTCAAGGGCGCCGCGCCGCTTCATCAGCTCGGAGATTTCCTTGGCGTTGGCTGGATCGGCGAGCGCTTGGTCGAGCCGATCGCGCTCGACCTGGAGCCGGGCAATGCGCTTTTCGGCCTCGTCTCGCGCGCGCTTGAGCGGTGCCAGTCGCGCACGTGCCTCTGCGGCTTGGCGCCGTCCCTCGCGCCTGTCGTCGCGCCTGTCTTCGCGCCGGTCTTCGCGCCTTGCGTCTCGCAGGGCGTCGCGGCGCACCTCGGGCTTGTCGTCGCGCAACGCGCCGGCGTCGGAATTGTCAGGCGGCGACTCGTCTTCGGTGGCCGCGCTCAGCAGCAGGCTGCGGTAGTCGTCGACGTCGCCCTCGAACTGCTTGGCCGTGCCCTTGGCAACCAGCCACAGGCGGTCGGCGATCAGCTCGACCAGGTGCGCGTCATGGCTCACCAGCACGACGGCGCCGGCATAGTCGTTGAGCGCGTGGACCAGCGCTTCGCGGGCGTCGATGTCCAGATGATTGGTCGGCTCATCGAGAATCAGCAGTTGCGGCGCGCCCACCGAAATACGCGCGAGCGTCAGCCGCGCCTTCTCGCCACCCGAGAGATCGGCGGCTGCCGTGTTGGCGCGATCGCCCGGAAAACCGAAGCGGCCAAGATAGGCGCGCACCCGGTCCTCGCGCCGGTCGGGCATCAGCTCCTGCATGTGCTGGTAGGGCGATGCCGCGGGGTTGAGCTCGTCGATCTGGTGCTGGGCAAAGAACCCGACGGCGATCTTGCCGGCCCGCGTCACCGTGCCCGACTGCGGCTGCAGCCGTCCGGCGAGCAGCCGCGCCAGCGTCGTCTTGCCGTTGCCATTGGCGCCGATCAGCGCCACGCGGTCGTCGGGGTCGAGCCGGAGGTTGAGACGCTGCAGCACCGGCTTGCCCGGCTCGTAGCCGACGCTGGCGCCGTCCAGATTGATCAGCGGCGGCGACAGTTGCGCGGGCTCCGGGAAGGTGAACTCGGGCGTGGCGCCCTCGACCACGGCGGCGATCGGCTGCATTTTGGCCAGCGCCTTGAGGCGGCTTTGCGCCTGGCGTGCCTTGCTCGCCTTGTAGCGAAAACGATCGACGAAAGCCTGCATGTGCCGGCGCTGCTCGTCCTGCTTGCGCCGCGCCGCCTCGAGCAGCACCAGCTTCTGCCGGCGCGTCTCCTCGAAACGATCATAGCCGCCGCTGTAGAGCGTCAACTTGCCCTGGTCGAGGTGAAGAATGCTTTCGACGGCCGTATTCAGCAGGTCGCGGTCGTGGCTGACCAGGATGAACGTGTGCGGATAGGCCTTGAGATGGCCTTCGAGCCAGAGCGCTGCCTCGAGGTCGAGATGATTGGTCGGCTCGTCGAGCAGCAGCAAGTCGGGCTCGACGAACAGCACCGCCGCGAGCGCCACGCGCATGCGCCAGCCGCCGGAAAAGCTGGAGAGCGGGCGCGCCTGCGCGGCGGTGTCGAAACCGAGGCCGTGCAGGATGGTCGCAGCGCGTGCTGGCGCGGCATGGGCGCCGAGGTCGGCGAGACGAATCTGAATCTCTGCGATGCGCGACGGATCCTCGGCGGTCTCCGCCTCCTGCATCAGCGCAGCGCGTTCCGTGTCGGCCGCCAGCACGGCCTCGAGCGGCGTCGTCTCGCCGCCCGGCGCCTCCTGCGCCACCGAGCCGAGGCGCGCGCGCGGCGGCAGGCGGATCGTGCCGCCATCGGGCTGGATATCGCCCAGGATCAGTTTGAGCAGCGTCGTCTTGCCCGTGCCGTTGCGCCCGACCAGGCCGACGCGATGGCCAGCCGGAATCGCCGCCGTGGCGCCGTCGAAAAGCAGCCGGCCCGCGATGCGGTAGATCAGGTCATTGATATGCAGCATGGCCGGCCTTTCGGGCGCGCACCATGCCGTGCCCGCGACCCAAGCTCAAGACGCAAGGTGCGGAACATTCTATTCGAGGGCATGGCTACCATGCAGGTCAAACGGCATCGCCAGTCGCCACGCTGCGGTTAGACTGGCGCTCGATGCGCTCCACCCCCGAACCCGTTGCCACGCGCCTCAAGCACGGCAGTACCATTGTCATTCGCGCGCTCGACGGAATCGACGGCATGCGGCGAGCCGGCGCCTTTGGCGATCTGGCCGAACGGCCGCGCGCCGAGCGCTTCGACACGGCATGGACGCACTTCGCGGAAGCGGAGCTCGACTTCCTCAGCCGAATCGATCATGTCAACCACATCGCTCTGGTTGCAATCCGGGCGGGCGGCGATTGTGCGGAAATTGGCATAGCGCGTTGCGTGCGCCTCGCGCCGCGCTCGGTGGAGGCCGAGATCGCAGTGACGGTGCTGTCGCCCTACCGGCGGGCTGGCGCCGGGGGTCGCCTGCTCGGCCGGCTCGCTCAAGTCGCTGCGCGGCGGGGCATCTCGCGTTTGCATGCCGTGTTCAGCGCGGATAATCCGGGCATGGAGGGCATGCTGCGCCGGCTCAATGCGCGCATCGATCAGGCGACGGCCAGACAGAGGCGCGCGGAGATCGACGCCGTCGCCGTCAGTGAGCTGTGGTCTCGCGCGTTCCGGCCGGTGGCGCGACTCCCAGCGGCAAGCTAGGTGGCCGGCTCCTCGTCTTCGCCGCTCGACGCTCCGAAGATCATCCCGACGAGCTTGTCGACCTGCTTGCGCTGATCCTCGGTCAACTCGACGCCCTGCCGCACATAGTCACGCCCATTGGCCAAGCCGGCGGTCGACGCGGCGATGTAAATGTCCATCAGCTCGCGGAACGCGGCAAAACGGCGATTGGGAATATTGTCCGTTCGCACCTGGAATACGGCCGCGACGGAGCCCATGCGGCTGAGCGCCTGCTGCAGCTCCATCCGACGCATCGGTTCGAGTTGACTTGCGGCCGCCTGCGGCTTGCTTGCCTGGGCTGGGGCCGGTTGCGCCGCTGCGGGCTTGGCTGACTTGTTGATGCTCATGTCTCGGGCCTCGTCGATCGTGTCATACGGTCGCCACTTTCATAGTCCAAACTAAACAAGAATCCCCTAAAATTTGAATGACCGAAATCTTGGTCCAGCGTTGATTCAGGGCAATCGGGTGAAGGAAGTGCGTGACAAAGTTCTGGAGTGCTGAATCTATGACGATCCTCTGGTTTGTTCAGCGGAGGACGGCAATGGCGAGCATGTGCGGGGACGAC
>VGDO01000307.1 GCA_016869645.1 Alphaproteobacteria bacterium
CCGCATCGGCCGGCTTGGCAAATGGCAAAGGAGGCCGCTGGTGGCATGGTGAGTGCACTGATTTTCCGCGGCTGTTTTCCTCTCCCTCCCTCGTGCGGAGCACGGGGGAGGATCGGGGTGGGGGCCCTTGCGGGCGACGTCTGTCGCTTCGGGCCCCCAGCTCGATCCTCCCCCACGCTTCGCGCAGGGGAGGAGGCTAGAATCAGTGGCTGACTCCTCCCGTATGATTGGCTTTAATCCCACTCCGGTATCGCTTGGGCGGTCAGGTTGCGGAGGCGGCACATGGATGCGTTGGAAAAGCAGATACTGTCCGACATCAAGATCGACGAGCCCTGGGCGCTGGTCGAGACATATTCCAAGATGCCGCGCTGGGAGGCCGACGACGTCAACAAGGGCGTCGATCACCTCGTCGGCATCCTCAAGCGGCTCGGCGTGCCGGTCACGGTGCACCAGCCCGAGATCTATCTGTCGATCCCCTACGAGGCCTCGGTCGTTGCCGGCAACGAAACCTTCCGCGCCAAGCCGCCGTCGAACTCGGTCAGCGTGCCCGAGGGGCTCACCGGACAGCTCGTCTACGTCAAGGCCGATCCCAAGAATTTCCGCTCCTACTCGCCCAATCCGAAGGATCTGTTCGGCGATCAATTGGGCACGCCTGAGGAGGCGCTGGCCAAGCTCAAGGGCAAGATCGTGCTGACCGACGGCTTCGCCAATCCGGCGAACACGGCGATCCTGCAAGGCTTCGGCGCGGCCGCCGTGATCGCGATCAACCCCGGCGTCGACATCCACTGGGGCACCTGCACGACCGTGTGGGGCTCGCCCGATCTCGACGACCTGCCGCGCAAGCCGAAGATCCCTGCGGTCGCGGTCAACAATCCCGACGGACAGAAGCTGAAAGAGCTCGCCAGGACCGGCAAACCGGTCACCGTCAAGACCAGGCTGACCGAGGGCTGGTATGCGCAGAAGCTGCCGGTCGTGCGCATCCCCGGCCGCGAGAGCCCGGAAAAGTTCGTCCTCGTCCACGGCCACCTCGATTCCTGGGATGTCGGCGTCGGCGACAATGCGACGGGCAATGCCACGATGCTGGAGATGGCGCGCGTGCTGTGGAAGCACCGAGACAAGCTCAAGCGATCGGTGGAGATCGCCTGGTGGCCGGGCCACTCGACAGGCCGTTATGCCGGCAGCACATGGTATTCCGACGCCTTCGCGATCGAGCTCGACGAGAATTGCGTGGCGCAGGTCGACTGCGACTCGCCGGGCTGTCGCTGGGCGACCAGCTATCACCAGACGACGTCCATGGCGGAGACCGGCGACTTCGTGCTCAAGGCGATCAAGGACGTGACCGGCCTGGACGGCAAGATCAAGCGGCCGAACCAGGCGGGCGACTACTCGTTCAACAACATCGGAATCAGCAGCTATTTCATGCTCAGCTCGACCATGCCCGACGATCTGCGCGCGCAGAAGAACTACTACGCGGTCAGCGGCTGCGGCGGCAACATCGCCTGGCATACCGAGAACGACACGCTGGAGATCGCGGACAAGGACGTCATGATGACGGACTTGAAGATCTACACGCTGTGCACGCTGCGCAACGCCAACGCCGACGTGCTGCCCTATGACTGGCGCGCCACCGCGCGCGAATTCTCCGGCACGGTCGACAGCTATCAGAAGGCGGCGGGCAGCGCGTTCGATCTCGCGCCGGCCAAGAAGGCGGTCGCGGATTTCTCGGCGGCTCTCGAGAAATTCTATGCCGGCGTCGGCAGCGGCAAGGTCAGCAAGAAGGGCGCCAACGAGGCGCAGCAGCGCCTCGCGCGCATCCTGGTCCCGATCAACTTCACGCACGAGCCGCGCTTCCGCCACGACCCCGCGCACAACGCGGCACCCCTGCCGACGCTCGCGACCGCGACCGAGCTCGCCACGATGCGCAAGGACCTGATCGGCTTCGCGCGCACCCAGCTTACCCGCGGCCAGAACCGCTTCGTCGCGGCCATGCGCGAAGCGACAAGGCTGGTCGAGCAGGCGGCGTAGTCAAGCTTGCGCGCCGCCTGGTACGAGGCGACCGGCCCCGCCCGCGGCGTGCTCCGCGTCGGCGCGCTGCCTGATCCCACACCGGGCCCCGGCGAGGTGCTGGTCGCGGTCGCCGCCTCCGGCATCAATCCGCATGACACCAAACGCCGCGCCGGCTGGCGCGGCATGGTTATGCCGTTCCCGCGCGTGGTACCTCAGGCCGATGGCGCCGGCGTCATCCGCGCGGTCGGGCCTGGCGTCCCGGCCTCGCGCGTCGGCGAGCGCGTCTGGCTGTGGGGCGGCCTGCCTGCGCGCCCGATGGGCACGGCCGCCGAGCTCTGCGCCGTCGCGGCCGATCGGGCCGTGTCGCTGCCCGATGGCATCGAGTTCGCCGACGGCGCGTGCCTCGGCGTGCCGGCCTGCACCGCGCACAAGGCCGTGTTCGCCGACGGCTCGGTCGCCGGCAAGACCGTGCTGGTGTCCGGCGCCGCCGGTGCGGTCGGGCACTTCGCCGCGCAGATGGCCGCAAGCGACGGTGCGCGCGTGATCGCCACCGTCAGCTCGCCGGAGAAAGCCGCGCATGCGCGCGCCGCGGGCGCGACACACGTCATCGACTACCGTCACGAAGATGTCGCCGCGCGCATCCGCGACATCGTCGGAAGTCACGGGGTCGACCGCATCATCGAAGTCGATTTCGGCGCCAATGCCGCGCTCGACGCATCGATCATCGCCGAGCATGGCGTGATCGCCGCCTATTCCTCGACCTCGCAACCCGAACCCGTGCTGCCCTACTACCCGCTGCAGCACAAGGCGGCGACGCTCCGGTTCATCCAGGGCCTGCTGCTGAACGAGTCTGCGCGCCGCGCTGCGGTCGACGCCATCACGGCGGGCTTGCGCGCCGGCAAGCTCAAGGCGACCATTGCCCGCCGCTTCCCCCTGGCCGAGATCGCTGCCGCGCACGAACATCTCGAAAGCGGCCAGGCGATGGGCAAGGTGATCGTCGAAATCAGCTAGAATTCCTCCTCCCCCGCCTGCGGCAGGGGAGGGAGAACGTCGCAAGGGAGACTCACGTGACTCGCAGCGCCGCCATCGACAAAGCCGCCCAGTATTTCGACGACGGCTCGTTCATCCGCGATCTCGAGCGCCGGGTTGCCTACAAGACCGAGAGCCAGGTGCCGGAAAGCCATCCCTACCTCAAGACCTATCTGCAGGAGGAGATCGGCCCGACGCTGGAGCGCATGGGCTATCGCGTTTCGATCCTGGATAATCCGGTCAAGGGCGGCGGGCCCTTCCTGGTCGGCGAACGCATGGAGGATGCCAAGCTGCCGACCGTGCTGACCTACGGTCATGGCGACGTGATCCGCGGCCAGGAGGGCTCATGGCGCGAGGGGCTGACCCCGTGGAAGATCGTCAAGGAAGGCGAGCGATATTACGGCCGCGGCACGGCCGACAACAAGGCGCAGCACTCGATCAACCTCACGGCACTCGACACCGTGATCAAGGTGCGCGGCAAACTTGGCTTCAACTCGCGCTTCATGGTCGACACCAGCGAGGAAATCGGCTCGCCCGGCCTCCACGAGTTCTGCGCGCAGCACCGCAACCTGCTCGAGGCCGACCTGCTGATCGGCTCGGACGGGCCGCGGCTGACACCCGAGCGGCCGACCATCTACATGGGCACGCGCGGCGCGCTCAATTTCGACATGTCGGTCGACTTCCGCGCGGGCGGTCATCACTCCGGCAATTGGGGCGGGCTGCTCGCCAATCCCGGCGTGATCCTCGCGCACGCTATCGCCAGCATCATCGACGCCAAGGGCAAGGTGCTGGTGCGCGACATCGTGCCCGACCACGTGCCCAACTCGATCCGCAGCGCGCTCGCCGACTGCACGATCGACGGCGGGCCCGAGGGGCCGAAGATCGACGAATGGTGGGGCGAGCCGGGGCTGACCGGTGCCGAGAAGTGCTTCGCCTGGAACACCTTCGAGGTGCTGGCCATGGTGACCGGCAATCCGGACCGGCCGGTCAATGCCGTGCCGCCCAAGGCAAGCGCCCATTGCCAGATCCGCTTCACGGTCGACAAGGATTGGAAGACCTTCCTGCCGACCTTGCGCCGCCATCTCGACGCCAAGGGCTTCCCGATGGTCAAGCTCAGCCAGTCGCGCCAGGACGTCATGGCGGCGACGCGGCTCGACCCCGACCATCCCTATGCGCAATGGGCCGCGCGCTCGACCGAGGCGACGACCGGCAAGAAGCCGGCGCTCTTGCCCAATCTCGGCGGCTCGCTGCCCAATGACTGCTTCGCCGACATCCTGGGCATGCCGACGATCTGGGTCCCGCACTCCTATGCAAGCTGCTCCCAGCACGCGCCCAACGAGCACGTGCTGGCGCCGCTCTTGCGCGAGGGGCTGCAGATCATGACTGGCATGTTCTGGGACATGGGCGAGGCGCCGCCGAAGAGGTGAGGCGAGTTGGAGAAACCTCATGCCACGGGTGGTTCCCAGCCTGAAAATGCCTGAAAATGGGACATTCATCTTTTCCCGGTGCAAGCGGGCCACGAGGTGCCGTCGCGAGGTTGGTAGGAATTGAGAGTGGCGTAGTCTCCGGGGTGTTTCAACCTCGAATCGCCCGGCATTGAAGGGCCGGACTGGAGACCACGCCATGACAAGCATTACCACGAAGCCT
>VGDO01000308.1 GCA_016869645.1 Alphaproteobacteria bacterium
GCCCGATCTCGCGCTCCGGTCCGTCCAAACGAACTAAGCAGCGATTCGTTGATCGTGACACAAATGACGTTGCCTTTCGTAATTGAGCCGATCGACGGCGGTGGCCACGGTTGCATCCAATTGTTCGATTGACTGGAAGGTCTGGTGCGCAAGGAAATGCCGCTTGAGGTCTCGCCAGGAGCGTTCGATGTCGTTCAGCTCAGGCGCGTATTTGGGCAGCCACTCGGCCTTCAGCCAGGGACGTTTGGCGAGAGCGGCACGGCTCAGCTTGCTGGTATGGATCGGGCCGTTGTCGAGAACCAGGATCACCGGCTTGGCAACATCTCCGGGCTTCGGCCCGTAGAGCGGGTCGAGGCGCTCCAACAGACCGATGAAGTCGGTGCTGCGCTTGGTGCGGCTACGATGCACGATCAGCTTGCCGGCGGCATGATCGAGCGCTCCGATAAGCGCCAGCTTGCGCGATTGCCCGGGTGCGGGCACCCGCAGATCGGCGCCGCGCTTGGCCCAGGCATGCGCCAGGTAGGGGTGGGTCAGCGCCTCGGACTCGTCGGCCGACAACAGCACGATGTCGCCGGCTTCGGCCTGCTGGCGCATGAGCTTCAGCCGCAGCCCGGCTCGGTCGACCGCATCGGCATCTTGTCGGTCGCGCAGGCAGTGTCGCGGCCGGCGCCATCGGTAGCCGTTTTTTTTAGCGTCTTGCTCAGCTGCGACTTGGAGATCAACACCTCGCTCTGCCGCGCAATCTCGGCCTGCAGCCGTGGCAAGGTCCAGTTCGGCCGATCGGCCACCGGCTCGGCCAGCACAGCCGCAGCGACCGCCGAAGCCGCATCGCTCTTCACCGGCTCGCGACCCGGTCGCTCCCCGGCGCGAAGCCCATCCACCCCATCCTCGGCAAACCAACTCCGCCAGCGCCGCACGCTGTCCGGTGTCACGCCGAACGCCCGCGCGATCTGGCCGCTGGTCCAACCGTTCAATGACAGCACGATGGCCCGCGCCCGATCCGCCTCGTCTCGTCGTTCCGATCGCGCCAACTCCTGCAGCGCCACCAATTGCTCCGAACTCGATACCACCCGAGGACGTCCAGCCATGCCACACTCCAAATCTCGTAGCGCCAGATCCCCCTTCTACGATATGTGGCACACTCATGTGAATCCTTAGCATGCGCACCCACCCCAAGTGGAGAGCAGGATGGCCTTCGAAGGCGGATGTCTTTGCGGAGCAATACGTTACCGCGCGACCGGCGAGCCCAGTGTGGTCTGCCACTGCCATTGCACCATGTGCCGCCGCGCGGGCGGCGCCCCGGTCGTGAGCTGGGCGACCTTTGCCATGTCGGACTTCACTATCCTCAAGGGGGAGCCCCGGCGGTATGCCTCGTCGGCCCGCGCGACCCGCCAATTCTGCCCCCGTTGCGGCGCCCAGCTGACCTTCCAATACAACGACCGGGCCAAGGACGAGATCGACATCACGCTCGCCACCTTCGACGCCCCTGCGAGCCTGCCGGTGCGCGAGCATGTCTGGGCATCAACCCGCCTGCCCTGGGTGCACGTCGACGAGGGCCTGCCGATTCGACCCGAACCCGCGGAGCCGAAGCCATGACCGCGCTCACGGGCGGCTGCCTGTGCGGCAGCGTGCGCTATCGCGCGACCACCGAGCCGATGAACCCGCACATGTGTCATTGCACGATGTGCCAGCGCGCGAGCGGCGCGCCGATGGTCGGATGGATCAGCTTTCCGCTCGACCGCTTCGCCTTCACGTCGGGCGAGCCGACTTACTATCGGTCCTCGCCCGGCATCAGGCGCGGCTTCTGCGTCAATTGCGGCTCGGCACTCGTTTTTCATCCCGACGGTCGTCCGCGCATCGGCATCACGCTGGCCAGCCTCGATCATCCCGAGGCGGTGTCGCCCAAGTTCCATATCTACGACACCACGAAGTGGGTGACGCTGAGCGACGGGCTGCCGAGCTATCCCGCCGAGAAGCGCTAGCTCAAGCGAAAGCGATGTACCGCGCCGGGTTGGTGACCAGAAACTGATTGATGCGCTCATCCTCGACGCCCTTGCGGCGCATCACGTAGGGAATGACCGTCGACAGGACGTGGGCCAAGCCGGAGCCGCCATAGCTCGACAGCCGGTGCTTGTAGCCGACATCGTGCGAGACCAGCACCTGGCGGTCGAATCCCTCGGCCACCAGGATCTTGATCAGGTCGACGCGCTGCGCATCCGACAGGCGGTCGGCGCCGCCGAACGGGTACATCCAGGTTTCCTGTCCGAACGTGTCGAGCCCGATGCCGCAGCCCGCGCGCGCCAGCGTCTTCAGCTTGTCGAGCGGCGGCCAGATCCGGTCCATGTGGGACATGATGGTGCGGCCGAGATCGGCGCCAGCCTCCCTGAGGCACGCCATGATCTCGAGCGGCGAGTCCTCGTGCCGTCCGATATGGATGCTCAAGGGCGCGCCCGTGCGCCGCTGCGCGCGCGCGCCGGCCTGGAGCACCTTGCGCTCGTTGGCCGTGATCGGCCACGAGCAGCCGAGCTCGCCGATGATGCCCGCGCGGATGCCGGTATCGCCCACGCCGACGGTGATGTCGCGGACGATCTCCTCCTCGATCTGCTCGACCGTCCGGCTGTCCATGTCGGGCGGATGCGACGGCGCGACGTAGCAGCCGCTGCCCATGACCACATGGAGGCCCGTGGCGCGCGCGATGCGCCGGATTCCTTCGGGATCGCGGCCGAGCCCGATGTTGCTCACCTCGACGACGGTCGCGCCGCCCTGCCGGCGATACTGCATCGCCTCCTCGATCATGACCGCTTCGTCATCGAGCCGGAGATTGTCGAGGTTGCTGTTCCAGAAACGCCTTATCCAGGACAGGTTCGATAGTCCGACGGGCTGGCGCGCCAGATCGCGCTCGCTGCCATCGGCTGGCTCTGTGAACAGGCACGTCAGGTCAATCAGCAGATGCTCATGGACCATGGTCACACCGAGCGCCGAGGCGGCGACCGGGCCGAGCACGGTCTGGGCTTCTCCCGACTTGGCTGGACGATCCATGGACCTGCCCTCACCTCTCACGGCGGCACGCGACGAGCCGCCCCGCGACTGCGCTGGTCGACGATACAAGAGGGCGAACGGTCGGCGTACGCCGCGCTTTTGCGCAATTCATAGCAACAATTTATCAATGGACCGGCTTTTTCCATTTCCTGGTCCAACGCCGCCTCGATAAATTTTCGTAGCCATCGCCGATCAGCGCCAAGGACCGCCAGCACCCGTGCCCGCAAGACACTATGACGCCATCGTCGTCGGCGGCGGACACAACGGACTGGTCGCCGCCGGCTATCTCGCACGTGCCGGCCTCAGCGTCATCGTTCTCGAGCGGCGCGGCATCGTGGGTGGCCCGTGCGGCCGGGTCGAGTATTTCCCGGGCTATATCGG
The DNA here is from genome assembly GCA_016869645.1 of Alphaproteobacteria bacterium. GTDB lineage: Bacteria > Pseudomonadota > Alphaproteobacteria > SHVW01 > SHVW01 > SHVW01. The sequence goes on from VGDO01000308.1 coordinate 3,421, forward strand.
CGCGATCAGCAATTCGCCCGGCGCGCTCGAGCCGAAGATCGCCGAGGACCTCGAGCTCGAGCGCTTCGGCCTTCACTTCAATCGACCCAATCCCCTGCTTGTCGCGCCGTTTCCCGATGGCCGCGCCTTCACCGCCTGGCGCGAGAAGGAGCGTTCGGTCGAGGAGATCAAGCGCTTTTCGGCGCACGACGCGGTCGCCTACTACGCGTTCTTCGACTATCTCGAATGGTTCGCGCACCGGCTCGGCATTTCGGTCTTCGAGCCGCCGCCAAGCCTGCCCGACATGCTGGCGCGGCTGAAGACACCGGAGGACGAGGAAGCATTCGGCAAGATCTTTCTCTGCAGCATCAAGAGCCTGCTCGACGAGCGGCTGGAAACCGAGGAGATCAAGTCGCTGATCGCCGCGCTCGGCGTGGTCAGCAACTTCGTCTCGCCGTCCTGGCCCGGCACGCCCTACATGCTGCTGCAGCGGCCGCTTTCGCTGGCCTCGACCGTGAAGAGCGAATTCAAGAACGATCCGCGGCGCCAGCCCATGCGCGGGTCGACCGGTCTGCCGATCGGCGGCATGGGCGCCATCACCGATTCCATGCGCCGGTCGATCGAAGCATCGGGCGCGACCGTGCGTACGGAATCCGCCGTCGCTGCCATCCTGGTCAGGCACGGCGCGGCCCGCGGCGTGGCGCTGGCGAGCGGCGAGGAGATCAGCGGCTCGATCGTGCTGTGCAACGTCAATCCAAAGACGGTGTTCCTCGACATGCTCGACCGGTCGGTCGTCGATCCGGCCGTGCGCACGCGCTTCGAGAAGCTGAAGATGACCGGCTCGGCGTTCAAGATCGGCCTGGCGCTCGACGGCATACCCAGGCACCGTGCCGCGCGCAACGACGGCGAAGTGCGCCTGCTTTCCGCCTACCAGTTCCGCTGTCAACGCCGGAGTAAAAATGCATCGGCTGGCCGGAGTAAAAATGCATCACGGCTGACGGCAGGAAGGCCCCCGCGGGGGGCCTTCCTGCGCCCTCGTTTATTCCTCGGATGGACTGTCGGGTAGGTCTGTGGCCCGTTTGGCGCGCTGGCGGCGCCTGCTCTGCTTGAGGCGGTAGCTGTCGCCGTTCATCTCCAGGATGTGGACGTGGTGGGTCAGCCGGTCGAGCAGCGCACCGGTCAGCCGCTCGGAGGCGAACACGCCGGTCCACTCGTCGAACGGCAGATTGGAGGTGACAATGGTCGAGCCGCGCTCGTAGCGCTGGCTGA
>VGDO01000309.1 GCA_016869645.1 Alphaproteobacteria bacterium
GCCGACCGGCTGGGGCGTGATCCGGCGATGCGCTGGATCGTCGGCGGCAAGGCTGTCGAGCGCGATGCGGCCTCGACCAGCCAGATGGGGCGGTTCGAGACCGAGTGGCTCGCGAGTGAGGAGAACCTCGCCGCGCTCACCGGTCTCTCGGGGCAATGGATCGACTCCATTCGCGACCGGCGTTCGCCGCGGTCCATCGTGCTCGACATGGACTCAAGCGTCAGCCCGACCCATGGCGAGCAGGAAGGCACCGCCTACAACGGCCACTTCGCCTGCACCTGCTACCATCCACTATTCGTGTTCAACCAGTTCGGCGATCTGGAGCGTTGTGCGCTGCGTCCGGGATGAATGCCCGCACCCTTGTGCGGCGCCGAACAAGCAATCACGGTGGCCACGCCGGCGGCCTTGGCGGTGGCGACCGACATGTAGGCCGACGCGCCATGGGCATAGCGGCCGGTCGGAACATAGCAGCCGGCGACATTGACGGGAATCAGCCGCTGGCCCGCAACCAGACCGGGCAATAGCTCAACCGAGAATTCACAGATCGAATTGCGTTACGCCTCCGCAAACAACCGCACGCGCGCACAAGCCTGTTCGATATCCGCTTTCAGCGTTGCCGAGAGATCGCGCGTCCGCCGCTCGACTTCCTCTGGGGTGACGACGATTTCACCGGTCTAGTTGTCCAGCTCCGCCGCGTATTTGCGGATAGCGGCCTCGCCACCGCTCTGGATCGCGGTCAGCACGTCGCTCGCGACCTTCCGGGCTGCCGCGGTATCGGTTACCGGGGTCTTGGCGGCGCGCTTCAGATAGGAGATGGACATGATCGGTGTCTCGGCAGGAGTGGAAGCAATTGTCCGGGCATTGCGCGGCTACACGCGGCCCTTCCAGGGTACGGCCCAGTACTCGAGCCAACGCATGATGAGTTCGAACGCATAAGCGACTAGGCCAATCGCGAGAATTCCGAGGATCACGACATCGGTGCGCAGGAAGTTCGAGGCGTTGAACACCATCTTGCCGAGGCCGGCATCGGCGGCGACCATCTCGGCCGCCACGAGAGTGGTCCAGCCGACACCCATCCCGATGCGCAAACCGACCAGAATCTCGGGCATAGCGCCCGGCAGGATCACATGCTGGATGACCTGCGATGTCGATGCGCCCATGGATCGCGCCGCCTGGATCTGCTCCTGGCTGATCGACCGGACGCCGGCGCGCGCGGCAAGGACGACCGGGGCGAGGATTGACAAAAACAGCAGGATGATCTTCGCCGACTCACCGATGCCGAACCAAATGATCATCAATGGCAGATAGGCTAGCGGCGGCAATGGCCGGTAGAACTCGATCGGGGGATCGAAGATGCCGCGCGCGATGCGCGATACACCCATGGCGATGCCGATCGGAATGCCGATGACCACCGCCAGGACGAACGCCGAGAACACCCGATACATGCTCCAGAGGAAATGGACGCCGAGCGTGTGACTGTCCAGATCGCCGCTCATGGCCTGGTTGAACGCGAACCAAATGGTTTGCGGCTTGGGCAGAAACAGGGGTTTGATCCATCCGAGATGCGTGGCAGCGAGCCACAGCACGAGCAAGGCGCCGATGCTCGCCATGTTGATGGCAAAGCTCGAACCCTCGCCGAGAACGCGGTAGCGGCTGGTTTTCGGCTTGCGGTTGCCGACGAAGGGCTGGGATGTCGCTGTCGCCACGGTTATGCCTCGCGTAATTTATGTCGGTTTGGTCTCGCCCCTTCGAATATCGTTGAGCACCATTTCGCGCACGCGGATGAAATCCGGGTCCGATTTGACCTTGCGGGCATCACGGCATTCGATGAAGCGGCGGCCGAAATCGAGGCTATAGCTCTTTTCGATCTTGCCCGGTCGCGGGGTCATGACGATCAGGCGCGTGGCCAGGAAAATTGCCTCTTCCACGGAATGGGTGATGAAGAATACCATCTTGCCGGTCCGGTGCCAGACATCGAGGATCAGTTCTTGTACCGTTTCACGGGTCAGGGCATCGAGCGCGCCAAGCGGCTCGTCCATGAGCAATATTTCGGGATCCAAGGTGAGCGCTCGGGCGATGCCGACGCGCTGCTGCATGCCGCCGGACAGCTCATAGATCATCTTTGAGCCGAAATCCTGGAGTCCGACCAGCTTCAATTGCTCCTGCGCCCGGGCACGGCGTTCGCTTTGCCTGATGCCTCGCATCTTCAATCCGAAGGCGACATTGTCGATGACGGAAAGCCAAGGCATCAGCGCGTGGCGCTGAAACACGACACCACGGTCGGCGCCGGGGCCGGTCACGGGCCGGCCATTGAGTTGCACGTCGCCCTCGGTTGGCTCGAGAAAGCCCGCCATCACCGAGAGTAACGTCGTCTTGCCACAGCCCGACGCGCCGATGGCGACGACGAAATCGTCGGCGCTCATGTCGAGGTTGATGCCCGATAGCGCCTCGACGGTGCCGTCGCGCGTGGCGTATCGGACCGAGAGATCCTTGATGCGAAAGGATTCCTCGGCTGAGTTGGCCGTCACGCCATTCGAGGATGTGGCCACGTGGTCATCACCGAACTGACAATTGGGCCGATCGAGTCACGAAATGGCGGAGCGTCGTGCGACGCTCCGCCATCTGTTGGCCAAGTTACTTCGCGGCCGCCGCATATTCGGGGTTCACGAACTTACCGAAATCAGCCGGAATGTTCGTAATGCGGCCTTGTTCCTTGAGGAAGGTGGCGGTATTTGCCATAGCCTTGGCGACGCCGGAATCCTTGCCGCCGGCGAGCCAGGCATTCGAGGCCTGTTCAGCAGCGGTCGGGAAGCGATAGTCGGCGAGCGCCTGCGGCACGTCCTTCGGCTCAGCCCCGACGACCTTCGCGATCGTCTTCACCAAGTCGCTATCGACCGTGTATTTGGCCTTTTCGACCTTGTAGGTCGCATCGGCTTTGGCCATCTCCTTGACCAGCGCCGTGACGAACGGCTTGTTCTTGTCGGCCCAGGCCTTGTTGACCATCACCGCGTCAAAAGTCGGCGCGCCCTGCTTGGCGACGTCGGCGGAGGAGAGAATCATCTTGCCGCCAGCGGTCTTGACCTTGGAGAGCACGGGATCCCAGATGAACGTGCCGTCGAGATCGCCGCGCTCCCATGCCGCCGCGATTTCGGGCGGGCGCATGTTGAGAATTTGCACCTCTTTGGGATTGATTCCCGCCTTGGTGAGCGCAAACATCAACTGATAATGGGCGGTCGATGCCAATGGCGTGGCAATCTTCTTGCCCTTGAGATCGGCGAGCTTGGTGATCCCGGATTTCTGCGAGACCACCAGCTGCTCCGCGTCGTTGATGTCGTCGAGGATCCAGACAATCTGCACATCCATGCCCTGGGCGGCCGCTGCCGTGGCGGGCGACGAGCCGACCTCGCCGATGGGAACTTCACCCGAGGCCATCGCCTTGATGACGTCGCCACCGCCGCCGAACATCTTCCAGTTGATCTTGTAACCGGTAGCCTTTTCGACCGCGCCCGCGGCTTGTTGCACGCGGAACGGCACGATCATGTCCTGATGGGCAATCGTGACTTCCTTGGTCTGCGCGTAACCGACGCCGGTACCAAGCCCGCAGACCAGTGGCAGCGACAGGATTGTCCTACGAGTAATTGGATTCATAGTACTCTCCCTGAGGTTATGGACCAATGCCTTGGAAATCCGCGCTGGGAACGCAGCTGGCTCTTGGCGCGGCGACGCTGACCTGGCCGCAGGGCGGCTCTGACAGCGTTTGCAAGCCGAGATCATCAGAAGCATCCCAATCCGTCAAGGCAGTCGGTTCAATGTCAGCAAGAGCAGCCGCGGTTCGAACCATTTGTCCATATTTCCCGCGCAACGCCTTCGGTCGTAGCACCTCTGCATGCGCCCCCACATAAACAGGTGCCAGCACATCTCAGTTGCACCACCCGCGCGGAACCGCACCACTACCGATCCATCTGCTTGTTCTTCAAGCATTTGACGCGGGTGGAATTGATATGCGCGAACATCGTCAGCTACCTCGTGCGCGAAGCGCCAGACAACATTGAACGGCTTCTCTTGAAACACGCCGAATGACTGCTGCGCATAGGCCTCGAGCGAGAAGTCCTTGCGAAGCACGAAGGGCCACTTCGTCTCCTCCACCTTCTCGATGTCGCTGAGGCTGAACAGGCGGTAGCCGCGCGTCTCCATGCTGTATGCGACGAGGTAGTGGCGATTGCCGTAGAGGCCGAGCGCGAGGCCGCGGTCCAGGCGAGCCGTGCCAAGAGCGAATTCCTCACCAACATGAGCCACGAGCTGCGCACGCCGCTCAATGCGGTGATTGGATACTCCGAGGTCTTGACCCGCGAGATGTTCGGGCCGGTGCCGGCACGCTATCTTGACTATGCGAGCCACATTTTCAGTGCGGGCCGCCATCTGCTGGAGGTCATCAGTGACATCCTGTCAACGGCGGTCTGATTCCAGGCCAGCGTGGCGGAGTAAAAGCAGGCCAGTGGGGATGAACGATGCGCCGGCATGGCAAGGGGCCCGATCGGGCCTCTTGCCATGCCGGCGGCGCGCGCGAT
>VGDO01000310.1 GCA_016869645.1 Alphaproteobacteria bacterium
GAACTTGTGGCCATCGAAGAAGTGATGGCGGATGCGCGGCACGCGCCCCTCGCCCATGCCCCATAGCCGGTCGCGCAGCTTGGTAACCAGTCCTGCAACGATTTTCGGGTCGGTCGGGAGCTCGACGGGCGCATAGCGCGCATCGACCATGAGCACGGCATCGCCGTCGGGATCGACGATCTCCTTGACCGTGACGGAAAGCAGGCCAAACGGCCGCATGTCCTGCTCGACAATGTCGCGCACGGCCGCCTCGATATCGGGCCTTATCTTCCCAGCCCCCATGGGCAAAAGATAGCAACGGACCGGCCCGTCTGCCATGCGGCACCGGTCGGCCTAGTGCTTGGCCAGGATTTCCCGGCAGACCCGCTCCAGCGGCGTCGGCACAATGCCGAGGGTGCCCAGTCCCGGCAAATCGGGCGATGCCACGGTGTCGATCTGCATCAGCTCGACCTGGTTGCGGGCAAGCGGCGCCTTGGGCAGCATCTCCGCGGCGAACGCCAGGGCATGCCAGGCCGCGAAAGGAACCGGCATCAAGATGGGGGATTGGCCGGCTTCTCGCGCGACGGCGCGCAGCAGCTCTGCATAGGTATAGATCTGCGGCCCGCCGAGCTCGTAGATCGCCCCTTCCGTTTGTTCAGGCTCGAGACTTCTGGCGATCGCTTCGGCGACGTCCTCGGCCGCGGCAGGCTGCAGCCGCGTGCACCCGTCACCGAACATCGGATAGACGGGCAACTTGCGCAGCAGAGACAGCAGCGTGTTCAGGAACGCGTCATCGGGCCCGAACATGACGGCGGGCCGCGCGACGATGGCGCCGGTAAAGGCCGTGCGAACCGCCGCTTCGCCCTCGCCGCGCTTGCGGATGTAGAGCGACGGTGACGCGGGATTGGCGCCGATGCCCGACACCTGCACGAAGCGCTCGACACGGGCGGCTTGCGCCTGCGACGCCATACGGCGCGCGCCCTCGACGTGGACGGCGTGAAACGTGTCGCGACCGTGCTCGGCATAGAGGCTGACCGCGTTGACCACGGCGAATGCGCCGGTCACGGCCGAGGCGACCGACGGTTCGTCATGGATGTCGGCGGCGACGGCATGAAGCCCGTTCGCCTCCTCATGGAAGCACTGGCGCGCCCGATCCGGATGGCGAGAGGCAACGCGAACCGCAAAGCCGCGCGATCGCAGATGGCGCACAACCCGACAGCCGAGGAAGCCCGTGCCGCCGAAGACGGTAACGATGCGATCCGCCGCTGTCCTCATGCCAGGAACTCCCGGCGCGGTGCAGAAGCCGAGCCTAACGCTCGCCTTCGATGATGTTGGTCACTTCGTAGAGGTGAGGGTCGATGTCTCCGGTCAAATCGTCGAAGTGTTTCCACTCCTTGCGGAACTCCGGCGAATGGTGGGCCGAGCGCAGGAGTTCGCGATCGCGCCACTGAATGTAATTGACGATGCGGCGACCGTCGAGGCTGCGATGCAGGCTGATCGAGATGCATCCGGGTTGGCGCGCCATGAAACGCGCGCGCTCGGTCATCAGGGACAGCGCCTCATCCTGCTTGCCGGCCTCGGGCTCGACGACCGTGATCTGCGTCACGGGCTGATTGGCGATCTGGATCCGTGCCATGGACGACCTCGCTTGTTTGGCTCCCGTGCGGCGGGCTGCCATCGGCTCTCGTCGCGCAGAGGGGCTCGTTCCGAGTCAACCCACAAATCGGGACTAGGTTCCCGAAATCGGCGCCAGAAATTTTGCGCGCCGACGGGTTCCAATCGGCGCCGCCCATCCAACATGAGACCCGGATGGCCACGTCGGCATCGTGGTTCAGGAGGACGCATGGGTTCGACCGGACGCCTGGCGCGATTGATCGCGATGATTTCCATGCTTGCGGCATTGGTCAGTGCACCGCTGCTCAGCCAAACGCCCCAGATGCGCCCAGAGCCGCCGCGTCAGGAAAAGCAAGAGCCGAAGATCCTGGACCACCAGCCGCCCGCGGTCAGCGATCAGGACGTCGAGGCGTTTGCGGCTGCGTCCAAGGATATCGAAAAACTCAACATCGCCTTCCTGCCGAAGTTCGAGGAAGCCAACAAGCAAGGCCCCGCCGCAGCCGAGGTGACTCGCCGGCAGGCGCTCGATGACATGAAGCGCGCCGTCGAAAAGCGCGGCCTGTCGGTCGACAAATTCAATGCTATTTACGATCTCGCCGGAAGCAATCCGGACCTGCAGCGCCGCATCGACAAGGCCCTGGGCTCCGATCGATAGGACACGCCCGGCCGCCCGCTACCGGATCAGGACAGCGCCCCCTCCCGCCGAAGCGCGCGCAACGTCGAGCGGAACGCGTCGACCGTCGCCGCCTGTTCCTCCGCGCCGTGGGTCGCCGAAATGACCCCGGACGGGCCGGAGTTGATGTCGACCCCATTGACCAGCAGGCCCATGCGCAGTTGACCGGCCATGCCGTCGGCGCCCTTGCGCGTGAGCATGCCGGGGATGAACTCGGCGGCATCGAATTTTCCAGGCGTGATATGCGCGTTCTCGGGATTGGTGAAAATGTGGAAGCCCGAATAGTCGCCGTAGACCGCCCAGTTGACGCCCTCGTCCTCCAGCACCTCGTTCATCTCGCGCCTGAGCGCCTCGCCATAGGCATTGGCGCGCGCGCAGGCGTCCGTCGTCGAGATGATCTCGAGGGCGGCGACCCCGGCGGCGGCCGACAGCGGATTGGCGTTGAAGGTGCCGGGGTGATGGATCTTTTCCTTGCCCGTCGCCTTGGTCGCGGCGAAGTCGAGCAGATCGAGCACAACCTTGGGTCCGGCGACCGCGCCGCCGGGCAGACCGCCCGACACGATCTTGGCAAGCGCGGTCATGTCGGGCGTGATGCCGAGCGCCTGCTGCGCGCCGCCCGGCGAACAACGGAAGCCCGTCACGACCTCGTCGAAGATGAGCAGCGTGCCGCTGGCGCGCGTCAAGTCGCGCATCGCCGCGACGAATTCCCGCTTGAGCGGCATGCGGCCGAAATGGGAACCGGTCGGCTCGACGATCGCGGCCGCGATGTCGCGGTGCTGCTCGAACAGGCGCGTCAGCCCGGCGATGTCGTTCGGATCGACCAGAAGCACGGCATCGGCCACGCCGCCGAGCACGCCCGTCGTGGGCGAACCGTCGAAGTGATTGGCATGGCCACTGGTCATGTGATCGTGCCAGCCATGGAAATGCCCGCGCACGCGCAGGAGCTTCTGCCGGCCGGTGTGGGCGCGCGCCAGGCGCAACGCCATCAGCGTCGCCTCCGTGCCCGAGGACGTGAAGCGCACGCGCTCGGCCGAGGGCACCATGCGGCAGATCAGCTCGGCCCAGCGCACCTCGAGCTCATGACAGGCGCCGAAGTGGGTGCCGCGGTCGAACTGGGCATGGACGGCCGCCATCACCTGGGGATGGTTGTGGCCGAGCAGCAGCGCGCCGTGGCCGCCGAAATAGTCGACATAGCGGTTGCCGTCGACGTCCCATTTCACCGGGCCCTGCGCGCGTTCGACGTAGATCGGATAGGGATCGAAGTTCCGGCTGTCATGGACGATGCCGCTCGGCAGCAGCTCGCGCGCCTTGCGCGCCATGGCGGAGGAGTTCGGCGTCGCCGCGCGGTAGGCATCGAGAATCGTGGCGTTCGGCAAGGTGGCGGCGACAGACATGGCAGGTTTCCCGAGGTGACCGAGGATGGCGGCATCATAGCATCGCCGCCGCATGCGCCAATCCGGACCTGAACCGGTCATTCTCCAAATGCGGTTGGTGCTGCAGAGGCTCGCCCCAAGTCGCGGGGTATTCCAGCATACACCTGCGGTTGCACCGATTGGCGGAGATGTTACAATCAACGCGTGCCAACGCCATTTCTGTGATGAGTGGCGCTGCTTGTTGTGGGGGAAATCGCTCGCAAAGGAGCCGGCGCAGCGCTGCCGTCAAGCCGACGAGGCCCAGCTAAGGGCCGGATTCGCGAACACGGTGGCGGCGGCGGCCAGCATCTTCATCTCCCAAAGTGGAGATGCGAAGGACCTGTTGTTTCCATGAGTGTCCCGCTTTCGTTGCCTAGGCGACACGCGGCCAAGTGGAAAGGAAGCCGAGCATGCCGGTTAACAAGAGCAGGCTGAGGTTTCCTGAACGGACCGCACTCGATCTGGTCGGACTGATCTATGAAGCGGCAGCAGACCCGACGCGGTGGACTGAAGTCGCTGCCGCGATCCGCGAGGTCGTCGGCTACGGGCAGACGAACTTTTCGTTACAGGATTTTTCCGCCGGAAACCTCAAGCAGAACGTATTTGCCTTTGTCGGTCAAGAACCCGGCACGATGGAGTCTATGGGCAGTCGTAGATTGATAACCAGCGTCCAGGCGGGTGTATTGCAAGAGCCGTCCTGAAGCGCGGGTGTAACAGCGCCCGAAGCACGGCTCGTCGGGTGCCGTCGCGAGGTTGGTAGGAATTGAGAGTGGCGTAGTCTCCGGGGTGTTTCAACCTCGAATCGCCCGGCATTGAAGGGCCGGACTGGAGACCACGCCATGACAAGCATTACCACGAAGCCT
>VGDO01000311.1 GCA_016869645.1 Alphaproteobacteria bacterium
AGCCTGCTCGAGGGCCGCGGCATCGGAGAGGCGGCGCCGTCGAGCACGGCGGGGCTCGAGATCGCAGCGCTTGCCGACGAGATCCTGGCGACCGCTCAGGCCTGACGACCACGCAAGCGCAGCTCGGCACACCTGAGAACGCAGCGCCATGGCCCGGCGCATCGTCATGTTCGCCTATGGTCCGCCCGAGGTCATGCGACTGACGGAGGTCGAGCTGCCGCCGGTCGGGCCGACTGAGGTGCGCTTCCGCGTTGCGGCGGCAGCCGTCAACTGGTCGGACGTCATGATTCGGGCCGGCCATTGGCCCGTCAGGAGCAAGAATCCCTGGCCCTACACGCCAGGCCTCGAAGCGGTTGGTCAGGTCATCGATGTCGGCGCCGCGGTCGCCGACATCAAGCGTGGCGACGCCGTGATCACCATGATGCAGAAGCTCGGCGGCATCTGGGGCATCAGACCCGGCGGCTACCAGGAATTCGTCACGGTCGATGCCGAAGCCGTTGCGGTCCTGCCGTCCGGCGTGCCGCTGCACGACATGGCCGCACTGGGACTCGCGGCCGTCACGGCGCATCACGGACTCGATCGCATGGCGACCGAGCGCGGCCATCGCGTCGTCATTCACGGCGCATCGGGCGGTGTCGGCTCGGCGGCGATCGCGCTCGCGAAGGCGCGTGGCGCTTACGTCATCGCGACATCGTCGTCGGATCGCAAATTCGATTTCCTGAGGCGCATGGGGGCGGACGAGGTCGTTGATCTGAGCCGCCAGCGCCTCATCGAGGCGGTCGGCGAGGGCACCGTGGATGGCGTGCTCGAGACGGTCGGCCGCGCGACCTTCGCCGACAGCGCGGCTGCGCTCAAGCCCACGGGTCGCCTCTGCCTCGTCGGCGCCACGGCAGGGCCCGAGCTCGCCTTTTCGGCCTGGCATCTCATCGAGGGGCAGACCATGACCGGCTGGAGCTCGGAGACCCTGACCGGGGCGGGCCTGCGCGCCGCCATCGGCGAATTCGTCAGCCTTCTCGCCCGCGGCCGGCTTGCCGTGCCCGAGCACGAAAGTATTAGCCTGGCCGAGGTCGCCCATGCCCATGCGCGCATGGAAGCCGGCGCCATGCGCGGCCGCATTCTGCTTACCCCCTGACCTTTTGGCATGCGACTCGACCCCGGCCGATCAGCCGACCGGCTTGCTCTTGACGCGGCGCGGCGCGACAATGCCGGTGATGAAGAACAAGCCGTGAAACGGCGCGAGATCGCGGGTTCGGCCTGATGGCGAAGATTCACGTCGCGATGCCCGGCGGCCGTAAGGCCCTGCCAGAGCAGCCGGGACGGGGCATTGCATTCGCGCTTCTGTTGGGCGCCGCGATCCTGGGCTTGGCGCTGGCGGCGCTTTGCTGGCGCGCCGATCGCGTCGCGGTCGAGCGCATGCAGTCCGACATTGCTGGAGACGTCAACGCGGCCGGCGACGCGCTGGGTCGAGGCGCGGTCAGCTTCGCGCTTGCCGCGCTGGGCGACCGCGCCATTCCCTCTGATCTGGGACGCCTCGATCGCGCCTTCGACGAGCTTCAGCGCGACCTCAGCGTCAGGCAGGTCCTGCTGATCGCAGCGGACGGCACCGTTCTGGTCGACCGGCCAACGCGCCCGCAGCAATCAGATCCGTTTCGGCGTCTGGTCGGCGGTTTCGACGAGCTCATTCAACGGGCTCGTCAGCGGGGCAGTGCGGTCGGGCTGCTCGCCGATGGCGGCACGATCCTGATCGCCGCGGCAGCGACCCCAGCCTATCCGCGATCGTCGATGACGGCGCCCGTGCTCCTCTTTGCACGACCCCTCGACCGTGTGCTGCTCGATCGCATCGACGCCGAACGCGGTATCGACGACCTGCGGATCCGCGGCGAAACCGGCGCCGGATTCGCCAGGCCGCTTGGCGACCAGGCGACCCACGTGTTGAGCGCGGTCAACGGCTTGCCGTTGGCGACCTTGTCTTGGCGGCAGGACACGCTCTGGCGCTGGATGTTCTTCGCCCTCCTGACGCTCGGCGTCGTTGGCGCGGCAGGAGCTGCGCGTCTGGCGGCGGGCCTCGGCCGGAACAGGGAAGCGCCGGGCCCCGCGATTGACGACCCCGAAAGCACCCGCCTGGAGCAGGCCATCAGCCGTGCAGCCTTCGAGCGTGCGACCAAGGGCATCTTCCGATCGACGGCGGACGGCCGGTTGATCGATGCCAACCCGGCGCTGGCCGCAATCTGCGGCTACAAGAGCGTCGAAATCATGATGTCGACGATCACCAACCTGGCGAGCCAGCTTTACGTCGATGCCGGGCGCCGACAGGAACTCGTCGAAGCCTTGAATACGCGCGGCGAGGTGTTCGATTTCGTCGCCGAGATTCGCCGCCCCGACGGCAATACGGCATGGGTGTCGCTCGATGCTCGCGCGCTCAAGGATCCCGACGGCAAGCTCATGTGCTATGTCGGCACGGTCGAAGACATCTCCGAGCATACCGAAGCGACGCGCCAGCTCGCCGAGACGCGCGGGCGCCTCGCCGAGGCTGTCGAGAGCATTGCCGCCGGTTTCGCGTACTTCGACGCGACCGATCGCCTGGTGCTGTCGAATGCGCGCTACCGGGAGATGTACGGCCATCTCGCGCAGGCCATCGTGCCCGGCGTGAAGTTCGAAGAGTTGCTGCGCCGGGACATGGCGGTGCGCGGCTTCCAGGGCGAGGCCGCCGCCCAGCGGATCGCCGAGCGGCTGGCCCAGCATGCGCAGGCGAACGGACCGCTCGAGCAGCTTCAAACCGATGGCCGCTGGTTCCAGATCAGCGAGCGCCGAACGGGCGATGGCGGCGTGGTCAGCGTGCATACCGACATCACCGATCTCAAGCAGCGCGAACGCGAGCTGGCGCACAATTCGGCCCTGCTTCAGGCGACCCTCAACAGCATCGGCCAGGGGCTGGCGGCTTTCGACGCCGAGCATCGCCTGATGACATGGAACGATCGCCTGTTCGAGCTGCTCGAGCTGCCGGACACGCTGCACGATCCGGGCACGAAGCTGATCGACATTCTGATGTACCAGGCCGAACGCGGCGACTTCGGCGACGGCGTGCCGGCGACCCTGGCCAAGATCGAGCTACAGCGCCTGCTGCAGGACGGCAGCCCCGATCTCGAGCAGACGACCGTGGATGGCGTCATCCTCGAGCTGCGGGTCACGCCGATGCGCGAGGGCGGCTTTGTCGTCACGGCGACCGACGTCACCGCGCGCAAATGGTCGGAGCAGGCTCTGCGCGACAGCGAGACGCGCTATGCGCTCGCCGCGCAGGGCGCGAATGACGGCCTGTTCGATTGGGACCTCAGGGCGAACCTGATCTTCTTTTCGCCGCGCTGGAAAGCCATGCTCGGCTATGCGGATTCCAGCGTCGGCGCCGATCCCGAGGAGTGGTTCAAGCGCATCCACCCCGAGGACGTCGACCAGGTGCGCGCACAGATCGCGGGACACTTGGCCGGCGTGTCGGAGAATTTCGAGAGCGAGCACCGGATGCGGCACGACGACGGCGGCTACCGCTGGATGTTGACGCGCGGCCTGGCGGTGCGCGACGAGAGCAATCGGGCGGTGCGCATGGCCGGCTCGCAAACCGACATCACCGAGCGCAAGCGCGCCGAGGAGCGGCTGTCGCACGGCGCGCTGCACGATGCACTGACCGGCTTGCCCAATCGCGCCCTGCTGTTCGATCGACTGGATCGCGCGGTGCAGCGCGCCCGACGCCACCGCGACGGCCACTATGCCGTCCTCCATCTCGATCTCGACCGGTTCAAGGTCGTCAACGACAGTCTCGGCTACATGCACGGCGACGAGCTGCTCATTGCCATGGCGCGGCGGTTGGAATCCTGCCTCAAGCCAGGCGATACCCTGGCGCGGCTCGGCGGCGACGAATTCGCCGTGCTGATCGACGACATGGGTTCGGCGCGGGAAGCCAATGCGGTAGCCGAGCGCATCCACGAGGCGCTCGAGGCATCGTTCCAGATCGCCGGTCAGGATGTCTTCACCACGGCCAGCATCGGCGTCGCTTCAGGACCGTCGAACTACGAGCGCGCCGACGAGGTGCTGCGCGATGCGGACCTCGCCATGCACCGTGCCAAGGCAAGCGGCACGGGCCGCAGCGAAGTGTTCAATGCGGCAATGCACACGCGCGCGGTGCAGCTCCTCAACCTGGAGACCGATCTGCGGCGTGCGGTCGAGCGTGGCGAGATGACGCTCTACTTCCAGCCGATCGTGTCGCTCGAATCCGGACGCATTGTCGGTTTCGAGACCCTGATCCGCTGGAACCACACCGAGCGCGGGCTGGTGTCGCCCGACGAATTCGTGCCGCTGGCCGAAGAGACCGGCGTCATCGTCGAGCTCGGCGAGTGGGTCCTGGGTGAGGTATGCCGCCAGATGGGTGACTGGCAGAGCCGCTACGTGCTCGATCCGCCGCTGGTCGTCAGCGTCAATCTTTCGGTGCGCCAGTTCAGCCAGCTCACGCTGGTCAGCGACGTGTGCCAGAGCCTGGC
>VGDO01000312.1 GCA_016869645.1 Alphaproteobacteria bacterium
AATCGTTGCCGAATCGCCTCGACGTCAATCATCCTCGCAAGATATGGTGTTCTCGTCGCTTTGAGAATCCCATATCTATCGATCGACCAATCCCGATTCGTTTATTGTCTTACGGGCCCTTAGGTTGGGCCGCGGTGCGTTGCTTGGTCGCCGCCTGCGGCTTCGCATCGCAAGCCCCGGCCTGCGCCAATGACGCCAAGTGGGTCGAGGCAGCAAAACCCTCGAGGTCCTTGACCTGGATCACGAGCGCCTGGTCGAACAGCGGGACGGAACTCGTGCAATAGGGACCGCCGCCATGAGCGCGCTGGGAAGCCTGGTTGGCCAGCTCGGTGGAAAACCGGTCGTATTGCCGTTCGAATCCGGCGCCGTATTCGCGCTTGAAGTGGGCGCGCAACACCGTGATGTGATGCCCCAGGCGCTTGTCGAACTTGCGCACAAAGGCATTGTACTTGTCGTCGAAACCGAGCCCGACATGATGGCGGCAGGTCAGCGCCGCAACCATGAGCTCCGTCTGAAGCAGCCGGACCTGCTTGGATTCGACTTCAGCCGGGCGCAGACAGGGAGCCGCCCAAGCAGCACCGGTAGCGGACCAGGCGACGAGCGCCGCCGCTGCGCCGGCGACCAGTTGCCGCGCGCACTTATCCCTCGACCGGCCCATAGCTCCCTCCCCGCTTTCGACCATGTTTCCTTAAGCCGTACCGCCGTCGCCGACCTGGAAGCGCTTCATTATATGTCATTTTCGACATTTTCCTAGACGAAGCGTCGTGCCCGAAATGCCGCATGGCAGTGTCCTGGTCGCACATTTGACGTCCGGAAACGAGACGCTTCGCCGGTCCGCGGGGAGCAGCTAAGGTTTCTCGGGGAGGGGAAACGGCCCGTCTTCCCCGACAGTTCCACCGGCTCGCAATTGTCATGGCGAGAAACCCAGCGACCCGTCCTCCTATGCTTCAAACCTTCGCACTCAAGCTTCACCACAACCGGCGGGCTGATCCGGCGGCCGGGTATGGGTCGGATCTGCAATCGATTCTCAGCCTGAAGGGCCACGCTGCCGCTTTGCGCGAAGTCTCCGCCTGGCCGGGTTACGCGCCCACACCCCTGATCGAATTGCCGGGGCTGGCACGCGCCGCCGGCATCGGCCGGCTCTGGTACAAGGACGAGGCGACGCGCTTCGGCCTCGGCAGCTTCAAGGCGCTCGGCGGCGCTTATGCGGTCTACCGGCTGCTGGCGGCCGAGATCGCCCGCCGCCGCCGCGGCGCGCCGCCGAGTTCGGCCGACCTGCTGGCCGGCCGTCACAGGGACATCGCCGCCGACATCACGGTCGCGACCGCGACCGACGGGAATCACGGTCGGTCAGTCGCATGGGGCGCCCAACTGTTCGGGGCACGCGCGGTCATCTACATTCACGCCACGGTGAGCGAGGGGCGGCGTGCCGCCATCGCGCGCTACGGCGCCGAGGTCGTGCGCGTCGCCGGCAACTATGACGATTCGGTTCACCAGGTTGCCGCAGACGCTGCGCGGCACGGCTGGTTCGTCGTCTCCGACACGTCCTATCCCGGCTATCGCGACATTCCCTGCCAGGTCATGCAGGGCTACAGCATCATGGCCGGCGAAGTGATCGACCAGCTGCCTACGTCCGCGGGCCAGACCACGAGACCGACCCACGCCTTCATTCAGGGCGGCGTTGGCGGCCTCGCCGCCGCAGTGCTGGCGCAGCTCTGGGAGAGCTGGGGCCCGCGTGCGCCAGCGTTGCCAGATCCGGGCGGACGTCCGCGCACCGTTGCGGTCGAGCCGGAGCGTGCCGACTGCCTCTACCAAAGCGCGCTTCACGGCCAGCCGACCAAGAGCCCCGGCGATCTCGACACCTTGATGGCGGGCTTGGCGGCGGGCGAGGTGTCGCTGGCGGCATGGGACGTGCTGGACAGGGGTTGCGACGACTTCCTCGTGATACCCGACGCCGCCGCGGTCCAGGCCATGCGCCTGCTGGCCGAAGGCCTCGGCGGCGACCGGCCCGTGGTCGGCGGCGAGGCCGGCGTCGGCGGGCTGGCCGGCCTGCTGGCTGCCGCGGCCGATCGAGAGGCACGGCCGGCGCTCGGCCTCGATGAGACGGCCCGCGTGCTGGTCATCGGCAGCGAGGGCGATACCGACGCCGAGCTCTATGGCCGGATCGTCGGTCGAACGGGCGATGCGGTGCGCGCCGCAGCAGCGAACTGGCTGGCGCGATGACTGGGGCGGCGCGGTGACCGGCAATTTGCGCATCGACCTCGACCGCCTGATCGGCCGGCTCGAGCGCCTGGCCGAGATCGGCGCGATCGAGGGCGGCGGCGTCTGCCGCCTGGCGCTGACCGACGAAGACAAGGCCGGTCGCGACCTGGTCGTGGGCTGGATGCGCGCGCTCGGCCTGACAGTCACGATCGACGCGATCGGCAATGTGATTGCGACGCGCGCCGGTCGCGAGGGCGGACCGCCGGTCATGACCGGCTCGCACATCGATACGGTGCGCACGGGCGGCCGCTATGATGGCAATCTCGGCGTGCTTGCCGGGCTCGAGGTGGTCGAATGCCTGAATGACGCCGGTATCGAGACGCGCCGGCCGATCGCGGTCGCCTTCTTCACCAATGAGGAAGGTGCGCGCTTCACGCCCGACATGATGGGCAGCCTCGCCTATGTCGGTGGCCTGTCGCTGGACGAGGCGCTCAGCGCGGTCGGCATCGACGGGGCCACCGTCGGCGACAGCCTCGGACGCATCGGGTACGCGGGAACGACGCCGGTCGGACGACCCGACGTCCATGCCTTCGTCGAGCTGCACATCGAGCAGGGCCCGGTGCTCGATCTCGAAGGCATCACGATCGGCGCGGTCGACAGCGTGCAGGGGATATCCTGGACGGAGTATACGATCTCCGGCGTGTCGAATCACGCCGGCACGACCCCGATGCGACTGCGGCACGATGCGGGCTACGTCGCGGGAGCCATCGCACGGTTCGTCCGCGAGCTGGCGCTCGACATGGGCGGCAACCAGGTCGCCACGGTGGGGTCGATCAAGCTCAAGCCCGACCTGATCCATGTCGTGCCCAACCGCGCAATCGTGACCGTCGATCTGCGCAACACGGACGAAGCGCTGCTCCAGCAAGCCGAGCGTCGCATGGCATCCTTCGTTTCCGCGACGGCACGCGCCGAGGGAACCGACGTTGCCAGCCGGACTCTCGCGCGCTTCGAGCCGGTGGTCTTCGATGCCGCCATGGTCGACCGGGTCGAGCGCATCGCGCGCGGCCTCGGCCTCAGCGTCCGCCGCATGACCAGCGGCGCCGGTCACGATGCGCAGATGATCCAGCGCGTGGCCCCGTCAGCCATGATTTTCGTGCCGAGCGTGGCCGGCATCAGCCATAACGTGCGCGAGCATACCGAGCGCGCCGATCTCGGCGCGGGCGCCAATGTCCTGCTGCAGACCATGCTGGAGCTGGCCGGGTAATGACGGCCACGGCGCTGGCGCGCGCGCACTACGATGCTGCCCGCAACCTCGAGCGCGATGGCAAGGCCGGCGAGGCCCTCCATCGCTTCAGCCAGGCGCTGGCTCTGGTTCCGCATCATCCGATTTGTCATTTCCACCGGGGCCGCCTCTTGCGCGCGGCGGGCCAGGTGAAGGCCGCTCTCGACTGCTACGACAAAGCGGTGGCGTTGGCGCCGGACTACGCCGAGGCTCACCTCAACCGCGGCAACATGCTGCGCGAGCTCGACCAGTCGGATGCCGCGCTCGCGGCCTACGAGCAGTCGCTGGCCGCCAAGCCGGGCTACGTCAATGCGCACGCCAATCGCGCGACCGTGTTCAAGGATTTGGGCCGGCTCGGCGACTCCGTTGCCGAGCTGCGCGAGATCATGCGCGTCAGCCCGGACTTCCTGCCGGCGCAAAGCAATCTTCTGGTGACCATACCCTATATGTCCGAATACAGCGCGGCGGACGTAGCCCGCGAACATCGCGCCTTCGGCGAGCGGAACGAGGCGCCGCTGATCGCGCGGCGACGACCGCACCTCAACCTGCCCGATCCGGAGCGGCGTCTGCGCGTCGGCTACCTGTCGCCGCAGTTTCGCGCGCACGTCATGGCGTCCGCCATCCTCCCTGTGCTCCTGCATCACCGCCGCGACCGCGTCTCCGTCCATGTCTTCGCCCATGTGTCCGAGCCCGACGCCATGACGGAGCGGATGCGCGCCGCAGCCGACGAGTGGACCTTCATCCACAAGCTCAACGATGACGAGGCGGCAGAGCGCGTCAGGGCGAGCGCCATCGACGTCCTGGTTCACCCCATGGGTCACTGGGCGAGCAACCGCCTGATGGTCCTGGCGCGCAAGCCGGCGCCGATCCAGGTGTCATACCTCTGCAACTCGCCGACCACCGGCCTCGCCGCCATCGACTACAGCATCGTCGACAGATGGCTCGACCATGACAACACGCTCGCCCGATTGATGACGGAGACACCCTACCCGTTGCAGAGCGGGTTGCACATCCAGGCCTATGACACGGAGCCGCCGATCCA
>VGDO01000313.1 GCA_016869645.1 Alphaproteobacteria bacterium
GCCCGTTTCCAGTTCACCCGTCACCAGCTCCATGCCCGGTCACTCCGATCACCTGCAACGTATTGAATCTTATATCATAATTGGCCGCTTTCGTCACGAATTGGTGCGGCCATCTGGGAAATGCGGGCTGATAGGTCAGCGCCTCGCGCGCCGCCTGCTCGCCGAGCACCAAGCCGACGATCGCCATGAGAATGAGCAGAACGGGCGCCAGCGCGGTCGCGGCATAGAACGCGATCGCGGCACCCCGGCTGAGTGCGTCATGCTCGATGTAGGAGCTGACCGCTTCCTTGAGCATGGGCCATAAATTGTTGACCATGGCCCGGGCCCTGCCCGCACTCCGACCTGAGGCCCGCTCCTATCTCGTCGTGCGCTCGCGGCCGAGCAGCCGCACCACGCTCGCCTGCGGCCCCATCGGGCCCTCGGTCGTCGCGCGCGTCACCTCGACCATCATGCCGACCTCGAGCTCGCCATAGGCGTCGCCGTCGACCGCATTGCTCGTGAAGTACAGCTCCGAGCCGCCTGCCACCTCGATGAAGCCGTAGTTGCTTTCGGGATAGAGGCGGAGCACCCGGCCGGTCTCTCCGGCGCCGTCGTGTCGCTTCACCTCGCCGCGCTGCACGTCGTCGTGCTTCTCGAGCTGGCGATGCACGGCGTCGAAGGCCCTGATCATGGCGGCACTCGGATCCTTGCCCAGCTCGTTCTCGGCCTGCTGGCTCTTGCCGACCAGCATGCGCTGGCCCGGCGCCTCGACCTCGACGGCGACGCGCAGCGCCGGCTTGCCCGCCCCGGTGGCGCCGCGCGGCGCGTCGACCACGACGCGGCAGCCGATCAGATTCGGATGGAGCCGATCGAGGCGCTCGGCGCGGCGGCGGATCTGCGACTCCAGGTATCGGGAGCCGGGCGTGTCCTTGAAGGCGATCTGCAACGGCGTTTCCATGGGTTCCACCTCATGCGGTCGAACACTCCATGGCGGCAACGCCGCAATCGGCGTGGCGGTTCCCTCCCCTCGGGCGCTGCGTTGCGCCACGCGCTCAACGTGGATGGCATAGAGTTCGGCATCAAATGGTGCTAAATTCGTGCCGGACCAGGGAGTTTCGATCATGCGCACGACCCTCGCGCTCGACGACCAGCTTGTCGCCAAGGCTCAGGCGCTGACCGGTGTGAATGAAAAGTCGCGCCTGATCCGGGACGCCCTCAAGGCGCTCATCGAGCGCGAGAGTGCGAGGCGACTGGCACGGCTGGCAGGCAGCGAACCGAGGCTGAAAACCGTACGTCGTCGCCGGTCCACAATGGGATGATTCTGGTCGATACCTCGGTCTGGGTCGGTCACTTGAGCAGAGGCGACAAGCTCTTGTCCTCGCTGCTTGAGGACGGTGCAGTGCTGGCGCATCCATTTGTCATTGGCGAGCTTGCTCTCGGCCACTTGCAACAGCGCCAGCTGGTACTCGATGCTCTCTCCGATTTGCCACATGCCAATGTGGCTACGGATCGAGAGACACTCGACTTCATCGAACGAAATACGTTGTTCGGCCGGGGCATAGGCTACGTCGACTGCCATTTGCTTGCGGCCACCCGGCTGACGCAAGGTGCTCACCTCTGGACGAACGACAGGCGGCTGCACGGCGTCGCTGCTCAGTTGCGCCTGGCCTTTGCGCCGGCAGAGCATCGGCCAGCCTAGCTGCCGCTGGCTGGCGTCGAAACTACTTCAGCGACGCGATGATCTCGCGATAGGCCTGCTCAGGAAACGCTTTGAGCGTCGTCGTCCGGGCATTGCCGTTCATGCCGAGCATGAGCGTGAAGCGCGCGGATATGGCGTCGTCGGGCGCCTCGTAGACCATGATCAGGTCGTGGCTGCCCATGGTCATGTACACCGATTTGATCTGGCCGCCCATGTCGGCCAGCATCTTCTTGGCTGCGTCGAGGCGCTTCGGCGACTCCTTGACGTTGCGGATGCCCTGCTCGGTCCAGTTCAGCAGCATGATGTAGATCGTCATGACGCACCTTTCGTAGGCGCCGCAAAACGCGGCGCAAGGGGGCCAGCGTCGGTCGTTTGCCCAGTGTAACGCAGCCTTGGAGCCTGACCAACCGAGCGACGTCGCGTGAGGCAATGGACTTCGCCCCTTTTCTCGGCTTACGTGATGTCGCCCAGAGGATTGCAGCGAGCGCGCGATGAACGTGCACAGATGGACGGAACAGCCCGCAAGCGGATCGTCACCGGCGACCGCGCCCTATTGGTGGCGCGCTGCACCTCGTTCTGATGATCCACCCGCCGAGCTGCCCGCCACGACCGACGTCGCAATCGTCGGCTCGGGCTTCACCGGCCTCAACGCTGCTCTCGTGCTGGCGCGCGCCGGCCGCTCCGTCACCATCATCGAGGCCGGCCGGCCCGGCCAGGGCGCCTCGTCGCGCAACGCCGGCTATGTCGGGCGCAGCCTGAAGCACGGTTTCCTCGAGCTCAGCGAGACGCGGGGCCTCGACTTCGCGCTCGACATCTATCGCGAGCTGCAGGCCGCCTTCGACACGGTCATCGACGTGGTCGAGCGTGAGCAGATCGCCTGCATGATGCAGCGCTGCGGGCGCTACGTGCTTGCCACGTCGCAGAGCCAGTATGATGCGCTCGCGCGCGAGCTCGACGCCAAGCACAAGCATCTGGGCGACGAGTTCGAGATGGTGCCGCGATCCCGACAGCACCGCGAGATCGGCAGCGACGCCTATTTCGGCGGCGCGGTGATCCCCAATCACCGGGGCCTGCATCCCGGCCTCTATCACGCCGGCCTGCTCGACCGCGTGCGCGCGAGCGGTGCCAGCATCGTCGCCGGCACGCGCGTGACGGATATCGGGCGCGGCCCGGGCGATGGCGATTTCGAGGTCGTGACCTCACGCGGCATGCTGCGGGCGCGCCATGTGGCGGTCGCGACCAACGGCTATACCAGCGCCGTGCCTTGGCTGCAGCGCCGCGTCATCCCTTTCGATGCCTATCTGATGGCGACCGAGCCCCTGCCCGCGCCCGTCATCGACCGCATCCTGCCGCGCGGCCGCACGGCGCTCGACACCAACTTCAACATCAACTTCATCCGCCGCTCGCCCGACGGCACGCGCGTGCTGTTCGGCGGGCGCACCGGCACGCGCTTTTCGAGCCCGGGCGAGTGCGCCTGGCGGATCAAGCAGGATTTCGGCCAGCTCGTTCCGGAGCTGGGCGACGTCAAGCTCGACCATGTCTGGACCGGGCGCTGCGCCGGGACCTTCGATCTCTTTCCGCATATCGGCGTGCACGAAGGCATCCACTACGCGCTCGGCTACTGCTTCGCCGGCGTTCCCATGGGCACTCATCTCGGTCGCAAGATGGCGTTCAGGATTTTGGGCTCGCCCGAAGGGCGGACCGCGTTCGACGATCTCGATTTTCCGACCATGCCGTTCTACGGCGGCAATCCCTGGTTCGTGCCGCTCGCCATGAAGGCCTATGACCTCATGGATTGGTGGAACACGCGCCGCTGAGCAGCGTGGTCAGGCCGCCTCGGCTTCGATGCTCCTGATATCGCGGGTGATCTCGGCGCGGAACCATGTCTTGAAGGTCTGCACGGGCGCGAGGTCGCGCGATTCCGGCGGGTAGACGAGAAAATAGGCAAACTCGGTCGGCGCGAACGGCCGGAACGGCGCCACCAGCCGGCCCGCCAGGATGTCCATGGCGACGAGCGGGCCGTGCGCGATCGCCCAACCCAGGCCGTTCATCGCGGCCTGGACGCTGAGCCCGGTGTGCTGAAACCATAAATTGTCCTTGGGCTCGACTTCACTCGCGCCCATGTGGGTCAGCCACGAAGACCACGCATCCGGCCAGGTATGGGCATGAATCAGCGCGTGGTTGCGCAACTCGGCCGGAAGCAGCCTCCGCCTTCGGTGGCGCGACGGGGCGCCCATAAGAGATGGTCCGCACACCGGCACCGCGTAGTCCGCGATGATCTTGTCGGCCTCCAGATTGTTCCAGTTGGTGCCGTCGCGCGAGTTGAGGATGGCGGCGTCGATATTGTGGCGATTGAAATCGGCGGCGACGATCTCGGAATGGCCGCCGATCCAGCTCACGATCGACAGGGATATGCCGGGATTGGCCGTGCAGAAATCGCCGAGACGCGGGATCAGCCACAGGCTCGCGACGGACTGGGTCACGAGCAGGCGCAAGGTCCCGGTGCGCTGACGCCGCGCGCCGTGGCTGACCACCCGTGTCGTGCCGCGCTCCAGCCGCTTGAGGACGTCGACCACGATCGGCAGGTAGAGCTGGCCGCTCTCGGTTAGCAGCAGATGGTTGCCGCGCTCGAACAGCGCGATGCCGAGACGCTGTTCCAGGGTCTTGATGCGGAAGCTGACCGCCGCCTGGGTCAGGCCCAGATCGCGCGCCGCCTCGGTGAAGTGTAAGCGCCGGAGCAAAAATCCCTCACTGAAGCGGCCGGATTGTCCGGTTGCGCCGGAGTAAAAATCCGGCAGCAGATAGCTCTTTGCGGTTTTGGCA
>VGDO01000314.1 GCA_016869645.1 Alphaproteobacteria bacterium
ACTGCTGGTGCGCGCGCGCGCGGAGATCGAGCCGGCGAAGCGCAAGCAGATGTATCACGAGGCGCAGTTGATCGTTCATCAGGAGGCCGGCGAGATCATCCCCGTCTTCAATAATTTCATCGATGCCGGGGTCAAGAGGATTCAGGGCTTCGTGCCGACTCCGCATCGCCAGATGAGCGACTACCGGGCGCCCGAGAAGGTGTGGTTCGCCGCCTAGTCAAGACCGCTCGCATCCTTCCCCGGTATCTATGCGGATGGCCTTTTTGTGCCTGTCCAGCATTCACACCAGTCTTGCCCGCTGCGCGGCCCCGTGCCTAAATGGGCTCAAACGAGCGTTCCGGCCAAGGTTTCCGGGCGCCAGGAGATTCGAACGGAGGAGGACAGCATGAAGAAGATCAGTCGTCGCACGGCAATCAAGGGCGCGCTCGCCGCGGGTGCTTCCACGGCCGTCCTGGCGAAGGTCGCCATCCACAGTCGCCCGGCGCTCGCGCAGGGCATGAAGCAGATCCGCATGGTGCCGCACGCCGATCTGCGCGTGCTCGATCCGATCTGGACCACCGCGAACGTGTCCGCCTATCACGGCGCGATGATCTACGACACGCTGTTCGCCTATGACGGCAACCTGCAGCCGCAGCCGCAGATGGTCGGCCGACACGGGGTGTCCGACGACAAGAAGACGTACACTTTCGAGCTGCGTCCCGGCCTCAAATTTCATGACGGCACGGCCGTGACGTCGAAGGATTGCGTCGCTTCGCTGCGGCGCTGGGCCGCGCGCGACGGCGCCGGCCAGCACATGATGCAGCGGGTGAACGACATCACTGCGCCCGACGACAAGACGATCAAGATCGATCTGAAGGAGCCCTACGGCCTGATCTATGAGGCGCTCGCCAAGACCTCGACGCCGCTGTGCTACATGATGAAGGAAGAGGTTGCCAAGACCGATCCCAATACGCAGATCACCAAACACATCGGCTGCGGGCCGTTCAAGTTCGTCGAGTCGGAGTATCGCCCGGGCAGCCGCGTGGTCTATGACAAGAACCCCGACTATGTACCGCGCAGCGAGCCGGCGTCGGGCATCGCCGGCGGCAAGGTGGTCAAGATCGATCGCGTGATCTGGGACGTCATGCCCGACGCCCAGACCGCGGCATCGGCGCTGATCAACGGCGAGATCGACTTCTTCGAGGTGCCGCCGATCGATATCATCCCAACGCTCGAATCGGCCAAGGGCGTCAAGATCGAGGTGCTGAACAAGCTGGGCAATGTCGGCTATTGCCGACTCAACTTCCTCCACCCGCCCTTCAACAACGTCAAGGCGCGGCAGGCAGCCCAGCTTGCGGTCAGCCAGGAGGATTTCCTCCAGGCGGCGATTGGCAATTCGAAGTACTACCAGACCTGCGGCTCGCATTTCACCTGCGGTTCGCCGATGGGCGTCGAGGATGGCGGCGAGATCTTCAAGATGCCGATGGCTCAGCGCCAGGCCAAGGCGCGGGAGCTGCTCAAGGAATCCGGCTACGACGGCAAGCCGGTCATCGTGCTTCACGCGACCGACATCCATGTGATGAATCAGGCGGCCCAGGTGATTGCCCAGAACCTGCGCCAAATCGGCATGAACGTGCAGCTCGCGGCGTCCGACTGGGGCGGCGTGGTGACCCGGCGCTCGATCAAGGTGCCGCCTGAGGCAGGCGGCTGGAACGTGTTCTTCACGTGGGGTGGCGGCAATGCGACCTCGAGCCCGATCAACCTGTTCGCCCATGCGGCGACCGGAGAGAGCGCTTGGTTCGGCTGGCCCTCGAACGCGTTGCACGAGCAACTGCGCAACGAGTGGGCGGCGGCGCCCAGCCTCGAAGCGCGGCGCGAGGTGGCGCGGCGCATGAACAAGAACATGATCGACTACGTCCACGACATCAAGACAGGCCAGTGGGTCGGCCCAGTCGCCTATCGCGCCGACCGCATCAAGGGCATCCTGCCGGTGCCCGAGATCCTGCCGTGGTGGAACGTGGAGCGCATCGGCTAATCCGGTTGGGCCGAATATCGGGTGGGGGCACGGCATGCCGTGCCCCTACCGTCAGATCGGTCGCAGCGCGCGAAAGCTTCGCTTCTTTCAATCCGTGTCGAGCACGTTTTTCCTGACGTCTAGCTGCTGCCGGATACCCCGGCAATGATGGCCTACATCGTCCGTCGCCTGCTGGCGACGATCCCGGTGATGGCCATCGTCGGCGTTTTCGTCTTCATGCTGCTCCATCTGACGCCGGGCGATCCCGCTGCGATCATCGCCGGCGACAACGCCACCCCGGCCAACATTGCCGCGATCCGCAACCGGCTCGGACTCGACCGGCCCCTGCACGAGCAGTTCTTGACCTGGGTGTGGGCGACCGTCCGCGGCGACCTTGGCATTTCCATGTTCTCCAACCTGCCGGTCACCAAGCTGGTGCTGCAGCGCGCCGAGCCGACGATCGCGCTGACCACGACCACCTTGATCGTCGCGGTGTCGATCGCGATCACGGTCGGCGTGCTCGCTGCCTGGAAGGCCGGCTCGCTGCTCGACCGGGTCGTCATGGCCTTTGCCGTCATGGGGTTCTCCGTGCCGGTCTTCGTGGTCGGCTATCTGCTGGTCTATTTCTTCTCGGTCAAGCTGCGCTGGCTGCCGGTGCAGGGCTACGTATCGATCGACCAGGGTCTCTGGCCATGCCTGCGCAATTTGATCCTGCCGTCGATCGCTCTGGGGCTGGCCTATGTCGCGCTCATCGCGCGCATCACGCGCGCCAGCATGCTCGAGGTCCTGGCAGAGGATTACATCCGCACGGCCAACGCCAAGGGTGTGGCGACCGGCAGCGTGCTGATGAAGCACGCCCTCAAGAATGCGGCCGTGCCGATCGTGACCGTGATCGGCATCGGCGTGGCGCTGCTGATCAGCGGCGTGGTGATCACGGAGAGCGTGTTCAACATTCCCGGCGTCGGTCGCCTGGTCGTCGATGCCATCGCGCGGCGTGACTATCCGATCATCCAGGGCGTGATGATCATCTTCTCCGGCGTCTACGTGCTGGTGAACCTGGCGGTCGACATCATCTACACGTTCCTCGATCCGCGCATACGTTACTGACATGACGACCGCAGACGGCATTCTCGCCACCACGACCCCGCGCGACCGGCAAGTCTGGGACTTCATCCGGCGGAACCCGACGATCGTCATCGGCGGAACGATGTTGCTGCTGATCGCGCTCGGTGCGGTCTTTGCGCCGTGGATCGCCGGCGATCCGATCGTGTTCAAGCCGGTCAATCGCCTCAAGCCGCCCTCGGACGAGTTCCTGCTCGGCACGGACAGTCTCGGTCGCGACGTCTTCGCGCGCACCGTCTATGGCGCGCGCATCTCGCTGCTGGTCGGCCTGTCCGTCGCGGCCGGGTCGATTGTCGCGGGCCTGTTCTTTGGCCTGGTGTGCGGCTATTACCGCCGCATCGACGCGGCGGTCATGCGCCTGCTTGACGGCATCATGGCGATCCCGGCCATCCTGCTGGCCATCGCGCTGGTCTCGGTCATGGGCTCGAGCGTGCGCGTCGTCATCATCGCGATCATCATCCCCGAGATCCCACGCGTGACGCGCCTGGTTCGTGCGGTCGTGCTGTCGGTGCGCGAGCTGCCCTATGTCGACGCGGCGCGTTCGAGCGGCGCGCGCGCGCGCAAGATCCTGCTGCGCCACATCCTGCCCAGCACCGTGCCGCCGCTCATCGTCCAGGCGACCTATATCTGCGCCTCGGCGATCCTGACCGAGGCCGGATTGAGCTTCCTCGGCGCCGGCACGCCGCCCGAATTCCCGACCTGGGGCAACATGATCGCCCAGAGCCGCCTCTACCTGGCCTCGGCGCCCTGGACGATCTTCGCGCCGGGCGCCTGCCTCGCGCTGGTCGTGCTGTCGGTCAATCTGCTGGGCGACGGGCTGCGCGACCATCTCGACCCGCGGCTGGCCAGGCGGATGTAGACGGGCGGATGTAGCCATGGTCGAAGTCCTCAAGGTCGACAACCTGCACACCCGCTTCTTCACGCGCGACGGCGTGGTGCATGCGGTCGACGGCGTCAGCTTCCATGTCGAGCCGGGCGAGACCCTCGGCATCGTCGGCGAGAGCGGCTGCGGCAAGAGCGTCACGGCGCTGTCGATCCTGCGCCTGATCCCGCCGCGCTCGGGCCGCATCGTCGAGGGCAGCGTCAATTTTCTCGGCCGCGAGTTGACCCGCCTCAGCGAAGAGGACATGCGCTCGATCCGCGGCAACGAAATCTCCATGATCTTCCAGGAGCCGATGACCAGCCTCAATCCGGTCATGACGGTCGGCGACCAGATCGCGGAGGCCGTGCACATCCATCAGGGCCTGGCCTGGACGCCGGCGCGTGCCAAGGCGCTGGAGATGCTGGCGCTGGTGCGCATCCCCGATGCGCCGCGCGTGCTCAAGAGCTATCCGCACCAGCT
>VGDO01000315.1 GCA_016869645.1 Alphaproteobacteria bacterium
CGACCCCAACCTTGGCAAGGTTGTGCTCTACCCCTGAGCTACGCCCGCGCTCCTGCCGCGGCCGCCCTGAACCTAACGCTTGGCCCCGGGGCCGGCGGCGGGCGGGATCATAGACGATGGCCCGGCCAATGCAAGCTTGCGGCAACACATCGTTCGGTCGAGACAAGCCGCGTTGCCTTTCTTCCCGGCGCCCAGTAGCTTGGCCGCCCTTTCAAGGCAAGAGCGGCCATGACCGAAGCGCCTGCCAGCCATGCCACGCCCGACCAGCTCCTTGCACGCCTCGAGGCGCTCGGGCTGGTCACGCACACCGTCAAGCACAAGCCGGTGTTCACCGTGGAAGAATCGAAGGTGGAGCGCGGCTCGCTGCCGGGCGGCCATTGCAAGAGCCTATTCCTGCGCGACAAGAAGGAGCGCATGTTCCTGGTCGTCGCATTTGAGGATCGGCGCATCGACCTCAAGAAGCTTTCCGATCTGATCGGCTCGGCGCGACTTTCGTTCGGCAGCGCCGACCGTCTGATGCGCGTGCTCGGCGTCATCCCGGGTTCGGTGACGCCGTTCGCGTTGATCAACGATCGCCAGCGACAGGTCGACGTCGTGCTCGATGCCGACATGATGCGGATCGATCCGCTGAATTATCACCCGCTGTCGAACGACATGACGACGGCGATCTCGCCGGCGGGCCTGCTCAGCTTCATCGCCGATTGCGGACATCGCCCGCGCATTCTCGATCTCTCGCCGGCGACGATTGCAAGCGCCTCGTGAGGCCCGCATTGTGCCTTCGGGTCATGGCTTCTATCGAGCCAACAAACCCTTGTCAGCGCTGCGTGAAACCGCCACATAATGCCCTGCCGACCGGGCGCCCTTTGCAGGCCGAGGCCCGTCCAATTCCGCTTCAAGTAAGCTAAACTGCTCAAAGGCTTAACTCATGGAAGGTCTATTGAATTCGGCGCCTGCGCCGGCGGTCAAGGACGCGACGAGCGCCACCTTCATGACTGACGTCATCGAGGCTTCGCGCGATGCTGCCATCGTTGTCGATTTCTGGGCGCCCTGGTGCGGGCCGTGCAAGCAGTTGGCGCCGGCGCTCGAGAAAGCCGTCAAGGACACGCGCGGCAAGGTCAGGCTGGTCAAGGTCAACATCGACCAGAATCCCGACCTGGCCCAGCAGATGCGCATCCAGTCGATCCCGGCCGTCTACGCCTTCAAGAACGGGCGACCGGTCGACGGCTTCGTCGGCGCCTTGCCGGAGAGCCAGGTCAAGACGTTCGTGCAGCGCTTGGCGCAGCTTGCCGGTGGCGCGGCCAGCCCCTCGCCGATCGACGAGGCGATGACGGCAGCCAAGGAAGCGCTCGATGCGGGCGACACGGGCAATGCCGGCGCGATCTATGCGCAGATCCTGCAGCATGAGCCCGGGCACCCCGGCGCGGCCGCCGGCCTCGCGCGATGCCACATCCAGAATGGCGACGCCAAGAGCGCAGAGAGCGTGCTGGCAGCGGTGCCGGCCGACCGCGCCAACGATCCGGAAATCGTCGCCGTCAAGGCGCAGCTTGATCTGGCGCGCCAAGCCGCCGATGCCGGCGATGTCGCGGAGCTGATGGAGAAGATCGCGCACAATCCGGCCGACCACCAGGCGCGCTTCGATCTCGCCATGGCCCTGTTCGCCAAGAACAAGCGCGAGGCGGCGATCGACGAGCTGCTCGAACTGTTCCGACGCGACCGCAAGTGGAACGAAGAAGGAGCGCGTAAACAGCTCCTCAAGTTCTTTGAGGCGATGGGCCCGACCGATCC
Source organism: Alphaproteobacteria bacterium (assembly GCA_016869645.1). GTDB lineage: Bacteria > Pseudomonadota > Alphaproteobacteria > SHVW01 > SHVW01 > SHVW01. Next base: position 1,786 of record VGDO01000315.1, read on the forward strand.
GCTGACCGTATCGGGACGCCGGCGCCTTTCGTCGCTTCTGTTCTCCTGAGCCGGACAGCGCGTCATGACGCGCCATCCCTTCGATCCGAGCTTCGAGCGATTGCCGTCGACGATTCCGGTGTTCCCGTTGTCCGGCGTCCTGCTCCTGCCGCGCGGGCGCCTGCCGCTCAACGTCTTCGAGCCGCGCTATCTCGCCATGACGCGCGATGTGCTGGCCGAGGAGTTTCGCATCATCGGCATGATCCAGCCGACCGTGCGCGAGACCACGGAACCGGGCAACCGGCCGCCGCTCTACAAGACCGGATGCGCCGGTCGGATCATCAGCTTCAGCGAGACCGGCGACGGACGCTACCTGATGGAGCTGGTGGGACTGGCGCGCTTCGATGTCGTCGAGGAGGTCGCCACCACACGCGGCTACCGTCGCGCGGTGGCGAACTGGTCCCCCTACCGCACCGATCTCGAAGACGACGAAAGCCACATCAACCGCGATCGCCTGACCACGGCTTTGCGCGACTATTTCAAGGCCAAGGGCCTCAAGGCCGATTGGAAGGCCATCGAGGGCGCGCCCGACGAGCAGCTCGTGACCACGCTGGCCATGGTCTGCCCGTTCGCGCCGAGCGAGAAGCAGGCGCTGCTCGAAAGTCCCGACCTGGCGCGGCGCGCCGGCGTATTGCTGACGCTGATCGAGATGTCGCTCGCCCAGCGCGGCGATGCCGGACAGCCGCGCCACTGATGCGCTGGGCGAACCGATAGGGAGTGCGCCATGGCGGTCGACCCCAAGCTGCTCGAAATCCTGGTCTGTCCCATGACCAAGGGCCCGCTCCGATATGACGCGGAACGGCAGGAGCTGATCAGCGATCAGGCTCAGCTCGCCTATCCGGTCCGCGACGGTATCCCGATCATGTTGATCGACGAGGCGCGTCCGCTCGGCGACGGACAGCGCTGACGTCGGCGCCGACATGGCGGACAAGTTCACCACGCAGCACTGGCCGGTCGAGGTGCGCCTGAAGCGCGCCGAGCAGATGCTCGAGGTCGAATTCGACGACGGCCGGACCTTCGGCTACCCGGCGGAGTTGCTGCGCGTGGAAAGCCCGTCGGCCGAGGTCCAAGGTCACGGCCCCGATCAGAAGACCACCGTCACCGGTCGCCGGCATGTCGGCATCATCGGCGTCGAATCGGTCGGCAACTACGCCATTCGCATCAAGTTCGACGACCTGCACGACACCGGTATCTATTCCTGGCCCTACCTCTATCACCTGGGCGAGCACAAGGAGCGCATCTGGCAGGAGTATCTCGAGGCGCTGGCAGCCAAGGGATTGTCGCGCGACCCGCCGAAGCGCGGCTGACTCGCGCGAGCGCGATTGCTCGCATTGCGTGTAAATCGGATTTACCTTTCCTTCACATTCCTGTGATGGCCACGCGCGGCAAATCCATCGCCGACCGCATCGCGTAACCAGTGGCACGACACCGCCTGGGGTGCGGTCGCTTCCATCTCGAAGCACGGGCTTCGATGTGAATCGTGACCCGCGCTCCGTCTTTCGAGCGACGATCCCGGCGGCGTCGCCCCCCACGCGTTCGCGAAAGGACCGATCATGCCGCTCACGCTTCCCGCACCGAAATCGCTTCTCGTTTCGTCCCGCCGCGCCTTTCTCGGCGATGCCGGCAAGGCCACGCTGTCGGCGACCGCCGTCGCGCTCATCGCCGGCTGCGAGAGCATGGCGCAAACCAGCATGGGCGGCGGCAACGCCATGGCCGACGTCAACATCCTCAACGTCGCCCTTGGCCTCGAACACGAAGCGATCATGGCCTACCAGCTCGGCGCCGAAAGCGGATTGCTGCAGAAGCCGGCGCTCGACGTTGCGATGCTGTTCCAGTCGCATCACAAGTCGCATGCCGATGCGCTCGCCGGCACGATCCGCAAGCTCGGCGGCAAGCCGGTCGAATCGAAGTCCAAGGCCGAATATGCGCAGGCGCTCAATGCCGCCAGCCTGAAAAACGGCACCGACGTGCTCAAACTCGCAGCTCGGCTCGAACGAGGTGCAACCAACGCCTATCTCGGCGTCATCCCCTCGTTCAATGACAAGGCACTCGCGCAGGTCGCGGCGCGACTCGCCGCCGACGAGGCCATGCACTGGACGGCGCTGACCGGCGCGCTCGCCGAAGCCCTGCCGCCGCAGGCGCTCAGCTTCGGCGCCTGAACCTCGACATCCGACGGTCGAAACCCGGCGCCCGCCGCCCCCCGATACTGCCCAGGCGGGCGTCCCGGCCGCCCCGGACCCGACCCCTTCGCGGTCCGGGGCGGCCGTTCACGACGAGGTGGACAGCCATGTCCCGCGCTAGACTGAACTTTGCCCGAATTTTGACCAAGCCACTGATGTGACTCGCGTTTGTCTGCGGGTCCTGACTACAGGCTGGGCTTGACGGCGAGCAGATCGAGTGCGCGGCGCTGGATTTCGGTCGGGGTGGCGAGCACCGGGAAGGAGGCTGCGCGGCCGAAGCGGACGGTGTTGCGGGTGAGCGTGGCGAGATCGGCGAGCAGCGAT
>VGDO01000316.1 GCA_016869645.1 Alphaproteobacteria bacterium
AGAATCACATCAACGGCATCGAGAACTTCTGGAACCAGGCCAAGCGCCACATGCGCAAGTTCAATGGTGTCCCGAAGGCCCATTTCGGGCTATTCTTGAAAGAGTGCGAGTGGCACTTCAACACCAGTGACCCATCCGAGCAACTAACCCAGATCAAACAATGGGTTAAGCGTCATCTCAGGTAGTTATCTGGGACAGCCCCTTTCGGTAAATCCTATGGCTGCGCCTATTGCCCGGCAGCCAGCGGCCCCGTCAAGCACAATGCCAGTAGTGTAGCTTTATGACACTGACCAACAAGACGCATGACGGCGCAGGATAGATGGCCCCCATCGACACAGCGACTTTCGATCCCATTACCGTCTCCGTCGTGCAGCATCGCCTCCGCGCTATTGTCGAGGAGATGGGCGAGGCGATGCTGCGCACGTCCTACTCTCAGATCCTCAATTCCAGCAGGGATTTTTCCACCGCTTTGAGCGATCCAGAGGGACGGCTGATCGCACAGGCCGAGCACGTACCGATCCACGTCGGCGCGCTGCCGTGGGCGGTGAAATCCGTGTACGAGTATTTCAAGGGGCGCATTCATCCTGGCGACGTTTATCTTCTCAATGATCCCTACTGGGGCGGCAACCACCTGCCCGATTTGACAGCTTTCGTGCCGGTGTTCGACAGTGATCGCCTTGCATTTTGGTCGATCAACCGCTCGCATCAGAGCGATATCGGCGGTGCAACTCACGGCGCCTACAATCCCGGTGCCACCGAAATCTGGCAAGAGGGCATCCGCGTGCCGCCCCTGCGCCTCTACGACCGCGGCAAGCTGCTCGACGACGTCAACGAGCTCCTGGTGCTCAATGTCCGCCACCCGCGCGACTTCCGCGGCGACCTGGCGGCGATGATTGGCTCGGCGCGTGTCGGAGAGCGTCGACTGCTTGCGCTGCTGGCCGAATTTGGGTCGGCAACAACGCATGCGGCAATCGAGGCGGTGCTGGATGGCGCCGAGCGTCAGGTTCGCGCCGTTATCTCGCAGTGGCCGGATGGTGTCTACTACGGGGAGGCGATGATCGACGACGACGGTCATCGCTTCAAGGACATCCACATCCGCGCCAAGGTCACCAAGCGCGGCAGCGACCTGGAGATTGACCTCACCGACAGCCACCAGGAGGTCGATGGCTTCATCAATTCCGCATATCCCAACACGCGCTCGGCGGTCGTGGTGGCGCTGTCTTACCTGATCGATCCAGATACGCCGAAGAACGACGGCGCCTTCCGCCCGGTCTCAGTGATCACCCGCGAAGGAACGATCGTGCATCCGCGGCCCGGCAAGCCGGTGACGCTCTCCACCAACTGCTGCGGTCAGGAGATCATCGAGGCGATCATCAAGGCCCTGGCGCCGGCCTGTCCGGACCGCGCGATGGCAGGCTGGGGCCGCCGCTTCCGCATCGCCATCCAAGGCGTCGACCCGCGCTCGCGAAAGCCGTTCATCTGGCATCTGTTTCAGGCCCGTCCCGGCGGTGGCGCCTCGCCAGCCGGCGATGGCTGGCCCGGCGCGGGCGAGTGGCAGGCCGCAGGCGGCATCAAGTTCGGCAGCCTCGAGGTGGCCGAGGTGCGTTTCCCGCTGTTCTTCCGCCGGCACCAGTTCCGCCCCGACAGCGGCGGCGATGGCAAGTACCGCGGCGGTCCGGGCGGCGATCTGGAGTTCGCCGTCGAGGTGGCCGAGCCTGCCGTCGGCAACACCGCGGGTGACGGTGTCAAGTACGGTGCCTGCGGTATTCACGGCGGCCTGGACGGCGCGCCACATACCTACGTCCTGCGCTCTTCGGGCCGGCCCGACCGTCCGCTGAAGACCAAGGAGGTCGGCATCATCATTCGCCCTGGCGACGTGATCGCCGCCGAGTCCGGGGGAGGCGGAGGGTGGGGCGATCCGACCGAGCGCAGCGCCGAGGAACGGGTGCGCGACGCCACGCTGGGCTTCGTGACGCGCGGCGGGGGGCGCTGATTCATGGCCTACAAGATCGGTATCGACGTCGGCGGCACGTTCACAGACCTTGTCGCCGTCGACGAAAAGGGACGCGTCACCCACACCAAGACTGCCTCGACGCCGCAGGATCAGTCGATCGGCGTGATGGACGGCCTGACGCTCTTGGCCGACGCGCTCGGCACCAAGCTCGCGCCCATGCTTGGGCAAACGGAGCGCATCTTCCACGGCACGACTGTCGCGACCAACGCGCTGCTGGAACGAAAGGGCGCTCGCGTCGGCCTGCTGACGACGGAAGGCCACATCGACGTCCTGGAAATGCGCGAGGGCCTGAAGGACGACCGTTATAATTTGCGCATGCCTCCCCCTGAGCCGCTCGTGCCGCGCGACCGACGGCTCGGGGTCGAGGAGCGCATTCGCGCCGACGGCCGCGTCGAGAAGGCGTTGAGCACGGCCTCTCTGTCGAAGGCCCTCCACGCGCTGAAGGATCAGAAGGTCGACTCGATCGCCGTCTGCTACTTCCACGGCTATAGCGATCCCACGCACGAGCGCATGACCGGGGAGGCCGTGCGTGCCGCCATGCCCGGTGCCTACGTTTCGCTGTCGTCCGACGTCGTACCGCAGATCAAAGAGTACGAGCGCACCTGCACGACCGTCGTCAACGCCTACGTCGGCCCCGCCCTGCAGCTCTACCTGAAGCGACTGGAGATAAGATTGCGCGAGGCGGGCTTTGCCGGCCCGCTGCTGATCATCCAGTCGCACGGCGGCGTGGCGACGGTCAGCGACGCGGTCAGCCTCGCGGCCGGCGCAGTGCTGTCGGGTCCGGCCGGCGGCGTCGCCGGCAGCCGGTACGTCGCGCGCCTGATCGACGTCGGCGATCTGATCCCTTTCGACATGGGCGGCACCAGCACCGACATCTCCCTGGTCACGGGCGGCGAGGCCGCGATCTCCTCCGACCGACGCCTGGCCGGCCATCGCGTCGGGCTGCAGAGCCTCGACATCGTTAGCATCGGCGCAGGCGGCGGCTCGATTGCCAAGGTCGATGCCGGGGGAGTCCTGCACGTCGGGCCGGAGAGCGCTGGCGCCATGCCGGGCCCCGCCTGCTACGGTCGCGGCGGAACTGTTGCCACCGTCACCGACGCCAATCTCGTGTTGGGGTATCTGGACGCCAGCAACTTCCTCGGCGGCCGCGCGCGTCTCGACGCCAAGGCAGCTGAAGCCGCCGTCGATCGCATCGCGGAGTCGCTGCGCGTCGATCGCATGAGTGCGGCGGAGGGCATCCATCGCGTCATCAACACGCGCATGGCGGAGGGCGTGCGGCTGGTGTCGGTGCGGCGCGGCGTCGATCCGCGCCGCTTCGCGCTGCTCTCCTTCGGCGGCGCGGCAGGCCTGCATATCAGCGACATCGCGCGGCAGCTCGATCTCAGGCGCGTCATCGTTCCTCGTCTCGCCGCCGTGCTGTCGGCCTGGGGCATGCTGGCGACCGACCTGCGCTACGAGCTGGCGCGGACCCACATCGGCGATGCTAGCGCGTTGTCGCCAGATGATCTCAGACGCATCTACGAGGAGATGGAGTCGGAAGGCCGCGCCCGTCTCGTCGCGGCCCATTTCGAGGGCCCCGTGCGCGCGCGCCGCTCAGCCGACATGCGCTACGGCGAGCAGATCTTCGAGATCCCTGTCGAGCTCGATGCCGTGGCGTGGTCGCGCGACGACCTGATGCAACAGATAGCGGACGCCTTCCATGCGCGCCACGAGGAGCTCTACACCTACGCCCTGCGCGACCAGGAGGCCGTTCTCGTCAACGCGCGGGTGGCTGCCATCGGCGCGCTGCCGACACTGCCGACCGAGCCGCCGCGCTCCGCAACCAAGCCCTCGCAGCCTCGCGCCCGCCGGCGCGTCTATCTCGGCGCTTGGCAGGAGGTGCCTGTGCTCGGCTTCGAGGAGCTGGCTGTCGGCCAGGTCATCGAGGGCCCGGCCATCGTCGAGTCTTCCACGACGACGGTTCTGCTCCGTCCCGGCGACCGCGCCGAGACCATGCCGCTCGGCTGGCTCGACATCGCCGTGGGCGAGCGGACAGTGATGAAAGGGCACCTCGATGTTCGGCGTCGAGACCAGTGATGCGGACTTAGCGTCTTGAGGAAGGGAGGATGTCCGGCTCATCGTGAACCCGTGCGCATTCCGACGATTGCGACCACCGATTCCGACGGATCGCGACCACCTGTTCCGATTGTCAACGCCGGAGTAAAAATGCATCGGCTGGCCGGAGTAAAAATGCATCACGGCTGACAGCATGAAGGCCCCCCCGCGGGGGCCTTTATGCGCCCTGGTTTATTCCTCGGATGGACTGTCGGGT
>VGDO01000317.1 GCA_016869645.1 Alphaproteobacteria bacterium
CTATTGGCCGGTCTGCTGATCAGCCACGCCGTGGTTGGTTGCGACTGGATCAAGCTGCGCGCCAAGGGATCTGAGCACGGCGTCGACTGGGGCGTGGGCTTCCCTCTCTAGTAGGGCGCCGATCTAGCGGATTACGCGCCCGACGTCTTGATCGGCTCATAGGCCGGCCCGCGGGCTGCGCCGGCATAGCGAAGCTGGGCTTGGCGCTCCAGCATGGACGTGTGGTAGGCGACGGCAGCGGCGTCGAAATCGGCCTGCGGGGTGGGCTCCAGCTCGAAATGCCCGTGCTCGTCGACGCCACGCACCAGGGTCGCGCTGTCGCGCGCACCCGAAACTTGGCGTACATGGGTCGGCAGGTAGCGCACGGTGAAGCCGATACGCGGAACACTGCCTGTATTGGCGTTTGACCCGTGAATCATGCGGACATGGTGCAGCGACATCTCGCCCGGCTGCAGCACGACGCTGACCGCCTGCCGCTCGTCGACCTCGACGCTGATCTCCTGGCCGCGGCTCAGCATGTTGTCCGCCGCGAAGGTGTCGGCATGGGGAAGCTGGTCGCGCTCGTGGCTGCCCGGAACGACACGCATGCAACCGTTTTCATCGTTCGACGGCGTGACCGCCACCCAAGCGCTGACGACGTCCGGAGGTGACAGGCCCCAATAGGTCGAGTCCTGATGCCACGACACGTCCCGCGATCCTGACCTATGGCCCCTATGCCAAGGGCTTGGCATTCCAGGACGGCTATCCGAGCGCCTGGAAGCTGTTGTCGACCCAGCATCCCGATGCGATTGTAGGATCGAGCAACAAATACCAGAGCTGGGAGCTGGTCGACCCCGAGAAATGGGTGCCCGACGGTTATGTCTGCGTGCGCGTCGACTCGCGCGGTGCCGGCCGCTCGCCGGGTTATCTCGATCCGTGGTGCCCGCGCGAGACCAGGGACTTCTACGAGTGCATCGAGTGGTGCGCGCATCAGTCGTGGTCGAACGGCAAAGTCGGGCTCAACGGCATTTCGTACTACGCGATCAATGCCTGGCACGTCGCCTCGCTGCAGCCGCCGCACCTGACCGCCATGTGCGTGTGGGAAGGTGCCGCCGACTTCTACCGCGACATGACCTATCACGGCGGCATCCTCTCGACCTTCTTCGCCAATTGGTTCGACATGCAGGTCAAGACGGTGCAGCACGGTGTCGGCGCGCGCGGCGCGCGCAGCCGGGTGACTGGCGAGCTCGCCTGCGGGCCGGAGACGCTCTCGGATGTGGAGCTGGCCGCCAACCGCAGCGATTTCGGCGCCGACATCTTCGCCCACCGCTTCGACGACGACTATCACCGAGCGCGCTCGCCCGTCTGGGAGAGGGTCGTCACGCCATTCCTGTCGGCGGCGAGCTGGGCCGGCCAGGGATTGCACCCGCGCGGCAATTTCGAAGGCTTCATGCGTGCCGCCGCGCCGCAGAAATGGCTGGAGGTGCACGGGCTGGAGCACTGGACGCATTTCTACACTCCCTATGGCGTGGCGCTGCAGAAGCGGTTCTTCGGCCATTTCCTCAAGGGTGAGGACAATGGCTGGGACCGCCAGCCGCGCGTCCTGCTCCAGGTGCGCCATCCAGGCGAGCGCTTCGTCGAGCGCAGCGAGAACGAGTGGCCGATCGCGCGCACGCGCTGGGCACGCTTCCATCTCGACCCGGCCGGCATGGTGCTGAGCGAGCGTCCGGCCGCCGTCACGCGCTCCACGCCCTACGCGACCATGGGCGAAGGGCTGACGTTCCTGACGCCGCCGTTGACCGAGGAGATCGAGATTGCCGGTCCGTCGTCGGCGAAGCTGTTCGTTTCGTCCGTGACGGATGATGCCGATCTCTTTCTCGTGCTGCACGTCTTCGATCCGCAGGCCAAAGAGGTGGTGTTCTCCGGCACCGTCGATCCGCACACGCCGATCGGCCAGGGTTGGCTGCGCGCCTCGCGGCGCAAGCTCGATCCGAAGCTCTCCCTGCCCTACCGGCCCTACCACGTCCACGACGAGGATCAGAAGCTGGAGCCGGGCCGCATCTACGAGGTCGACGTCGAGATCTGGCCGACCGGGATCGTGATGCCGCCGGGCTACCGCATTGGTTTGACCGTGCGCGGCAAGGACTACGAATGGGACGGGCCCGGTGTGCGCCTGTCGAATTTCAAGAACGAGCTGCGCGGCTGCGGTCCGTTCCTTCACAACGATCCAAGCAACCGGCCGCCCCGGACTTTCGACACGACGGTGACGCTGCATACGGGACCGGGATGGGCCTCCAGCGTCCTGCTGCCGATCATTCCGAAAAGGCCGACCGGCTCATGATCAAGGCTGCCGTCGTCGGATTGGGCTGGTGGGGCAAGACAATCGTACGCCAGCTGGCGTCCAGCCGGACGATCAAGCTGGTCCGCACGGTCGATGTCGATCCGAATGCGGCAGAATGGGCGCGCGAGCGGAAGCTGGCGGTCTCGACGTGTTATGCCGATGCATTGACGGATCCGACCGTCGACGCCGTGATCCTATGCACGCCGCATGCCCAGCATTGCGACCAGGTCCTGCAGGCGGTCGCAGCCGGCAAGCATATCTTCTGCGAAAAACCGCTGACGCTGACGCAGCGCGACGCGGTCACATGCGTCGAGGCATGCCAGCGGGCCGGCCTGGTGCTTGGCATCGGACACGAACGGCGCTTCGAGCCGCCGATTCTCGAATTGCGCCGCCTGTTCGACAGCGGCGAGCTCGGAACGCCTCTGCAGATCGAGGCGAACTTCAGCCAGGACAAGTTCCTGTCGCTGCCGGCCGACAATTGGCGCCTGTCGGCCGAGAACGCGCCGGCCGGACCGATGACGGCAACCGGCATTCACCTCATCGATCTCGCCGTCAGTATCCTCGGCCCGCCGCGCCGCGCCGTCGCGCATGTCGGACAGCTCGGCAGCCAGCTCAGCAATGGCGACACGCTCGGCGCGCTTGTCGGCTTCGCCAATGGCAGCAACGCCTTGATCAGCGCCATGCTGGCGACGCCCTTCGTCGGCCGCTTCGCGCTCTATTGCAACCGGGGCTGGGTCGAGGTGGTCGACAAGGCGCACCCCGAGGCCTCGGAGGGCTGGACGCTCACCAAGTGCCTGCGCGGCAGCAAGGCCGAGCGCCGGGAGTATCCGCCGGCCGCAGCCGTCCTCGCCAACCTCGACGCCTTTGGCGACGCCGTCGCCGGCCGGATGCCCTATCCGGTCACGCCAGCCGAGCTGGTCGGCACGATTGCCGCTCTGGAGGCTATCGTCACCTCCGCGCGCAATGGCGGCACGGTGGAAAGCGTTCCAGCCTAGAAGGTTGAGTGCCGGCCAGCTTGCCGGCATGGCCCGTCCATGGCATCGTCGCCCGGCGCGGGCAAATCCCCCTGGCGCATCAGAATCAAGGCCGCAGCGGTCTTGCCATTGCCGTTTCATTCCCTAGGATGGCGGTGCCTTCCGGGCCGCAGGGACATGGCGATCAAGCTCTACGAACCCACCGTGCTCATGGCGCTCATCGAGCGCGTCGAAGCTGGCAGCACCATGGTCGAATGGCGGCGTGGCCGAATCGAATACGTGATCAAGCGCGAAGCCCGCCTGATCATCTACCCCGAGCAGGAAAACTGGCTCAATTTCTGGGAGGACATCCAGGACATCGGATTCTGGGAGTGGGGACCCGACTACGACGTGCTGGAGGGCGAGGGAATCAACTGGTATGTCGACGTCCGGTTTCGCGGCCGCCGTCACCGGTCGCGCGGCAGCAACGCCTTCCCGCCGCGATTCGGCGAATTCTGCGTCGCGCTGACACGCCTGATGAACGGCGCCGACTTCTCTTGAAGCTTCAAAGCGCGCCAGCCGAAGCGCGCAACAATCCGACGGTAAAATCCTGCACGATCAGGATTCGATCGACGGTGCGGCCATCGTCTGCGAGCGGCAGCCGCAGCTCGCGATAGTCACGCTGCAGGCCGCTCGACGTCTGATAGCGTAACCGGGAGAGCTGAGGCTCGCCGCGCTCGACCAGCTCGACCAGTTCCCTCCGCATCATGATCTGCCAGCTGCGATCGCCAATCTCGGCGATCGCGCAGCCGGTGAGCTCGCGCCGATGGATGTGAACCGTTTCGCTGCCGGCAAGCCGAAATACGAATTCGCGCTCACCGTTGCGCACGTCGAGAAGGTGCCGTCG
>VGDO01000318.1 GCA_016869645.1 Alphaproteobacteria bacterium
TCTTCGCTACCGTCCGAGGATCCAGCCCGAACCGCCGAGCCGCCTCACGACGGCTCAGACCCTCAATCCGCACCGCATGGCGGACCTGCCTGTAAAGTTCCACGCCCTTCATCCCTCCGCCCTCTGCACTTCATGCAAAGAGCTATCTGCTGCCGGATTTTTACTCCGGCGCAACCGGACAATCCGGCCGCTTCAGTGAGGGATTTTTGCTCCGGCGCTTACACCCCCACCCGCTGACTGAGCTCCATTCTTCTGGCCCCAGCGCGAAGGCGCTGCCGGGCCCGAAAACGTTTGTGCGTGCGCGATCCCACGCTGGGCGCCTATTCTCCCTCCCTCGTCGGCAGGCGGGGGAGGGTCGGGGTGGGGCCCCTGCGGTTACCGCGGACCACTTCGGGCCCATCTCAATCCTCCCCTTTGCCGCGCGAGGGAGGACGTAACAAAACCATGCCCACGCTCATCAAACCCGAAACCACCTTCTGCGCCGTCCCCCACTGCGCCGACATGTCCGCGCTCGCGGCGGACGTCGCGGTCATCGGCGCGCCGCACGGCTCGCCCTACAAGCCCGGCACCGCGAGCCACGCGGCCGAGGCGCCGGCGGCGGTGCGGCGCGCGCTCGGCTGGTACAGCGTCGGCGCCGAGCAGTTCGACTTCGATGTGATGGCACCCGTGATGGGCGGCGCCCGAATCGTCGATTGCGGCGACGTGCCAGGAGATCTCTCCGACGGTGCCGGCAATCGGTCGCGCATCGCGGAAGCCGTGCGCACAACGCTCGAGCGCGGCGCGGTGCCGCTCGTGTTGGGCGGCGATGATTCCGTGCCGATCCCGATGCTATCCGCCTACGAAGGACACGGGCCCCTCACCATCGTGCAGATCGATGCCCATCTCGACTGGCGCGACGAGGTCGGCGGCGAGCGCTTCGGCTTTTCCAGCACGATGCGGCGCGCCTCGGAAATGCCATGGGTCGAGCGCATGGTGCAGATTGGCGCGCGCGGCCCCGGCAGCGCGCGTGCGCGCGAGCTCGCCGATGCGCGCAACTGGGGCTCGCGCGTCGTCACGGCGCGCGACGTCCATGCTCGTGGCATCGATCCATCGCTGGCGCATGTGCCGGAGGGCGCCTCCGTCGTGCTCACCATCGACGTCGACGGCATCGATCCCTCGGTGGTGCCGGGTGTGATCCTGCCCGCCTTCGGCGGCCTCACTTACCAGCAGGTGCTCGACGTGATCCACGGCGTGGCGTCGCGCGCGACCATTGTCGGCCTCGACTTCGTCGAGTTCGTGCCGGCGCGCGATCCCCACAACATGGGTGCCCAGGCGATCGCGCGCCTGGCGTGCAACGTGATCGCCATGATCGGCAAGCAGCGCGGTCGGACCTAGTGCGATGAAGTGCATGTTCCCTCGCCCCCAACGGGGGAGAGGGCAGGGTGAGGGCGCGGTGAGGGGCGGTGAATGGCGTCGAGTGGTAGCCGAACCAGTCAGTACAAACCAGTCAGAGACTGGCCGCCCCCGAGGCGCTTCCCTGTCGGTGTAGATGGAAGCTTCTTCTGGTAGGTCGAACCATCATCAACACACTCGTCTCTTGGCTCGCTCTCATCGATCCGCGCCGCAAAATACAACGGCCCGACCAGATGTTGATCCTGATACCGTGCCTAGAAATCCAGTATCGAGATCGGCTGGTCGGGCCGGATGACGAGAAAGATGATGGACGTTACTCCATGGGTTGTGAGACGAGGTTGCTGATTGCAGCGCGGAGTCACCCGCGCTGGGTGAAATCCTTCAGAAATTGGCGTTGAGCGCGATCGAGACGGCCTGCGCCGGGGCGCGCCGCTGCACGCTGCTGTAGCCGGCCGCACCCGTGCGCGTGTAGCCGGTCTTGGTGTTGCGTTGGTCCTTGACCGAGTCGATGAGCAGGCGCAGCACGCGTTCGCCGGCGGCCTTGGCGGCCTCGATGGCGCGCGCATTCTCCGCGACGATCTGCTGAAGTGCGCCGAGCAGCTCGCCCAAGCCCTGACGCTCGGTCTTGCTCATCTGCTGGAGCGGCGCGGGGTCCTTGGAGAGAAGCTGGTGATTCTCCGCATAGGCCTGCGACAGCCGCTGCTTGTCGCCCTGCAGGCCGGTGATCTCCCGGACGCGCATGCCCTTGAGCAGCGCCGTCTCGCGGGCGAGCACGTCGATCAGCGCCTCGACGATGACGATCAGATTGCGGACTTTGATGGGCGCGTCCATGTCACACCTTTTCCGAATTCTTTTCCTGCATCAGCAGGATCTGCTTGTAGACCGCGTCGGCGATGCCGACGCCGCCCTTCTGGGCGACCGACTTGCCGTATTCCTGCATGAGCATGCCGCGGAACATGTCTTCGCCGTGGCCGCCGCCGAACGGGCCGTCCGTCTTGATGCCCTGGAACATGCTCTGGAACATCTGCGACAGGAAGAAGCCCTCGAACTCCTGCGCGGTCTTGCGCGCGGCGGCCGGATCGGCGGTCGGCGTCAGGTTGGGACGCTTGGCCGCCTGGTTGGCGATCGCCGAGGTGTCGATCGGCAGCGAGCCGGAGGTGATGGGGTTGAGGGCGCTCATGGCCGGTACCTTGGTTAGATCAGCTGGATCTCGGCCTGCAGGGCGCCTGCAGCCTTGATCGCCTGGAGGATGGAAATCATGTCGCGCGGGCCGACGCCAAGGGCGTTGAGGCCGTCGACCAGCTCTTGCAGCGTCACGCCGGGCTTGAACATGGCCATCCGCTTGCCCTGGCCTTCGTCGACGTCGATCTGCGTGCGCGCCACAGTGGTCGTCGTGCCGCCCTGCGAGAAGGGCGCGGGCTGCGACACCTGCGGCGTCTCGGTGATGCGGATGGTCAGGCTGCCCTGGGCGATTGCGACCGTGCTGATGCGCACGTTCTCGCCCATGACGATCACGCCGGAATTCTCGTCGATCACGACGCGGGCCACCTGGTCGGGCTCGACGCGGAGCTGCTCGATGTCGGTCATCAGGGCGACGGCGTCGCGCTGATAGCTCTCGGGCACCAGCACGTGGACCGTGTTGGGATCGAGCGAGCGCGCGGCCGGCGTGCCGAGGAAGGCATTGACCGCCTGCGCGACGCGGCGCGACGTGGTCAGGTCGGGGTTGCGCAGGTTGATCTTGATCGTGTCGAGGCTGGCAAGCTGGAAGCCCAGCTCGCGCTCGACGATGGCGCCGTTGGAGATGCGGCCGTTGGTCGGCGTGCCTTTGCTGACGCTGGCGCCCTGGCCCTGGGCGGAGAAGCCGCCGATGGCGACTGGGCCCTGGGCGACGGCATAGACCTCGCCGTCGGCGGCGAGGAGCGGGGTGACCAGCAGGGTGCCGCCGCGCAGCGACGCGCTGTCGCCGACCGCGGCCACCGAAACATCGATGCGCGAGCCCTGGCGCGCGAAGGGCGGCAGGGTCGCCGTCACCATCACCGCCGCCACGTTCTGGGTGCGCAGGTTGCCGTCGCGCGAATTGACGCCGAGCCGCTCGAGCATGCCGATCAACGACTCACGGGTGAAGATCGAGCGCGAGAGGGTGTCGCCGGTGCCGGGCAGGCCGACCACCAGGCCGTACCCGATGAGCATGTTGTTGCGGACGCCTTCGAAGTCGGCGATGTCCTTGATCCGCGAGGCGGATTCGGCCGGGGTCGCCGCCAGGAGCGCGACGCCCAGCGTGGCCCCGGTGAGGGCGGCGCGGCGCGAGCGGAGGCAGGCGGTCATCCAGGCGATCATGGTTTCGATCCGGCGCATGTGTTCTTCTGTTGGCCTTCTTAAAGCGAAAGCCGTGCCACGACGGCTTTCACGGCAACGTATTGAAACACCAACACTTTAACGACTGGGCGCGGGCGGCAACCGGGCGGCCGTCTGACGTTTCTACCGGCTCGCCCGGCAAATTCTGCCGCATGTCGGCCGGCGCGTCCCCGTCCCATGCCGCCCCGTTAGTTGGTGACGATCGGACCGACTAACCTGAACTTTGCCCGAATTTTGACCAAGCCACTGATGTGACTCGCGTTTGTCTGCGGGTCCTGACTACAGGCTGGGCTTGACGGCGAGCAGATCGAGT
>VGDO01000319.1 GCA_016869645.1 Alphaproteobacteria bacterium
ATCGCTGCTCGCCGATCTCGCCACGCTCACCCGCAACACCGTCCGCTTCGGCCGCGCAGCCTCCTTCCCGGTGCTCGCCACCCCGACCGAAATCCAGCGCCGCGCACTCGATCTGCTCGCCGTCAAGCCCAGCCTGTAGTCAGGACCCGCAGACAAACGCGAGTCACATCAGTGGCTTGGTCAAAATTCGGGCAAAGTTCAGCTTAGTCCCGGTGGCCCACTTTGCCGACCGGCGCTGCCATGTCAGTTCGGTGGTCCCGCTTCGCCGGCGAGCTCGGATTTTCGCTCGGCCAGCCGGGCGCCGAACTCGCGCAGATCGATGTCGGCCTGGCGGACCTTGGCGAACAGCTTGTCCTGCTCGTCGCAGATGTGGTGGCGCACGTAGTCGCCCAGCACCTTGACCTTGGCGTCGACTTGATGGTCGCGTGCTCGACGCTGGCGTCGTTGATCAGCTCGTCGACGCCGCTGACATTCTTGCGCACGGTCGGATAGAAGAGCTCGTCCTCGAGCCGCGCGTGCAATGTCAGCGCGGTGCAGATCTTGAGCGCGAGCGCACGGCGCTCAGGTGCGGCCAGCGTGCGCCGCGCCAAGGCATAACGGTCGAACAGCTCGGCGAGTTCGCGATGGTCACGGTTGAGAAAAGCGAGTGCGTCGAGCGCGCTGCCATTGCCGATCGGATGTCCATGGGAGAGCGAGCCCTTGCCGTCGCCGCGGCCGGCGTTGCGGCGCAGGCGTGAAGTCGATCGCAATTGAGCCGCGCGCGCCATGGCACTTCCCCGAACATGATCCCGCCCGTCGGGTCCAACGCGGCATGGGAGGGCGGGTTCCATTTACCTTCGTAAATGGACTCCGACCCCATTTGCGAATGCTACTGCTCCAGCGCGACGCGCTTGCGGCGCTGGCGCAGCCAGGGGATCAGCGGTGAGAGCAGCAGCGCGGCCGCCAGCACCAGGCAGGCGGCCGAGATCGGCCTTGTCAGGAAGGTCGAGAAGTCGCCGCGCGACAGGATCAGCGACTTGCGCAGGTTGTTCTCGAGCAAGGCACCCAGCACATAGGCCAGCACCAGCGGCGCCGGCTCATAGCCGAAGCGCTTCATCATGTAGCCGATCACGCCGAAGCCGATCATCAGATAGACGTCGAAGATCGCGTTCGACACGCTGTAGACGCCGACCATGCAGAACAGCAGGATCAGCGGAAAGAGGATCGCGTAGGGCACGCGCAGCACCTGCACCCACATGCCGATCAGCGGCAGGTTGAGGATCAGCAGCATGACGTTGCCGATATACATGCTGGCGACGATGCCCCAGAAGAATTCGGGCTTCTGGGTCAGGAGCAGGGGGCCGGGCTGCAGCCCATGCACGACGAACGCGCCGAGCAGCAGCGCCATCACCACATTGGGCGGAATGCCCAAGGTCAGCAGCGGAATGAAGCCGCCGCCGGCGGCCGCATTGTTGGCGGCCTCGGGGCCGGCCACACCTTCGATCGCGCCCTTGCCGAAGCGCTCGGGCTCCTTGGCGACGCGCTTCTCGAGCGCATAGGCGAGGAAGGAGGACAAGACCGCGCCGCCGCCCGGCAGGATGCCGAGCAGGAAACCGAGCGTCGAGCCGCGCGCGATCGGCGCGGCACTGGCTTTCCAATCGTCGCGCGAGGGCAAGAGCGTGCCCAATCTGGTCTGGAACACCTCGCGCTTCACGGTGCGTTCGAGGTTGCTCAGGATCTCGGCGATGCCGAACAGACCCATGACCATGGGCACGAGTCCGACACCGTCGAGCAATTCCAGCCGGTCGAAGGTCATCCGCGGCATGGCGTTGATCGAGTCGATGCCGACGAGCCCCAGAACGAGGCCGAGGCAGGCCATGGCGAGCGCCTTCAAAAGCGAGCCGTGCGACAGATAGACCAGGATCGCGAGGCCGAGGATCATCAGGCTGAAATACTCGACCGGGCCGAACTTGACCGCGAGGCGTGCCAAGGTCGGCGCGACCAGGCTCAGGGTCACGACCGCGAGCGTGCCCGCGATGAAGGAGGCGAAGGCCGAAATGCCGAGCGCCGGGCCGGCGCGGCCCTGGCGCGCCATCTGGTAGCCGTCGAGGCAAGTCACGACGGATGCCGCCTCGCCCGGGATGTTGACCAGGATCGCGGTCGTCGAGCCGCCATACATCGAGCCGTAGTAGATGCCGGCGAGCATGATGATCGCCGCCTCGGGCGCGATGTTGAAGGTGACCGGCAGAAGCAGCGACATGGCTGCGACCGGGCCGATGCCGGGCAGCACGCCGATCAGCGTGCCGATGAACACGCCGACAAAGCAGTAGGCAAGGTTGATCGGCTTGAGCGCCAGCGCGAAGCCGAGCGCCAGATTGTCGACCAGCTCCATCAGCCGAGCCCCACGAGCTCGCCGGGGATGCCGGCCGGGAGCTGGGTGCCGAGCAGGCGCACGAAGAGCAGCCAGGTGATGGCAGTCGCGATCGCGGCACCGCCAGCGGCCTTCCACCAGGCGACCGGCTCGATCAGGCGGAACAGCAGGGTCAGCATAACGAGCGTGGTGAGAATGAAGCCGGCCGTCGGTAGCGCCAGCGCATAGGCGGTCATGATCGCGACCGCCGCCAGCACCTTAAGGATGTCGGCACCTTCCCAGAGCGCCGCGATATTGCCCGCGACTGTGGTGCGCAACGCCGTCGCCCCGATCGCGACCGCGAAGCCGGTCAGCACCCAGCCGACCCAGAAGATCATGAAGCCCGAGCCGGGATCGGCGAGCCGTCCCATGCCGAGATCGCGCCCGGAATAGACGAAGAAGAGGCCAACCGCCGCGAGCACGGCGGCGCTGAGCAGATCGGCGCGGCGCACGCGGGTCGCCTGAGGAGCGGTGCCGCGTGCGCTGCGATCGCGCTACTTCTGCGCGAGGCCGAGGCGGTTGATGATCACCTTTTCGCTTTCGATCGTCGCCATCGCCGCCTTGTGATAGGCGGCGCTGTCGAGATAGTCATTCTCCATGTCGTACTTGGCGAGCGTGGCGATGTAGGCCGGCTCCTGCATGCCCTTGCGGAAGGCGTCATGCAGCGCCTGTACGACCTTCGGGTCCATGCCCTTGGGCCCGGCGATGCCGAAGGGCGAGTTCGACACCATGTCGATGCCGCTCTCGCGCAAGGTCGGAACGTCGGGCCAGTTCTTGGTGCGGTTCGCACCCCAGGTGGCCAGCAGGCGGAGCTGCCCCGCGTTGACCAGCGGGCCCCAGCCCGTCGAATCCGCCACCGCGTCGACATGGCCGCCGAGCACGGCGGCTGTCGTCTCCGCGCCGCCCTTGAAGGGCACATGCGTCCAGGTGAAGCCGCCCTTGAGCGCGATCTGCTCCATGGTGATGTGCAGCGAGGTGCCGGCGCCCGGCGTGCCGTAGGTCAGCTTGCCCGGGTTCTTTCGGGCGAACTCGGTCAGGTCCTTGAAGGTCTTGTGCGGCGAGTCGGCCTTGACCACGACGCCGAAGGTGTAGCCCGTGACGTGGATGATGTAGGTGAAGTCCTTGGTCGGATCGAACGCCGTCTTCGTCATGTAGGGCAGGCGGAACACCGTGATGGGCATCTGCGCGACCGTGTAGCCGTCGGGCTTGGCGGACGCCGCCATGGTCGCGGGGCCCAGCGTGCCGCTCGCACCAGGCTTGTTGTCGATCACGATCTGCTGACCCAGGTGCTTTTGCGACGCTTCGGCCAGCGCGCGCATGGCGACGTCGGTCGAGCCGCCCGCGGGCCAGGGCACGACGAGGGTGACCGGCTTGGTCGGAAAGCTCTGCGCGGCCGCGGAACCGGCGATGAGTGCAAGTGCGGCAGCGGCCAACGCCGTGCCGGCGATGCGACGAAACATGACATCCTCCCCAGGATATTTGGCCCGAATCTCCCGTTGGCGAAACTCTAGCGAAATCGCCGGGAGAGTCCAATTCCCGCGAAATCAAATTCCGCAGGTAGGAATTGGGGGAGCGGCGCCGTCCTCAATTCCCTTTTTTCTCACGCTGAGCTTTTCGAAGGGTGGGGCGCTGCCACCTGAACGGACGCAACCTGGCTGGCACTTTCTGC
>VGDO01000320.1 GCA_016869645.1 Alphaproteobacteria bacterium
GGATCGAGGGCGGAAACAGCCACACTTGATCAACGTCCCACGGACGAAAGGTCTTGCTCATGTGAAATACGAATCACGACACGATACCGCCGTCGAGCAAAATCCGATTACTCGGACAGGCTCCTAGGGCAAGAGGGCCTGCGCCGCGCCGCGGATGACTTGGAGCGCCTCAACTGTGCCGTCCGCTTCGCCTTTCTCGAAATCGCCTTCGATGCGCGCCATCTGGTTGGTTACATGCGCAAAACAGACGACCGGCCGGCCGCGCGCCCGGGAGAAGGCATAGAGCGCCGCCGCCTCCATCTCGACGGCGAGAAGCCCCCTGGCCGACATGGCCGCGATGGCTTCGCTGGTTTCGCGGAATGGCGCATCGGTCGTCCAGGTCGGACCGCGTATCACTGCCGGACTGCTCGCCTCGAACGCCGATGACAGGCGTTGGATAAGAGCCGGATCTGCCTCGCTGTATTCGGAGGGCGGCGCATAGTGATAGCTCGTGCCCTCGTCGCGCAGCGCCTTCTCGATCAGGACGAAGTAGGGCGGCGGCCGCAGTTCGGACAATCGCCCGGCCGAGCTCATGCTGATCAACAGCTTGCAGCCCGAGGCGAAAAGCTGCTCGGCAACCAAGACGGCGAACGAGGCGCCGACAGCGCAGGGAACGATGCCAAGCTCGTGCCCGCCGTCGCTGACGCGCCACAATTCCGTGTGATAGCAGGCCCAGTTCGAATCGGGTGTGCCGGATCCTGACCGCTTGAGCTGGCGCACGATGTCGCCGTCCGGGTCGAGCACGCCGACCGTCGGCACGGGGCCGGGTTTCAGCCCCTTCTGGCGGGTCGCCTCGCGGAGCAAATTTTCCGGCTTGAATGCGGAGGGAGCGTCGTGGTGCTTGTCGCGCAGAATCGGCGCGACCGGTTCGCTATGCGGCTGCTGAAACCTTGACACAAGCGCAGATCTCGCTAACACTCAATCACTCATTTGAATGTATGAGTGTGACGGCGGCCGTGTCAAGCATCAGCCCGAAACGCGTCCTGTTTGTCCAGTTCGCGGCTGTTGCCAAGGCGGTCGCGCACGAGCATCGTCTCGAGCTCCTGGAGGCATTGGCGCAGGGCGAGCGCAGCGTCGAGCTCCTGGCCGCGCGCACGGGTCTGTCCGTCGCCAACGCGTCTCATCATCTTCAGCAGCTTCGACGTGGCGGCGTCGTCGCCGCCCGGCGCGCGGGCAAGTTCGTGTTCTACAGCTTGTCCGATGGAGTTGTGCTCGAGCTGCTGGGCGCATTGCAGCGCATCGGCGAGCGCAATATCGCCGAAGTGGAATCGGTCGTGAACGCCTATTTCAAGAGGCGGGACGACCTGGAGCCCGTGACGCGCGACGAGCTGTTGGACCACATGCGCGCGGGCGCGGTCACCGTGATCGATGTGCGGCCCGAGGATGAGTTTGCGCTTGGCCATCTGCCCGGTTCGATCAACATCCCGGTCGGACAGCTCAAGCGGCGGTTGGCCCGGCTCGACCGTGGCAAGACGATCGTGGCGTACTGCCGCGGCGCATATTGCGTGTTGTCATTCGAGGCCGTGGCGGCGTTGCGCGCGCGTGGCTACGACGTGCGCAGGCTGGAGGACGGCTTTCCCGGATGGCGCGCAGCCGGACTGCCGGTCGACACGGGTCTTGGTCGCGCACGCACACGGGGCTCTGCATGAGCTTTTCGGATCCGGCCAGGTATGATCGTTTCATGGGCCGGTGGAGCAGGTGCCTCGCGCCGCAGTTCATCCGGTTCTCCGGCATCGGAGATGGTCAGCGCGTCCTCGATGTTGGTTGCGGCACGGGAAGCCTCGCCCGAGCGCTGTTGGCGACTGGCAAGGAGGTTCGTGTCGACGGCGTCGATCCGGTCGAGGCGTTCGTCGAATACGCGCGCCATGCAGCGAGCAACGACGAGCGAGCCGTGTTTCGGGCGAGCCCGGCGGAAACGCTGCCGTACGACGACAAGACCTTTGACGCGGCTCTGGCTCTTCTGGTTCTGCAGGAACTTGCTGATCCGGTCCAAGCGGTTCGGGAAATGGCCAGAGTCACGCGCGAGGGCGGCCGCATTGCGGCATGCCAATGGGACTTCGTCGATGGCATGCCCATGCTCTCCCTGTTCTGGCGTGCGGCGGAAATGGTGGCACCGGCAAAGGTCGCGGCGCGGCGGGCCAAGACGCCGTCGCGACGGGTGAACGGCCCCGGCGACCTGGCTGAGGTGTGGCGGCAGGCAGGGCTGGCGGACGTGGCGACGACGATCCTGGAAATCCCCATGAGGTTCTGCTCGTTCGAGGACTATTGGCGGCCCTTCCGGGCAGGCGCCACGCCAACGACGGACTTTGCGGAGACGATCAATTCCGAGACCGAAGGCAAGCTGGAGCGCACGCTGCGCGGCTTGATCACGGACATCGAACCGGACGGGTCGTTCGTCCTGCGCGCCCAGGCCTGGGCAGTGGCCGGTTGCGCGCGGCATGCGCGCGCAAGCGCCGCCTAACCGGCTGCTCGAACTGGGGCACCCGTGGGGGCTGCCCCTTCGCGCGTGCCATACTCCGCTGTCTGAAGCGCTCCGAATGCATCGGTGCTCGCCGCCGGCATTGCCGCCAACGGGCTCACGGCCTATGATCTCGGCCGCTCACGGCTCTTCGCCTAAGTAGTTGGAGTCGCTATGAAAGTTGGCGGAATTCCGCGGCGGACGATCTGGCTCGAGTCGGATGGCTGGTCGGTCGGCATCATTGACCAGACGAAGCTGCCGCACGCCTTCGTCACCCTGCGCCTGACCACGGTCGAGGAGGCCGCCCACGCGATCAGCGCCATGCTGGTGCGGGGTGCGCCGCTGATCGGCGCCGCGGCCGCCTATGGCGTCTGCCTGGCGCTGCGCGTCGATGCCGGCGACCCGGCGCTCGACCGAGCCTATGACACGCTGGTCAAGACGCGGCCAACTGCGATCAATCTGCGTTGGGCGCTCGACGCCATGCGTGCGCATCTGAAGGCGCTCGCGCCGACGGCACGTCTTGCCGCTGCCTACAAGAAGGCGGCCGAAATCGCCGACGAGGATGTCGGCATCAACCGCTCGATCGGCGAGCACGGCCTTGCGCTCATCCGCGCCGCCGCGTCGCGCAAGAAGCCCGGCGAGACGATCAACGTGCTGACCCATTGCAATGCCGGCTGGCTCGCGACGGTCGATTGGGGCACGGCGACCGCGCCGGTCTATCTCGCGCATGAGGCGGGCATGAAGATCCATGTCTGGGTCGACGAGACGCGGCCACGCAACCAGGGCGCCAGCCTGACCGCCTGGGAGCTCAACAATCACGGCGTGCCGCACACCGTGATCGTCGACAACACGGGCGGCCATCTGATGCAGCACGGCATGGTCGATTTGTGCTTCGTCGGCACCGACCGCACGACGGCTGAGGGCGACGTGTGCAACAAGATCGGCACCTATCTCAAGGCGCTCGCCGCCAAGGACAACAACGTGCCCTTTTATGTCTGCCTGCCGTCGCCCAGCATCGACTGGACGATCAACGACGGCATCAGGCAAGTGCCGATCGAGCAGCGCGGCGGCGACGAGATCGCCCGCATCACCGGCCGCACCGATGACGGCCGCATCGAGACAGTCACGATCACACCCGAGGGCAGTCCGGTCGCCAACTACGCTTTCGACGTGACGCCGGCACGCCTCGTCACCGGCCTCGTGACCGAGCGCGGCGCGTGCGCCGCCTCGCGCGAGGGATTGCTGGGTCTCTTTCCGGAGCGGCGGCCGAACAGGTGAGATTCCCGCCGCCGTCGCGATATCAGGCAGTTGCAATATACATTGGAGAATTGCTCGGCAATCCGACCTTCACAGGGGGACCAGAATGGCAGAGCTCCGAAACAATCGGTTCATAAAGTATTTTCCGATGGTTCTTGATGCGTTGCGGTCAACCGATCCTGCAGCGATGAAACCACCGGAAGTCGGCGCGTGGATTCGAG
>VGDO01000321.1 GCA_016869645.1 Alphaproteobacteria bacterium
ACCGCCTTGGCCTGGAATATGAATTCCTGGATAATTTGCTGGTCCACGTGGATGGGGCCTACGAGACGACCGTGTTCAACGAATTGACCCGCGATGACACGATCTATTCGTTCGGAACGGGTCTACGCTATTTGATCAACGAATATCTGTTTGCCGGCCTCCGCCTGTCGCGGATCGAGCGGACATCGACGCTGTCCTCGGTCGAATACACCGACCACCGCGCCACGGCTTATGTCGGCTTCAAACTGTGCTGCACGGGCTCGGCCATTCGTCAACGGGGCGGACCATGATGACGAGGCATCGCGCGGCACTGATCGTCCTGGCGGGCCTGGCGCTCGCGCCGGCGGCCTGTGGAACGTCGCCCTCGGGAGGCCTGTCGACGGGCAGCCCGACCGCTGTCGCGGTGTCGGGCGCGCGCGGCGGAATCGTGCACGATTTGTCCGAATACCGGCTTGGACCCGGCGATCAGCTGCAGGTCACGGTCTTTGGCCAGCCCGAGCTCTCGGTCAAGCTCGAGGTCAGCGGCGACGGCACGGTCGCCATGCCGCTGGTCGGTCCGATGCCGGCCAAGGACCTGACCGCTGTCGAGCTGTCGCGCACGATCGCCGCGGCACTCGACAAGGACTACCTGGTCGATCCCAAGGTGACCGTCGAGGTGCAAAAGTACCGGCCCTTCTCGATCCTCGGGCAGGTGACGACGCCCGGCCGGTTTCCCTATGCCGCCGGGCTCGACGTCCGCCAGGCCGTGGCACTCGCCGGAGGTTTCACCCGGCGTGCGCGCACAAGCACGGTCACGATCTACCGCCAGAGCGCAGTCGGACCCATCGAATTGCAGGGCACGCCCGACACGCCCGTCCTGCCCGGCGACATCATCGAGATCGAGCGCCGCCTGTTCTGAGGCCGCGCCGCCTCAGTAGGCGTTCCGGTTCACCATGCTGAACAGCACGGTGTGGATCAAGATCTTGAGATCGAACAGCAATGACCAGTTGTCGATGTAGTGCAGATCGTAGGCGACGCGCTCGCGCATCTGTTCGGGCGTCTCGGTCGCGCCGCGCAAGCCGTTGATCTGGGCCCAGCCCGTGATACCCGGCTTGACCCGATGGCGTGCGAGATAGCCGGCAATGACGTGGGAATAATGCTCGTTGTGCGCCACGGCGTGGGGGCGCGGACCCACGAGAGACATGTCGCCGCGCAGGACATTGAACAGCTGCGGCAGCTCGTCAATGCTGGTGCGCCGCAGGAAGCGCCCGACCCGTGTCACGCGCGGGTCATTGCGTTTGGCCTGGGTCACCTCGACCGCATCGCCCGACTCCTGATACATGGTGCGAAACTTGAAGACCGTGAACTCGTCGTTGTTGAACCCGTAGCGTTTCTGCCGGAACAGCACGGGGCCAGGACTGTCCAATTTGATCGCAAGTGCGATCAACGCCATGATCGGCAACGCGCACAGCATGAGCAAAGAGCCGAGGACCTTGTCCTCGAGCTCCTTGACCAGCAGGCTCCAGCCCGGCAGCGGACGGATATAGACGTTGAGCAGGGACGTGTAGCCGCGCGGCGGCAGGTCGAGATCGAAGGTCTCGGGCACCAGGCGGACATCGACGGCGACCGATTGAAGCTTGGCAAGAACCTGACGAAGCTGGTCGACCGGCTTCCACGGCAGGGCCACGATGATGCTGTCGACTTTCGTGGTGCGCGTGAGGGCGATCAAATCGTCGACGGAGCCGAGAACCGGCAATCCCTCGACCACGCGGCCCGGCTCGCTGTCGTCCGATGCGAATACCCCGATCACGCGGGTGCCCATGCTGTCGCGGCCGCGCAGCTGCTTGAGCACGTGCCGCGCCGCTTCGCCGATCCCGACGATGGCGATGTCAACGGTCAGATGGCCGAGATAGCGCCAGTGAGCCAGCTGGATGGCCAAGAGGATGCGCACCAGGATGAGTCCGGCGAATGTCGAGAACAGCCAAGCCAGGCTCCAGAAGCGGGAAAACTGATCCGATGTCTTGGTCAGATAGGCGATCGACACCAGAGCGAGCGCGACCGAGCCCCAGCCGACGCCGATGCGGCCCACCTGATTGACGAGCGAGCCCAATCGTTCGAACACGTACAGTCCGGCGGTGGCGAGGAAATTGGCCGCCAGCAAACCACCCAGCAGAACGGCAATCAGGTACTTGTTCGCGGCCTCCAGATCGAGCTCGGCGAGCCACAGGGCAAACAGGCCAGCACCGATCACGACAATGATGTCGACCAGACGCAGCACGCCCGTGATGATGCTGCGCCGGTCGGAGGTCGGGATGAGGCCGCTCAGGCTCATGGCCGCACAGCTTCGTAGACAATCAGGTGGTAGGGCGAGGTCTGCGCCCACGGCAAATCCTGGAACGGCGGTCGGACCTCGAAGGCGCGACGCAGCCGACCGCTGACGAACATACGGTCGAGCACCGGATAACTCGCACGCACCACATCGATCATGCCGTTCAAGACGATGACGTAGCGCAGCTTGGTCTCGAGCTCGTCGCTGAACAGGATCTTCGAACTGGATATATGGGCGTCCGGCACCTCGGCGTCGATCAAGTGATGCAGCTGGTCATGCGCCAGCCGCGGCCGCAGCGCCAGCCACGCCTGGCCGGTCGTGGCGACGAGATCGTCCGGACCTATCCTCAGCCCGGCAAGCGCGCGCTCGACATGGCGATAGTCGCGGCCCTCCCGCTGGATGTAGGCCGTGGCAGCGACCAGAGAGACCTTGCCGAGGCCGATGACCGCCATCACGCCGACGAAGAAGCGAAACAACCTGGTGCGCTCCTTGAAATCCGCCGATGCCATGTCGATGAGGCAAAGGATGATCGGAAGCGCGGCCTGAGACGGACGGGCGTAGACGAAAACCGGGACCGTCAGGACGGCGAGCATCATGCCGAAATTGCGCTTGGCCGGCTGCAGCACGTAGAACACGCACATGCCCATGAGCATGAACAGCTCGATGACGGAGAGTACGCCGAACAGCGTCCCGGGAATCTCGACAAAGATGAACCACAAATTTTGCAGCGCAAGATATTCCGAAACGCCGGTGACGATGACCTGGTAGAAGAAGCAGGTCACGCAATGCGCGACATATGCAAGGAAGAGACCGCCGACCACAGCGCCGCCCAGGATGGTGGCCGCAAGATTGCGATCCATCTTCAGCTTGTCAGGGTAGTAGTTGAACAAGCCGGCAAGCAGAACGAAGGGCGCCATGGGATAGTACGCGATGCACGCGGCCCCAAGCGCCAGTCCCTCGGTGAACCGGTAGGCGAGCATGGCGCGGTTGGACGGTTGCGACGTCTTTTCAGCGAAATCGCACGCCATGAAGACGAGGAAGAAGAAGAACTGGATCTGCTCGAAGCGGACATGAATCAACACGTCGAGCACGATCTGGCTGCCGTAGATCGCCATCGAGGCGAGGAATGCGTCGACCCCGTCGGCGCCGTGCACGCGCGCCATGACGAAGACCAAGGCGGAGATCAGCGTGCACCACAGCGAGCTCTGCGCCAGCATGGCGAACTGCGTCACGCCGAAGATCATGAAGACCCCCGCCTGCACCAGATTGCTGAGCGGTGGCAAGAAGTCGTAGGTCAGGCTGCCGAGGTCGTCATCGTGCATCGGCCGGCGCAACGCGCCGTCATGGAGCAGATAGTAGGCCGACTCCGAGAACCATAGGTCGTCTCCGCTCGCCGCCGCGGGATAGTAGCCCGTGCGCAGCCAGATCAATGCCTGGAACAGCGCAAAGAGCGCGCCGAGCGCCAAGCCGGGCGACAACTTAAATTTGGAACTCGCGATGCTCATCTACGACCCGAACCATCCCCTCGCTGGTTCGCATGGACGCGCGGCGTGCGGATTTATATTTCAAGGGTCTTCAGGAAGTCGTGTGGGTGATTTGGTGGACTTTAGAGCGCCGGCAGCATGCATGTAAGCACCTTGAGACGG
>VGDO01000322.1 GCA_016869645.1 Alphaproteobacteria bacterium
CCCGCCCCGGCGAGCCAGGCGGCGGAATAAGCTAAAGGGCCGAGTCCCACCCAGGCGGCCTGATTGCGGCCTGTAAAGTGCCAGCTTGACATGAGAATGAACGTTCATTTATCACATGGACGCTCATCCCAGCCCCCTCCCGCAGGCCCCCCATGACCCCGTCGGACGACGCCCCGAGCCGTCGCCAGGCCATCCTTGACGCCGCCGAACGCTGCTTCGTCCGTGCCGGATTCCACCGCACGACAATGCAAGACGTGGCGGCCGAAGCCGGGATGAGCCCCGGTAACCTCTACCGCTACTTCCCTTCGAAGGACGTCATGGTGGCCGGTCTCACCGAGCGTGACCGCGCCGAGCTACGTCGTAAGTTCTCGACCCTGCCCGATAGCGGCGATTTCCTCGCGGATTTCGGCGCCTTCGGGCGCGCCTATTTCGAGAATGAGCCGCGCGAAAAATCGATCCTCTGCCTGGAGATCTGGGCCGAGGCGACGCGCAATCCGACTGTCGCCGCGCACAACGCCGAGTTCGGCCGCGAGGTCCGCGAGCGGCTGGCCGGATTATTCGCCGGCGCCAAGGCGCGCGGCGCCATTCCCGTCTCCGTTGACGCCGAGGCGGCGGCATCCGTTGTCCTAGCGCTTTCCCATGGCCTGTTCGTGGCACGCGCGCTCGGCCACTATGTCGACTACCCGCGCGATGTCGCCAACGTCTTCACCGTGATCAAGGCCCTGCTCGCCGGCAAGGTGCCCTTCGACGACCGGGCCCCGGAGGGGCCCACCGCATGATGCTCAGCCGTATTGCCGCCATTATCCTCATCCTCGCCGCGACCCTATGGATCGGCTCCGGCGTCATCGGCCGCGCCGATCGTAGTCCATCCGCCAGCGCTACCCCTCCGGCGGAGGCGCCGCGCTTTCGCGTCACCGTGATGGCGGCGCAGATCGAGCCGCATGCGCGGGCCGTCGTGCTGTCCGGACGCACCGAGGCCGACAAGCGGGCGAACGCCACTACGCGCGCCGCAGGCACGATTGTCGACCTCAAGGTCCGGCGCGGCGCGCTGGTAAAGACCGGCGACACCATGGCAGTGCTCTCGGACGAGGCACGCAACGCCCAGGTCAACCAGGCCAGCGCCCGGCTCGAGCAGCGGCGCGCCGAGCTGCGCGCCCGCCTGCAGCTCATCGAGCGGGGCGTGCTGGCGGAGATCAACCGGCCCCAGCTCGAGGCGGAGCTGCGCTCGGCCGAGGCCGGACTCGCCGTGGCGCGCGCCGAGCGCGAGAAAGTGCTGGTGCTCGCTCCCCTCTCGGGCGTGGTCAACACGGTGCCGGTCGAGCGCGGCCAAGCCGTCGAGGCCGGCCATATCATAGGCGAGGTGATCGCTCTCGATCCGATGCTGGCCGTGGTCGAGGTCAGCGAGCGCCAGCTCGCCGGCCTCCGGGTCGGAGACCGCGCCTCCGTCCGGCTGGTCACCGGCGAGACCGCAGACGGCGCTATCCGCTTCATCTCGCGTAGCGCCAGCGCCCAGACCCGCACCTACCGCGTCGATGTCGAGATCCCCAATCCCGGCGCCACGCTCGCCGACGGCGTCACCTGCTCGGTGACCTTGCGCCTGGCTCCGAGCGACGCCGCGCGACTGCCGCGCTCGGCGCTCACCTTCTCCAGCGACGGCCGGCTGATCGTCCGCACGGTCGGCACCGATGGCAAGGTCGGCTCGGTGCCCGTGACGATCGTCGAGGACGCGTCCGATCATTTCTGGCTCGCTGGAATCGCCAACGGGACACAGGTCATCGTGCAGGGCCAGGATTTCGTCGCCGATGGCCAAGTCGTCGAGCCCGTCCGGGCCACGGCCGCGTCGCGTTGAGGCAGGTCCCATGGCCAATCCGGTCGACTATGCGATCTCGCACGCGCGGCTGACTCTCTCGACGCTGCTCTTCCTGCTCATCGCCGGCTTTCTGTCTTACTTGGCGATTCCCAAGGAGGCGGAGCCCGATGTCCGCATCCCGATCATCTACGTCAACGTCACGCAGCGCGGCATCAGCCCCGAGGATGCCGAGCGCCTGATCCTGCGGCCGCTCGAGACGCAATTGAAGTCGGTGTCCAACATCAAGGAGATGCGCGCCGCGGCCTTCGAGGGCGGTGGCTACGTCCTGGTCGAGTTCGAGGCGGGATTCGATTCCAACGTCGCGCTGGCGGATGTCCGCGCCAAGGTCGACGACGCCAAGCGCGACCTGCCGCGCGACGCCGACGAGCCGCAAGTCCGCGAAGTCAACCTCTCGCTCTTCCCGGTGCTCGTGGTGGCGCTGGGCGGCGACGTGCCGGAGCGCACCCTTCTGCGCCTCGCCCGCCAGGCCAAGACGGCGATCGAGCAGATCCCTTCCGTGCTGACCGCCGAGCTGCGCGGGGCGCGCGACGAGGCGGTGGAGATCACCGTCGAGCCGATGCTGCTCAAGAGCTACGGCACCTCGCTCGACCAGCTCATCGCGGCGTTCAACGCCGGCAACAGTCTGGTCGCGGCCGGCGCGCTGGAAGGCCCCACCGGGCGCTTCGCCGTCAAAGTGCCGGGCCTGATCGAGACAGCGGAGGACGTGCTGAGCTTCCCCATCGCTGCGACCGGCGCCGCAGCCGTGACGCTGCGCGACGTTGCTGAGGTGCGCCAGACCTTCAAGGACGCGACCTCGATCACCCGGGTCAACGGCAAGTCTGCGATCGTCCTCGAAGTCTCCAAGCGGACCGGCTCGAATCTCATCGAGACCGTCGACCGGACCAAAGCGGTCCTCGCCGAGCTGCGCAAGACCTGGCCAGCCACCGTCGAGGTGACGCTGAGCCAGGACAAGTCGAAGAACATCCGCGACATGCTGCACGAGCTGCAGAACAGCGTCATCACTGCCGTCCTGCTCGTCGTCGTCATCATGCTGGTGGCGCTGGGGGCGCGCGCCTCGTTGTTCATCGGCATCGCCATCCCCGGCTCGTTCCTCGCCGCGATCCTGTGGCTCGATCTCGCCGGGCTGACGGTCAACATCGTCGTCCTGTTCTCGCTCATCCTCGCCGTCGGCATGCTGGTCGATGACGCGATCATCGTCTCCGAGTTCGCCGAGCGCCGCATGTCCGAGGGCATGGAGCCGCGAGCCGCCTACTCGCTGGCCGCGAGCCGCATGGCCGGACCGGTGATCGCCGCCACCCTGACCCGCGTCGCCGCCTTCTCGCCGCTGATGTTCTGGCCCGGGGTCGTCGGCCAATTCATGAAATACCTGCCGCTGACCCTGATAGCGACGCTCTCGGCCTCCCTCATCGTGGCGCTGTTTTTTACGCCGACGCTGGGCTCGCTGCTCGGCCGCGCCACCGCCGTCCAGCGTGACGAACGCGTGGCCGATCGCGGGCCCTATATGCGCACGGTCCGCCTCGCCTTGCGCCACCCACTGGCAACGCTGGGCCTGACCCTGGCGCTACTCGTCGGGGTCGTGCAGGCGTATGGCAAGTTCGGCAACGGTGTCGAGTTCTTCCCTGACGTCGAGCCCGAGTTCGGCCTGGTACAGGTCCGCGCCCGCGGGAACATCTCGCTGATCGAGAAGGATGCGCTGGTCCGCGAGGTCGAGCGCCGGATGCAGGGCATCCCTGAGATTTCGACCACCTATGCCCGGGTCGGTGAACGTGCACGCGGTTCCGACGAGGTAACCGAGGACACTGTCGGCACGGTGCAGTTCGAGTTCGTCGACTGGCGCGAGCGCCGCCGTGCAAATCTCATCCTCGATGACATCCGCGAGCGCACGAAGGACATCGCCGGCGTGGTCATCGAGGTGACCAAGCCGCGCGCCGGCCCGCCGGTGGGCAAGCCGGTGACCCTGCTCATCTCGTCTCTCGACACCGAGCGGCTGTTCCCCGCTGCACGTCAGGTCGCCGACATCGTGCGCCGCATTCACGGTGCCCGGGACGTCGATGACGGGCTGCCGTTGCCCGGGATCG
>VGDO01000323.1 GCA_016869645.1 Alphaproteobacteria bacterium
TCTGGCCGTCCGGAGTGGTTGCCTGCCCGCCCCGATCCAATTCCCCGTTTCCAGGAGTCGAATCATGAGGATCGCTTTTGCCAGCGCCGAGCTGCCGAAGAGAGGCGCGGTCGCCGTTGGCGTGATCGAAGGCAGGAAGCTCTCTCCGTCCGCCGCGCAGCTCGACAAGCGCACCGGCGGTGCCGTCTCGCGGGCCATGGCGGCCAGCCGATTCACCGGAAAGTCGTATCAGGTGCTGACCATCTTGGCGCCGGCGCGCACTCGATTGTCCCGCATCCTGCTGGTCGGTCTCGGCAAGGCCGACGATCTGTCGGTCGATGTCTCCGCGCGCTGCGGCGGCACCGTGGTCGGGAATTTGCTGACCAGCGGCGAAAGCGAGGTCACGATCCTCGTCGACACGATCAAAGGAGCCAAGCAGCCGGCTGGCGAGCGCGCCGCGCATGTCGGCTACGGCGCGAAGCTGCGCGCCTATCGGTTTGACAAGTACCGCACCAAGCTGAAGGCCGAAGACAAGCCGAGCCTGAAACGCGTAACTGTCATGAGCGACGACCCGTCGTCGGCCAAGCAGGCCTTTCAGTCGCTCGACGCCGTTGCCGACGCCGTGTTCATGACGCGCGACCTGGTGTCCGAACCGGGCAACATCATCTACCCGAAGACGCTGGCCGATGCCTGCCGGTCGCTGACCGAGCTCGGCGTCAAAGTTGACGTCCTCGGCGTCTCCGACATGAAGAAGCTCGGCATGGGCGCGCTGCTCGGCGTCGGCCAGGGCAGCGCCCACGAGCCATACCTCGTCGCGATGCAATGGAGCGGCAAGCCGGGCTCCAAGGTGAAGGAGCCCGTCGCCTTCATCGGCAAGGGCGTCACCTTTGACACCGGCGGCATCTCGATCAAGCCGGCCGGTGGCATGGAGGACATGAAATGGGACATGGGCGGCGCGGGGGCCGTCATCGGCCTCATGCGCGCGCTTGCCGGCCGCAAGGCGCGCGTCAACGCGGTCGGCATCGTCGGGTTGGTCGAGAACATGCCGTCGGGCACCGCGCAGCGGCCGGGCGACATCGTCACCACCATGTCGGGCCAGACGGTAGAGGTCATCAACACCGATGCCGAAGGCCGGCTCGTGCTGGCCGATGCCATGTGGTACTGCCAGAACCGCTTCAAGCCGCGCTTCATGATCGACCTGGCGACGCTCACCGGTGCGATCATCATTTCGCTCGGCCACGAGCATGCCGGACTGTTCTCCAACAACGACGAGCTGAGCCAGCGACTGCTCGACGCGGGCAAGGCGGTCGGTGAGCAGCTCTGGCGTCTGCCGCTGGGCGACGCGTACGACCGCGCGATCGACAGCGATGCCGCGGACATGAAGAACGTCGGCGATCGCGCCGGCGGCAGCATCACGGCCGCGCAGTTCCTGCAGCGCTTCGTCAACAAGGTGCCGTGGGCGCACCTCGACATCGCCGGCATGGCCTGGTCGAAGAAAGACGCGCCACTGGTGCCGAAGGGAGCGACGGCCTTCGGCGTGCGCCTGCTCGAGCGCCTCGTCGCCGACCACTACGAGGACAAGAGCTGAACCAGGCGGGCCCGGCGCCGCCGGGGCCCGCGCCGCCCGGCATCGATGACCGAGGTCAGCTTCTATCACCTGCGCACGCGGCCGCTCGAATGGGCGTTGCCTCGGCTGCTCGAGAAGATTCTGGAGCGCGGCGCGCGCGCCGTCGTCATGACCGGCTCCGACGAGCGGGTCGAGTGGCTCAGTCAGCAGCTCTGGACCTACGACCCGGGGAGCTTCTTGCCTCATGGCAGCGCGCGCGACGGCGACGCCCCGGATCAGCCGGTCTGGCTGACGGCGGCGGACGAGAACCCCAACGGCGCGCGCTTCCTGCTTCTGACCGACGGGGCAGTGTCAGGCGCCGTGGGCACCTACGAGCGCTGCTTCGAGATCTTCGACGGCAACGACGAGGCTGCGGTGGGCGTCGCGCGGCAGCGCTGGGCGCAGTACAAGTCGGCCGGACATTCGGTGACCTACTGGAAGCAAAACGAACGCGGCGGCTGGGACAAGAGCTGACCCGACCGCTGCAGCGATTGCCCAAGGCCATGGTTGCCGCCGGGGGCGGGGCCGTATATAACCCCGGCCGTTTCTCACCAACCCATGAAGAGCGAGCGCGGAATGGCCACCGAACGAACCTTGTCAATCATCAAGCCGGATGCGACGCGGCGTAACCTGACGGGCAAGATCAATGCGCGCTTCGAGGATGCCGGCCTGCGCATCATTGCGCAGAAACGTCTCTGGTTGACGCAGAGACAGGCCGAGCAGTTCTACGCCGTCCACGCCGAGCGCGCCTTCTTCAAGGATCTGTGCAAGTTCATGACCTCGGGGCCGGTCGTTGTCCAGGTGCTCGAAGGCGATTCCGCAGTCGCGCGAAATCGCGAGATCATGGGCGCCACCAACCCGGCCAATGCGGCCGCCGGAACCATCCGCAAGGATTTCGCCGAGTCGATTGAGGCCAACTCGGTGCACGGCTCCGACTCTGCCGACAACGCCAGGATCGAGATCGCGTTCTTTTTTGCCGGAACCGAGCTCGTCGGCTGAGCACCGGACTGTTGGCTGGTCCCAAAGTGGCAAAGGCCGGACGATCCGTCCGGCCTTGGCTGTCGGCAGCCTTGCCGAAGCGGGCTACAGCAGGAACGTGGCCATTCCGCCGAGGATGACGACCACACCGATGATGGTCCACGTCATCAGCTTGCAGAACGTGTTCCAGGTTTCCCGGTGAACCCGGTATTGCGCGTCCATTGCCATGGCTGAACATTCCCCCCTGGTCGAGCCGAATCCGATAGCCACGTAGGCTAATATAGCCCGCCCATCATCTCAAGACTTTGCGCGGGCGGTCAGGCGTCAGGATTGAACAGCGTGGCCCGGGGCGCGGCGGCGCCGGACACCACGGCGCGCTCTGCCCCGTCGACAAGTTCCACGTGCACGCGTCCTTCGGCGATCAGCCGCACGGCCATCGGATAGATCCGATGCTCGGCCTGGAGGATGCGCGCCGCGAGCCGTTCCGCATCGTCGTCGGGATGGGTCGGAACGGCGGCCTGGACGATGATCGGTCCGGCATCCATCTCGGATCGCACGAAATGGACGGTGCATCCGCTGAAGCGGCAGCCAGCCGCGATCGCGCGCTCATGGGTGTGCAATCCGGGAAAGGCCGGCAGCAGCGAGGGATGGATGTTGATCATGCGGTCGCGCCACCGCTCGACGAAGCTTGCGGTGAGCAGTCGCATGAAGCCCGCAAGGCAGACCAGGCGGGCGCCGCTCCCGGTGATCGCCGTGTCGAGTTCCGCATCGAAGGCGATGCGATCGGCGAACGCCTTGTGGTCGATGACGCGCGTCGGCAGACCGGCCTGGCGGGCGCGCGCCAGCCCGAAGGCATCGGGCCGGTTCGACAGTACGAGGGCGATCGCGGCCGGAAAGTCCGGCTGTGCGCAGGCGTCGATCAGGGCCTGCAGATTGCTGCCTCGTCCGGAGATCAGAACTGCGATCTTCAGCCGTTCCACGCGCGATCCCAGCCGTCGAGCCGCACCGTCGCGTCGGGGCCGTCCGCCGTCGTCATCCGGCCGATACGGTGAACGGTCTCGCCGGCCCGGCGCAGCGCTGCCGCGACGCGTTCGGCGTCGTCGGCTGCGACGATGACGGCCATGCCGATGCCGCAATTGAATGTGCGCGCCATTTCGCTCGTCGCGACGTTGCCGGCCCGCTGCAGCCAACGGAACACGGGCGGGATGGGCCAGCTCCCCCCGTCGAGGGTCGCAGTCAATCTATCCGGGAAGACGCGCGGCAGGTTTTCCACCAGACCGCCGCCGGTGATATGCGCCATGCCGCGAATGGCACCGCGCGCGCCACGGAGCGCGGCCAGGCAGCTCTTGACGTAGATGCGGGTCGGGGT
>VGDO01000324.1 GCA_016869645.1 Alphaproteobacteria bacterium
CGCCGCTCAACGCCCGTATCAACCGTTACCGTCGTCATGTGCCCTCATTGATTCGCAAATCAATGGGCACACCATCTCACGCGTAACGGCGCACCGTAAGGCGGCCTCTACCGGACGCGTACTCGTGGGCCACGATGATGGCGCCGTCGAAGACCTCGCCGCCGGAGATGTGATCGGCATGGTCGTGGCTGTAGATGACGTATTTGACCGGCTGGTTGAAGCGCTTCTGCACCTCCTCCTTGAGCCATTGGGCCGCACCGGCATTGATCGGGTCCGTCGCGATGACGCCGGCCGGCGTAACCGCAAACACGGAATAGTGGTTGTTGTTGCGGAAGCGATAGACCTCGCCGGCGATCTTGCTGATCTCGCGGACGGGTGCCTGCTGGGCCTGGACCATCGTATCGGTCATGGCGAGTATCGCCACGGCAACCCCGCATGCCGCGGTGAACGTGCGAATCGATCTCATGGAATGCCTCCCCCTTCGTGACAATGGCCGTCATCCGCTTGCGCCGGCCTCTTGGCTGTGAACAATCGGATCGACAGCTTCATTCCGCAAGACCGATGAATTTGGCCGCGCCGCGCGTTGTCCGGCCTCGCCGACCGTGGCACAGTCCCTCGCAACGACGACGATTCGAGGACGGGGATGCCGCATTCCACCTACATGTCCGAGCGCATGGGCCATGCGACGATTGCGCCGACCGGCGCCTTCGAGGCCGGCAGCTATCAGTCCTTCACGCTGATCTACACGGCCGGCTATTTCGGCATCGACGACACCGGCTCGCTCAAGATCGTCTTCCGCTTCGCCAGCGACATGGCGAAACCGCAATTCACCGAGCCCAAGGCGCCGAACTACACGACGATCGAGGCGTCGAATGGCGCGGTGCTCGACGTCGTCTTCGACAACAAGCGCAACATCCGCCCGTGGGACAAGACGCTGTTCATTCGCGTGATGCGTGGCTTCCTGCGCGAGGGAGACACGATCACCGTGCGCTTCGG
Organism: Alphaproteobacteria bacterium; assembly: GCA_016869645.1. GTDB lineage: Bacteria > Pseudomonadota > Alphaproteobacteria > SHVW01 > SHVW01 > SHVW01. Next base: position 997 of record VGDO01000324.1, read on the forward strand.
CGACCAGCGGCAGGGATCGCCCGGAATCCGCGTGCAGACTTTCGTCGAGCCGAGCTTCGAGTTCAAGGTGCTGGTCGACGCGTTTGCGACCTACGACTACACCGAGCTGCCGCGCTCGCCGGAGATCGCGGTGATCGCCGGCCCGCCGGCGATCTGGAACGCCATCCTGCCGACCCAATGCCGGATCGGCGAGTCCTTCCGCCTCGGCATCAAGGCCGACGACCGCTGGGGCAATCCAAGCGATCGTGGCGACCTGACGGTCAAGCTGGTGCCGAGCCGGCCGATCCGGGGCCTGCCGCCATCCCTGCGCATCAGGCCGGGCATGATCTGCCCGACAATCGACGGCCTCATTGCCGACGCGCCAGGCGACATCTCGATCGAGCTGTTCGACGAGTCCGGCAAGCGGCTGTGCCAGAGCAATCCGCTGCGGATCGCGCGCGAAGCGACGCTCAAACCCTATTGGGGCGATCTGCACGGTCAGTCCGAGGAGACGATCGGCACAAATTCGGCGCGCGAGCTGATCGAATTCGGGCGCGACCGCGCCTTCCTCGACGTGATGAGCCACCAGGGCAACGACTTCCAGATCACCACGCCATTCTGGAACGAGCTCAACCGTCTGACGGCCGAATACAACAAGGACGGCAGCTTCGTCATCTTCCCGGGCTATGAGTGGTCAGGCAATACGGGACTGGGCGGCGACCGCAACGTCATGTTCATGACCGAGGGCCGCCAGATCCACCGCTCGTCCCACGCGCTGGTCGACGACCATGCCGATCTCGCGACCGACGCCAATGCCGCCAAGGACCTGTTCGATGCGCTCAAGGGTGAGGACTGCGTCGTCTTCGCCCATATCGGCGGGCGCTATGCCGATATCAAGATGGCGCATGACGTGCGCATCGAGCGCGCGGTCGAGGTGCATTCCGACTGGGGCACCTTCGAGTGGCTGGTCGAGGACGGGTTCGAGCAGGGCTACCGCATCGGCATCCTCGCCAATTCCGACGGCCACAAGGGACGGCACGGCGCCTCCTATCCCGGCGCCTCGCTGTTCGGCGCCTATGGCGGATTGAGCTGCATGCTCGCGACCGAGCTGACGCGCGCCGGCATCTTCGACGCGCTGCGCCGGCGCCATCACTACGCGACGACCGGCAGCCGGCTGATCCTCGACACACGCGTGCGCTTTCAGCGCGACGCTGCGCTGCATTCGCAGGATCCCAATCTCGGGACCAGCGAGACCACGACCGTGCGCGACGCGATGATGGGCGACATCGTCGCCACCGACGAGACCGAGGTGACCTTCGAGGTCGAATGCGTCGCGGGTGCGCCGATCGAGCGGCTGGAGATCCGCAACGGCCTCGATCTCGTGCATCGCGCGCGGCCCTATGGCCCGGCCGAGCTCGGCCGGCGCTTCCGCCTCATCTGGGAAGGCTCGGAGTACCGCGGCCGCGGCCGGCACACCGTGTGGGACGGCCATGCGACGCTCGCCGGCAACCGCCTCGCGCGCATCGAGCCCATCAATCTGCACAATCTCGACAAGCGCTGCGACCTGGTCGACGGCACGCGCGTCGAATGGACGGCGCTGACGACCGGCGGCTTCGGCGGCTTCGATGCGTGGCTCGACGATCCGAAGTCCGGCACGCTCACGATCGACACGCCGCTCGTCAAGACGAAGGTGCCGATCGCCCATATCGGCCTCGACGATCTGGTCTTCACCGCGGGCGGCATCCGCCGCCAGATCCGCATCTTCCGCCTGCCCGACGTCAATCGCACGCAGCGCATGCAGCTCACGCAGCGGGTCAAGCTCAAGCCAGGACGCGACAACCCGCTCTATGTCTGCGTCACCACCGAGGACGGCCACCAGGCGTGGTCGAGCCCGGTGTATGTGATTCCGCGGTAGCAAGAGGCCGTCGCCGCGTGACTGATATTGAGGCGTTGGCGCCGGTGGTGCGATCAGCGCTCTCACCCTTCGACAAGCTCAGGGTGAGCAAGATGTCGGATGCCTTTGTCTGTATTCCTCCCGCGTCATCGCATAAATCACCGTGCTGCGCTCGTCGCGCGGGATCACGCGCTGGTAGCGCAAGCCCAGCTTCTCCGCGACATGGATCGAGGCGGCGTTCGCCGGCTCGATCTCGGCGATGATCTCGTTCAATCCCAGCGTAGCAAAGCCGTGATGCAGCACGGGACGCGCCGCCTCGGTTGCATAACCCTGGCCCCACATGTCGCGCCGCAAGCGCCAGCCCGTCTCGATTTCCGGTCCCTTGGCATCGATTGGAATCAGCACGATCCAGCCGATGAAATCGTCGGCGACACCCTTGCGCGCGATGCTCCAATAGCCCTGGCCCGGCGGGAAGGGACCGCGCGTGCGCTCCTCGATGAAGCTGCGGTGGCGCGTCGGATGCAACCACGGTCCCATGACGTAGCGCACCACCTCCGGATCGCTGTCCATCTGGATGCAGCGATCGGTGTCGGCCAAGCTGCGCGGCCGCAGGATCAGTCGCGCGGTTTCGAATTGGGGGAGTGTCATGGCGCACGAAACCTCCTCCCCCGCCTCTGGCGGGGGAGGATCAAGGTGGGGGCCCGAAGGGTGATCGGCCAATGCCCCCACCCTAACCCTCCCCCGCGCTTGGCGCGAGGGAGGGGACGGGATTGCTAGTCTGAACTTTGCCCCATTTTCGAGCTAAGCAATTGAAAGTGCGGGGATTTTGGCTTTGAAGGTAGTCATGGAATTTGTTTGAGGGGCTCGACAGGCTGGTTGTGCCGTGATTCAAGCTGCACATGTACGTCGCGATCGTTCCGAACCGCGGATCACCGCCAGCCATTCTGCTGCGGGAGAGCTACCG
>VGDO01000325.1 GCA_016869645.1 Alphaproteobacteria bacterium
GAGCGACTTGGCGAGGTCGAAGCCGTAACGGTTGACGACGTGACCGCAAGTCCCGCACTGCCACATCGTGCGCCGGTAGTCGCGGATGCCGAAATCGGTCTCGCCCGGCGGCGGCCGGTCGTAGTCAACGACGTGTCGATGCCGAGCGTCGCCGCACATGGCGCAGCGCTCGGGCGCGGCGATCGCGGCGATCGCTACCACGTCCAATCCTCGATTAGGAAGCCGGGAATGGTCCAGCGGCCGTTGTCATTGCGCCAGATATCGAGATTGCGAAAGCTTTCCGCAACGTCCCAGAACCATCGCTCGGGTTTGCCGACAAAGACGCAGAACCGCCTTATGCCATCCTCCGGCACTTGGAGACCATGGCGTTTGATGCTGTCGATCGCGGCAGGACGCGTGATCGTGCCGTAGCGGATCTGCTGCGACAGATTGTCGAAGGAGCGCAGCATGCCGAACTTGTACCACTTGAGGAAATGGTGCAGCGCGATGAAGTGGCAATCGATGTCGGCGAAAGACCACACGCCGGTCTTGCGGTGCTCCTCGCCGCTGACGAAGCCGCGCTCAGCGGCGACGCGCGCATTGTCCTCGGAGTTCCACTTGAAATAGGAGCCGAGAAAGATCGACTTGGGCTGGAAGCGCTGGAACGCCTCCTCGCTCGGCAGGCGGTAGGCCGCCATGTCGCGCTCGGTCAGCCGCTCGGCGCCGATCCAGTCCCGCCATTCCGTCTGGTTGGTCACGCCGTATTTGCGGATCCAGGCGAGATCGAGATCGGTGGCGAGTCGATCGGCCTCGGGACCGCCGAATTCGAGCTGCGGATTCTCGCCCCAGACGACGAGCGGAATGCGCAGGTCGACGGCAAACCGGATCGGGATGGCGAACAGCGCCATGTGCATCGGGATCGCGGTGGCGCCCTTGCGCTCGAATGCGGCAACCATGAAGCGGCGCTCGGTCTCCGGATCGATCGTGTAGTCGATGTGATCGATGCCGAGCCTGCTGATCATTTCCCGCAGATTGCGCTCGCCGATCTCGGTGCGCGCCGGCGTGCGCCAGGTCACGCCGAGCACCCTGAGACCGTATTCCTGGCAGCGGATCACCTGATACCAGCTGTCCTTGCCGCCCGAGACCGGCACGATGCAGTCATAGCCCTGGGCACGCGCCTTGGCGGCCGCGACCAGACGTTCGAACGCACCGCGACGCGCGGTCCAGTCGATCCGGTGTTCCTTGTCGTCGTGGCCGCGGCAACCGGAGCAGATGCCCTCGGCATCGAGCACGATGCCCGGTCGCGTATCGGGCAGGATGCAACGGCGGCAATATCTCATCGGGCGCTCACACGCGCCAGTCCCGGTGGTGCTCCAGGAACTGCTGCGCCGAGATGAAGCTGAACAGGAATTTTGAGAAGCTGTTGTCGTTCATGCTGCCGTCGAGGAATGCCTCGATTGCGTCGCGCCGCACGATGTCGAAGATCGGCCCGTCGCTCAGCAGGCGCTGCCGCGTCGCGTTGTTGGTGCGGTCGACCAGGCTGTCGATCGACGCGTTGAAGCCGCGCTTGCGCTTGTCGAGCCGCACGCGGTCGACCACGATGCCTTCGCCTGCCGCGCGCAGCAGCCATTTGGCGTAGCCATCGCGGATGAGATGCTCGGCCGGCACGGTGTAGAGGAATTCTGCGAGGCGGCGGTCGAGATAGGGCGAGCGATTCTCGACCGAGTAGTACATCGAGTTCAGGTCGTCCTCCTTGAGGATGACCGGCGTCGCCTCGTGGAACAGCTCGTTCAGCATGCGGTTGCGCAGCAGGTTGTCGGTGAAGTGCGTCTCCTCGAATTTCTCCTCGAACGGGTGGACCAGCCATTGCTGGAACAGATCGGCGTTCAGGTAGATGTGACCGCGCTCGGCGGGGTTGCGCACGAAGGCGAGCGGGTCCTTGAGCACCGGGTTCTGCACATAGGCGCCGTAGCTGCCCTTCCAGTCCTCGACCAGGCGCGAAAAGTCGGATCGCCCGCTCATCTCGGCGAGCCACATGCTGTAGTGGTCGTAATAGCCGGTGAACAGCTCGTCGGCCGCCGTGCCTGACACGGCGACGCGATAGCCGCGGGCGTGGATGGCTTCCGACAGGAAGGCGTGCAGGTAGTAAGTGATGGTCGCGACCGGCGCGTCGTGGTAGCCGACCAGCGCGCGCAGGCGCTCGAAGAAGCCTTCCGTGCTGGTGTGCACCCGGAAGCTTTCGCAATCGAGAAACTCGACCGTGGCGTCGATGTTGTCGAGCTCGTGGTAGCGCTCGTCGCTGTCGATGATCGAGAAGGTGTGCAGCTTTTGTCCGTAGCGCTTGGCGGCGATGCCGACGAGCATCGTCGAATCGATGCCGCCGCTGAGGCAGAAGGCGATCGGCACGTCGGCGCGCAGTCGGATGCGCACGGCTTCGTCGAGTGCCGCCCTGGTGCCCTCGATCGCCTCGGTCATGCTCATCGCCCGGGGGCGATAGGCGAGCTGCCAGTAGGGCTGTGGCGTGATCGGCTTGCTGCCGTCGACGATGGCATAGCTCGCGGCCGGCAGCTCGGCCACCTCGCGATAGTAGGTGTGCGGGCGCTTGTAGAGCGACTTGTAGCCGTTGACCAGGTAACGCTTGACCTGGGCGGCATCGACGTCGGGCTTGCGTCCTGACAACTCGGCCAGGAACTTGATCTCGGAGCCGAAATAGAGCGTGTCGCCCTGTTGCCAGACATAAAGCGGCTTCTCGCCGAAGCGGTCGCGACTGAGCACGACCTTGGCGCGTTTGCGGTCGATCAGCGCGAACGCCCACATGCCTTCCATGCGATCGAATGCCGCCTCGCCCCAGTGGCGCCACGCCTGCAGCAGGACCTCGGTGTCCGAGGTGGTGCGGAAGACCTGGCCCTTCGCCTCGAGCTCAGACTTGAGCTCGACGTAGTTGTAGAGCTCGCCATTCGTGACCAGGACGATGTCGTCCTGGATGAAAGGCTGCATGGAGCGGTCATCCAGATCGACGATGGCGAGGCGCGCAAAGAGCAGCGTGACGTTCTGGCCGCCGACGCGCTCCTGATGGAAGCGGCTGCCGTCGGGGCCTCGGCGCGACATGAGGCGGAGGGTACGCTCGATGCGATCCCGGTCGGGGCGTGCGGCGCCGATCGCGCCGGCTATGCCGCACATGGCGAACCCCCCGCGCTAACGCACATGGTCCGCCCTCAGGATCGTTCCGGCGGCGACGTCGGTCGCCAGTCGACGGCCCAGCACGCGGCGCTCCTCTCCCGGGGGAATGCCGTCACCCGGCCGGAGCCAGACGATGTCGCCGGGGCCGAGCACGTGCCCGGTCGACAAGTCTCGTGCCGCCGCGATCGAGCGCCGGATCGAGATGACCGACGCCGTCTCCTCCGGCTGCAGCACCTTCTCGCCGGAGCCGAGGAGCACCTCGACTTCCGCGATCGCCTCGATCATGCGCTTGAGCGCCTTCGGATCGGCGGACAGCTGATGATCGCGGAAGTCGGAGAAGTTGTTGTCCAAGGTGAAATGCTTCTCGATGATGCGGGCACCGGCCGCAACCGCAAGCACGCAGGCTTCGGTGCCCAAGGTGTGATCGGAATAACCGACCGTGCAGTCGTAGCGCCGCGCCAGGGTGCGGACCGCCGCCAGATTGGCGTGCGCGGCCGGCACGGGATAGGCGGTCACGCAGTGGAGAAGGGCAAGCGACTGCTTGATGGCGGCATCGCGCCACACGCGCTCGATCAGCGATTTGGCGAAGTCGATCTGGCTCAGATCAGCCAACCCGGTCGACATGATGATCGGCTTGCCAGTGCCCGCCATCG
>VGDO01000326.1 GCA_016869645.1 Alphaproteobacteria bacterium
CGCCGGACGCCAAACCGACGTTTCCGATCTTCGAACCCTTCACCCTGCCTGGCTATCGCCACGTGCCCTGGGGCCGCAACATCCTTCCCTGCAATTGGGTCCAGATCAAAGAGAACTGCATGGACCCAGTGCACACGTCGTTCCTGCACACCATCGTGTCGACCACGCAGTTCACGGAGGAATTCGCGTTCATACCCGAGCTCGAATTCGTCGAGGTGCCGAACGGCATGGTCTACGTGGCCACGCGCCGGGTCGCCGACAATGTCTGGGTGCGCATGACCAACCTGATCATGCCGAACATCCACCAATACGGGCCGACTTGGGAAAGCGGGCACGAGCCCAAGCGGTTCGTTCGCGCGATGCAAACGCATTGGGCGGTGCCGCTGGACGACACCAACACCATGAACATCGGCTTCAATCACTATCACGAAACCGACCCCGATCCGGCGGTCCTCGACGCCGGCGCAAGCTTCGGGCAGGCTTGCGATCGGCCGTACGAAGAGCGCCAGCGCGTCCCCGGCGACTACGACGCCCATTCCTCGATTGGTCCGATCTCGCCGCATGGCCGCGAGCATCTGTGCGCCTCCGACCAAGGCGTGGCGATGTTCCGCCGAATTCTGGGCCGCGCGATCAAGACCGTCGCCAAGGGCGAGCCGCTGCCGAAACCGGATTTCGGGCCGCGAGGCGAGGTGCTGACTTACGAGAACAACACGATCATCCGCATCCCCCCCAAGACCGGCGACGACGAGGCGGACCGGGAGATGATGCGCGACATCGGCCGCCGCGTGGCGCGCGCAGCCGTGTCGCGCGACTGGAGCAACGTGCCGGCCTGAACGGCGACGCCGACGGAGTGCAGCCATGTCGATCCACGATCAACGCGCGGCGGCGGTCGCAGAGGCAATGGCGCGCGTGCATGAGATCGAGCGACGCCACGGCGTCACCGGCGCCATGCTCGACGAGGTCAAGGCGGTGATGATCGCCCTCGGCAATCGCGCCGAGCTGTTTCCCTGGGACCACTTCCCGATTCCCGAGGGCTCCACCGGCCGCATCTATCGCCTGGCCGAGGATGCAGATCTGCGCTTCGCGCTCTATGCCGCGGCCGGGGTCAAGGGCCGCGCCCAGCCGCCGCATGATCACACCACCTGGGCGGTGATCGCCGGCATCCACGGCGACGAGCACAACGTGTTCTATCGCCGCACCGACAACCGCCAGACCCCCGGCCGCGGCACGATCGAGAAGACCGGCGAGCTTACGGTGCGCCGCGGCAACGCGGTCGGCTTCATGCCCAACGACTTTCACACCATCGAATCGCGCGGCGGCGAGCCGACGCTGCATTTGCATTGCTACGGCCTGAGCCTCGAGCATCTGCCCGGCCGGATCTTCTTTTCCAGCAGCACCGGCGGCGACTACGCGCATTTCCCTGCCAATCCCAACATCGCCACGCCCACGGTCGAGGCGGCCGAGCTCAAGCGCATGATCAGCGATGGCGGGGAGCTCGCCATCCTCGATGCGCGCGAGGAGGGCGTGTTCGCCAAGCGGCATTTGCTCTTCGCCGTGCCGCTGCCGCTATCGCGGCTCGAGATGCGCGTCGATGCGCTGGTACCGCGCCGCTCGACGCGCATCGTGCTGTGCGACGAAACCGGCGAAGGCCTCGCCGAAAAGGCGGCGCTCAAGCTGCTGCATTTCGGCTATCGCAATCTCTCGATCCTGCGCGGCGGCGTCGAGGCCTGGGCCGCTGCCGGCTACGAGCTGTTCAGCGGCGTCCACGTGCCGTCGAAGGCCTTCGGCGAATTCATCGAGCATCGCGAGGGCACGCCGCGCCTCTCAGCCGCCGCGATCAAGGCGAAGCTCGACGCCAGCGAGGATCTGGTCATCCTCGACAGCCGGCCCTTCTCCGAGTACCGCGCCATGAACATCCCCGACGGCATCGACTGCCCGGGCGCCGAGCTGGTGCATCGCGTCCACGACATGGTCAAGTCGCCGAAGACGCTGGTGGTCGTCAACTGCGCGGGGCGCACGCGCTCGATCATCGGCGCGCAGTCGCTGATCAATGCCGGCCTGCCCAACCCAGTGGCGGCGCTGGAGAACGGCACTATGGGCTGGCATCTCGCCGGCTTCGAGCTGGAACGGGGCGCCGACCGCGTGGCGCCGCCGCCCTCGCCCGAGGGCCTCGCCCAGGCGCGCGAGGCGGCGGCGCGGGTGGCGCGCCGCTTCGGTGTGACGACAGTCGATTCGGCCGCGCTCGCGCGCTTCATGGCCGAGCGCGACCGGCGCAGCCTCTATCTGCTGGACGTGCGCTCGCCAGAGGAATATTCCGCCGGCCACATCGAGGGCGCGCGCTCGGCGCCGGGCGGCCAGCTCGTACAGGCGACCGATGCCTATGTCGGCACGCGTCATGCGCGTCTGGTTCTGGTCGACGACAATGGCGTGCGCGCGACCATGACGGCGTCGTGGCTGATCCAGATGGGCGGCTTCGAGGTCTATGTGCTGGCGGGCGGGCTCGGCGGCCGCGCGCTGGTGACCGGCGCGGAGCACCCGCGCGTGCTCGACCTCGACCGCGCCGTGACCACGACCATCGACGCCGCCGCGCTGAAGGCCGCGCTCGACAGAGACGAGGTGATCGTCGCCGATCTCGAGTCCAGCCTGCGTTATCGCGAGGCGCATATCCCCGGAGCCTGGCATGCGATCCGCGCGCGCCTGGCCGCGAGTCTGCCCAAGCTCGGCAGGGCTGCCATGCTGGTGCTGACCTCGGCGGACGGCATGCTGGCCCGGCTCGCCGCGCCCGAGGCGGCGAAGCTCACCGACATGAAGGTGGTCGTGCTCGCCGGCGGCACCGCCGCGTGGAGAGCGGCCGGCTTGCCGCTCGCCACGGGCGAGGAGCGCATGGCCGACGACACCGACGACGTCTGGTACCGCCCTTATGACCGCAAGCGCGACGACCAGGCGGCGATGAACGCCTACCTCACCTGGGAGATCGACCTCCCCGCCCAGATCGCGCGCGACGGCGATGCCAAGTTCTGCGCATTTCCGAAGGGGTGACACGAGCGGTGTTGCGCGTCACTGGAAAGGAATGTTGGGAGAGATCTTGTGTGGCAGGCTGAACTGACACGAGCGTTTGTACAAACGTCTCGTCAATCACACTATGGACTGCCTCTCGTAATCCCTACTCCACCGGCACCGCGGCCATCATCTCCGCCACCTTCACCGTCGCCCTGCCATCCAGGATCGCCCCCACAATGTCCGGCGCCAGCAGCGTCAGCCGCAGTATCCGGCATAGGTACGATCGGTTGATCCTCTCGGCTTCCGCCAGCTCTGTCAGCGACGCGTATCGCCCGCTCTCGATCAACCGCTTCCAGCGATGGGCGCGAGCGACTGCCTTGACGAGCGCATTGTCGACGCGCGACTGCGGCGGCGCCCACTGACCACCATCGGGGGCGACGATCACCTTCCGGCCCGGCGGCGTTGCAGGCCCAACTTCCGTAGTTTGGGCGATGTTGCGGCATGAGAACCGCGGATTTCCGCGCGATTTCGAGGCGGCGCTGAAAATGTGGTGCTAAATTGATGTGAGATTGTCGGCGATTTAGGCTGAACTTTGCCCGAATTTTGACCAAGCCACTGATGTGACTCGCGTTTGTCTGCGGGTCCTGACTACAGGCTGGGCTTGACGGCGAGCAGATCGAGTGCGCGGCGCTGGATTTCGGTCGGGGTGGCGAGCACCGGGAAGGAGGCTGCGCGGCCGAAGCGGACGGTGTTGCGGGTGAGCGTGGCGAGATCGGCGAGCAGCGAT
>VGDO01000327.1 GCA_016869645.1 Alphaproteobacteria bacterium
ATCGATCATCCCTCCGGAATACCTCCCGGAAGGGTGCCAAATCCGCGCCCCGAAGTTCAAATCGAGACCCGGCATGGGGCGTGATTTGTGCCGATGCATCAAGGCCTTGGTCGCGTTAGACCGAAAAACCCTGGGACACGACCGAGGTGAGATTTGCATTCGAATGCAAACTCGCCTAAGCTTCACCGCGGATCGACCAGCCACGAGGAGGAGACCTGTCATGCGATGCCGTTCGTTCCTTGGCGCAGCCGCACTCATCGTCGCGGCCACCGCCACCCAAGCCCAGCAAGTGCCCTACGGCCTCAAGGCGGGGCAACCCTACAAGGGCGTGACCCTCAACGTGCTGTGGGTCGCCACCCCGCAATTCCACGGCCTGCAGCTGCGCGATGCCGAGTTCACCAGACTCACCGGCATCAACGTGAAGTACACCGAGGTACCCTTCCCTAACCTGCAAGAGAAGGTGTCGGCAGTGGGCGTCGCCGCGAACGGCGACTTCGATATCGTAAACTACCTCGACTCCTGGGGCCCCTCCTACGGGCGCTGGCTGGTGCCGCTCGACAAGATGATCGCGCGTGACGGCCTCGACATGAACCGCTACCCCGACGCGTTCAAGAAGAGCGTGACGGTCGCCGGCCAGACGATGGGTCTGCCGCTGCGCGGGCATCCGCAGCTCCTCTTCTATCGCGCCGACATCCTGCAAAAACATGGGTTGAAAGCACCCTCCACCTGGCAGCAGATCGTGGAGACCGGCAAGATCATCAAGGCGAAAGAAGGCATCGCCCCGCTTGCCTGCTACTACGGCGCCGACGGCAATCGCCAGAATCTATTCGTGTGGCTCAACTTCCTCTGGGGCGCGGGCGAGCGGATCTTCGACGCGAAAGGCATGCCGGCGTGGGCCACGGCCGGTGCGCTGAAAGCGACGCGCGACTACATCGAGCTGCACACCAAGCATCAGCTCTGTGCCGAGGGCGCGACCTCGTTCGTCGAGCAGGACGCGCGCACCTCCTACAACCAAGGTAAAGCCGCGATGGTGCCGGTCTGGTGGTGGCATTACTCCACCGCGGTGAATCCGAAGCAATCGACCCTGAAGCCCGAGCAGGTGGGCTTCATCGCGATGCCCGCGTACGGCAAAGCGGTGAGCTACGCGATCACGATGCCGTTCTCGATCAGCCGCTTCTCCAAGCAGCAGGAGGCCGCCTGGGAGTATCTTAAGTGGGTGTCCAATGCCGATCTCGAGAAGAAGAACGCCATCGAGCGTTCGGTCGGTGGGCGCGAGATCATCAACAACGTGGTGCTGCACAAGACCTCGCTCCTCGATCCGCAGATCAACGCGGCGAACGCGAACATCCAGTACGCAGCGGCGATCAGCCTGCGCGAATCAGACGTGATGCCGCTCATCCCCGAGTGGCCGCAGGTGGGTGATCTCCTCTCGCAGGCCATCAACAAAGCGGCGCTCGGCGGCAACACCGACGAGCTGATGAAGGACGCCTCGCGTCAAGCCGAGCGCGTGCTGCGTCGCGGACAGCGCAAGTAACGACGCATCGAGCGGGCGCCGCCCACGCGGCGCCCCGCGCGTTTGACCCGGCATGCAGCGCGCCTCGCGCTATCTCTTCGTCGTCCCGGCGCTCCTCGTGGTGCTCGCGACCGCGTTTTGGCCGCTTGCACGGGCGCTTGCGCTCGCGTTTCAGGATTGGCAGCTCGCGAGGAGCGACGCGCCCGCGTGGCTATGGACTCCGGCCGACGGTTTGGAGAATGCACGCGATCTCGCGCTCAACTTCGAGCGGATGCTGGAAGACCCGCTCGTCTGGAACAGCATCAAGGCGACGCTCTTCTTCACCGTGACGAGCGTCGTGCTCGCCGTTGCGATCGGTCTCGCGCTGGCGATGCTGCTCTCGCGCGGCGGGCCGGGCAAGGCGCTCCTGCGCGCCATTCTGATTCTCCCGTTCGTGATGAGCCCGGCGCTGATCGGCGTCTCCTGGCGCTTCATGTTCAATCCGGAGCATGGCCTGTTCTCGGCGCTCGGTCGACCGTTCGGCGGTGCAATGACCGATGCGCTCGGGAGCGAGCTGCTCGCGCCGTGGGTCGTGGTGAGCGCCGACGTCTGGCATTGGGCGCCCTACGTGACGCTCATGATCATGGCGGCGCTCGCCACCGTGCCGCAGGACGCGCGCGAAGCCGCCGCGATCGACGGCGCGCGCCCCTGGCAAGTGTTTCGCGACATCACGCTGCCGCATATCGCACCGACCCTCGCGGTCGCTACGGTGCTGAAGTGCATCTTCGCGTTGAAGGCGTTCGATCTCATCTACACGATCACCGGCGGCGGACCGGGCAACGTGACGCAGGTACTCTCGCACTACATCTATTTCCAGGGCTTCAAGTATTTCGATCTCGGTTACTCGGCGGCGCTCGCGTTTCTCCTGATCGTGCCGATGGCGGTGCTCGCCTGGATGTACATCCGGCTGTCGTATCGTGAGGCGGCGGCATGAGCGCGGATCCTGGAAATCGCTTGGTCTCCGGGCGCGCGCTCGAGACCACCGCAACGCTGCTTGCGTGCGCCGTCATCATCGTGCCGATCTATTGGATTCTCTCGAACGGCTTCAAGTCGCTCGTGGACGTCTTCGCGCTCAAGTGGGTGTTCACGCCGACCTTGGAGAACTTCCAGCGCATCTTCGCCGTGCCGTTCGATATCGGACAGAAGCTCCTCAACTCCGCGATCGTGTCGCTGCTCGCGGTGGCAATCGCGATTCCGGTGGCGACCTTGGCCGCCTACGCGTTCTCTCGCTTCGCCTTGCGCGGGGCCCGAGCGCTCGTGCTTGCGATCGTCTTCTCACAGTTCATCCCGCCGGTGGTGATCGTGCTGCCCTACTTCGTGTTGTTTCGCGATCTTGGGCTCTACGATACGCGGATCGGCCTCGCGCTCATCGAGCTCGCGCTCGTCACGCCGTTCGCCGTGCTCATGTTGAAGAGCTACATCGACCAGATTCCGCGCGAGATCGAGGAGGCGGCGGTGATGGACGGCGCCACGCGCCTGCGCATTATCGCCGACATCGTCGCACCGCTTGCCGCGCCCGGGATCATCACCGCGGCACTGCTCTGCTTCATCCTCACCTGGAACGACTTTCTCTTCGCGCTGATCCTCACCTCGAAGGACGCGGTGACCCTGCCGGTCGGCCTCGCGATGTTCGGCGGCGAAGAAGGCGTGCTGTGGCACCTGATCTCCGCCGGCGGCACGCTGCTCATGATTCCGATGCTCGTGCTTTCGATTCGCATCCAGAAGTACTACCTCGAAGGCACGCTCGCCGGGGCCAACAAATGACCGCGACGCCGATTCGGCTGGAGGGCGTCACGAAGTCTTTCGGCACGACGCGCGTGCTGGAGACGCTCACGCTTACCGTGAATCCCGGCGAATTCATGGTATTGCTCGGACCATCCGGCTGCGGTAAGACGACCACGATGCGCATCGTCGCGGGTCTCGAATCGGCGAGCTCGGGCGACGTGTATCTCGGCGAGCGGCGCGTGAACGACTTGCCGGCGCGCGAACGCAACATCGCGATGGTGTTTCAGAACTACGGCCTCTACCCGCACATGACGATCGCCGAGAACATCGGCTATCCGCTCAAGCTGCGGGGTGTCGACGGTGCGGCGCGTGTCGAGCAAGTGAAGCGCGCGGCCGATCGCGTGGAGCTCGGCCCGTACCTCGAGCGTAAGCCGCGTGAGCTCTCCGGTGGCCAGCGCCAACGCGTCGCTCTGGCGCGTGCCCTGGTGCGCGAGCCGGTAGCCTTTCT
>VGDO01000328.1 GCA_016869645.1 Alphaproteobacteria bacterium
CGCTGCTCGGACGGTCGACGACCTCTGGGACGCAATCGCCGAAGCCATTCGATCCTTCCCACCCCAGGAATGCCTCAACTACATCCTTGACGCAGGATATGTTCTACCTAATCGGAATCTGCTCTAGCCCTTCCGGGCGCGATAGCCGATCACTTGCTCGGCAAGCCAGAAGTCGAATGCGTTATGGATGTCGATCGCGCAGGCCGCATCGTCGGTTTCGATGATCTCGACACGGTCGCCGATGCGCCTGCCCTGGCGCACGAGCGAGGCGCGGCTTGCGCAGGCGAGCCCGGTGTCCTCGCGATAGACCGGTGTGCGCGTCTGGCGCGGACCATAGACGGCCATCCAGTCGAACACGCGCTTGAGCTCGCCCGACTTCTCGCGATACCAGAAGTTCTTGTGCGTCTTCGCGGCGGCGAACGCGCTTTCCAGTTCCGGGCGCTGGCGCAAGAGCTCGACGGCGCGCGTGATCCATTCCGGTTTGCGGAAGATGTCGGTCGGCTGCAGGAAGACGACGATGTCGAACCGACCGTCGATCGCCTCGGCGCGCGCCAGGGCGTCGGTCAGTACGGGCTCGGTCGGCGTCAGGTCCTGGGCCAGCGCCGCCGCGCGCATGAACGGCACCCACGCGCCGGCGGCTTCCGCCGCCGCCCTGATCTCCGGGCTGTCAGTCGTGACCAGGACCCGGTCGCACACGCCGGACGCCTTGGCATGTGCGACCGAATGGGCGATGAGGGGCTTGCCGCCAATCAGCATCACGTTCTTGCCCGGCAGCCCTTTGGAGCCGCCGCGTGCGGGCAGGATGGCGATAACCCGGCTCACTCCACGCTCTCCTCGATGGATTCCATCTTTTCCGCAATCGCCTGTGCGACCGCGAGACTCGCGTCATCGCGAATGTCGACCAAGCCCCAGAACTGGTCCACGACCTCGAAACCGACCGCATCGCCCAGCCGCAAATTGCTGCGCAGCAGCCGGGGTCGGGTGGCGAGCGCCAATCCGATCAGCTCCTGGTAGTAGACGCGGTCGCGTGACTCGCTGCCGCCCGCAAGCGCGCCGATCGTGCCGTCATCCTCGATTTGCCAAAGATTGGCTTTGAAGCGGCGAACCGAGACCACGCTGTCGAGGTGCTCGCGTTGCTTGAGGTTGATCGCCGTCCGGCCGACCAGACCCGCCGGCCGAAACGGGTGGGTCGGCTCGAGAACGACGATGGTGTCCTCGCCGTCGCCGGTCGCCTCGACGGCCGCCGACAGGGCGGGCACATAGTCATGCACGGTGCGGTCATGGACGACCACGCCGCGGCCGAACGCGCGTACGGCGGCCTTGACCCGCCCGTCGTCGGTGGTCACGACGACGCGCGCGTCAGGCAGCTCACCGACGGCCGCGGCAAGCGTGCGCTCCAGGCTCGAACGGCCGGCGAGCGGCGTCAGCAGGCGCTTTTCGACCAATGCATCACTGATCACGGGAATGACGACAAGCATGGTCATCTTGGCATGCTCATTTCGGCATGTTCATTTCGGATGGCTCCGGATCACCTCGATCACCTCGGCGACGCGCTTGGCGCGGCCTTCGTCGCGCCCCTGATGGATGCCGTGATGGTGATAGACGCGAAGCTGGGGCTCGTAGACGATTTCGTAGCCGAGGTGGATCATGCGCCGGCCCCACTCGCGATCCTCGACGCCGCTGATCTGCTCGTTGAACGGGTGTCCCTGCCAGATCGACTTGCGGATGCCGGAATTCGCATTGTGGAAGAAGTAGTCGCGACGCTGGCGCACCCGCTCGTCACGAAAAGTCGTCCATAGATCGCGGCGATCGACGGCGCTCGTGTCCGGCAAGGGTTCCTGCCTGCCATAGACGCCGCATAACTTCGCGTCGCCCCCGTCACCGAGATGCGCCATCAAATAGTCGGCCCAGAGCTCGTTGACCGGAATGCAGTGCGCCGACAGCAGCGAAACGATCTCGTGGCGTGCAGCGGCGATGCCGATGTTGAGCGCCCTTCCGTAGCTGAAATCGGCGCGGCTGATCGAGAGTACGCGCGCGCCATAGCGTTCAGCGACGGAGACGGTGCCGTCGGTCGATTCATTGTCGACCAGGATCACGTCGATGTCGGGCGCACGCTGACCGCGCAGAGCGGCGAGGCATCGACCGATCCATGCCGCTTCGTTCTTGGCGCGCAATACGACACTGATCATGATCTGTCCTTCGCCTCGCCGAGCATGCCGAAGTCGAGCGGCGCACCCTCCGCCAGATCGTACACCACACGCCGGCCGACCACCCTGTCAATCAGCCCGGCTCCGAGGCCGTGGCCGCCATTCTCGGTGGCCAGATCGGTCGCGGCCAAGACTGCGCCGCGCTTGAGCGCGCGCGCGGTCCTGAGCGTGGCCCGGCCGGCGCCGAGCATATCGAGCCTGGCGACCGGCGAGGGCTCGAAGATCACGTCTGCCGTGGTCGCCAGCTTCTCGAGCCGTTCGAAGGCGGCCAGTTCGGTGCACAGCAGCGCCACGCGCGTATCGGGGCTGACAAGCGGCGCCGTGTCGAGATGATCAGCCCTCAGGACGACATGGTACCGGCGGGCCAAGGCGTCCACCGTTTCGTGCGAGACCTGCTCCACCCGGGCGCGCCAGCCGGGCAGTGCGAGGATCTCTGCCGCGGCGGCTTCATCATTCACGACCAGGATCCGCGTCATTTTCCTGCCTGGAACATGACCCGTCGAAGCGCCGCGCGATCCAGCGCGCCTGAACTGATCGCCTCCGGGCACGCCTTGCCGAAAGCAATGACCGCCTGCTCCAGATTCATGCCGAGTCCATTGTCCGTCACGAGACCGCGCGCGCGCGCCTGCGCCATGAGAGTGGTCTCGGCGGGCTGGTAGATGATGTCATAGACGACGGCACGGCCATGCAACGCGGCAAGCGCATGCGACGATTCCGGACCGAGCGGACTTGCGGTGACATCGGTCGTGGCATGCCCGACCGACGTGCAGTTGACCAGCACGTCGGCCTCGGCCAGCAACGCCGCCGTCACGGGCCACGGCGCCGAACCGACCCCTGGGCCGAGACGCCGGGCGAAATCGACCGCCTTGCTCATGGTCCTGTTGACCAAGGTCAGACGCCCGACGCGACCCGCAAGGTAAGCGGCCACGGCGACGCCCGCGCCGCCCAGACCCATGACGACGGCGCGCAGCCCGGCCAGACCGCCCGTGAGCCGCTCGAGTTCGGCCAACGCGCCGGCGCCATCCGTATTGGCGCCAACCAGCCGTGCGCCGTCGCGATACAACGCATTGATCGCGCCGATCCGCCCGGCCTCGTCCTCCACGCGGTCGACCAACGCCAGCATGGCTTGCTTGTGCGGCATGGTGATCGCGCCGCCAAGAAAGCGCGGATCGGACTTGAGCGCCGACACCAGGTCGCCGAGGCGCCCCACCCCAACGTCCATCGGCACCATGCGCGCGTCGATATGCGCTGCCTCGAAAGCGGCGTTCCACAGCACTGGCGAACGCGCGCCTTTCGAGGGCGACAGGCCGAGTATGGCGGCATAGCGCCCCGTGGTGAGCTGCACCGGGTTGTCGATCAAACCTGGAAAGAGCTGTTCGTTGTCCGGCATTGCGGATCACTGATTTGGGGGCCGTTCGCGCCGAAGCTGCTTAGGGCTCGTTAGAGAACAATCGCTCTGTCTTACGATGACTTTGGCGTTATGGTGTAGTTCCAGTCGCCATGGAATTCGTGGCGAGCGAGGTTGATTGCCGCCAATTCGGCGTCGGAGACTTTGACGC
>VGDO01000329.1 GCA_016869645.1 Alphaproteobacteria bacterium
GCAGCTTGAATCACCGCACAACCAGCCTGTCGAGCCCCTCAAACAAATTACATGACTACCGTCAAAGCCAAAATCCCCGCACTTTCAATTGCTTAGCTCGAAAATGGGGCAAAGTTCAGTCTAGCCGGTCGGCGCCTGGCCTTCGCGCGCGGCAAGCCCGGCCACGCGCCGCTGCTCGTCAGATCGCGCATGACGGCCCGCACGCTTTCGGCCACCGCGCCGGCCAGTTCGCTGCGCAATAGCTCGGTCGAGCCGACGAGAGCGAGCTGCCAGGCGACCGCGGGTCGAATGGGCCACGCCTGAAGCTTGCCGGCAGCGACATCGTCGGCGATCGCGCACTGGGTCAGCAGGCTGAAGCCGATGCCGCGCCGAATCAGCGCGCGAATGATGGAGTGGTCATCGACCTCCATAACGATGTTGGGCGTGATGCGCCGGCGTGCCACCCAGCTGTCGAGCATGCGGCGCGAGGCGTTGGGCCGGCTCGGCAGGATGAGCGGCAACCTTGCCAGGTCCTCGATGCGCGCATGACCGGCAGCAAATCGGGTGTCGTCCGGCTTGCCGACCAGGAACACGGGCTCGGCAACCAGCGGCGCGATCTCGAAGCCGCGGCGCGGCAGCGGATCGTGCAGGCAGGCGAGATCGACCTGACCGCGCACCAGCCATTCGTGGATGTAGCCGCTGAAGCCGCCGACGATCTTGAGCTGCACATCGGGCAGCTCGCGTGCGACGCGCTCGACCAGCGCCGGCACGAGGTAATAGCCGGCGGCCGGCGCCACCGCCAATGTCACGATGCCGGACGGGCCCTTGGCATCCCCGCGCACCTCGTCGCGTGCCTGTTCGAGCTGGCGCAACACGCGCTGGCCGTGTTCCAGGAGCCGGCGTCCTGCCTCGGTCAGGCTGACGCCGTGGCCATGGCGCGTGAACAGGCGGCGGCCGAGCTCGGTCTCGAGCTTGCGGATCTGCCGGCTCACCGCGGGCTGGGAGATGCGCAGGAACTCGGACGCCCGGCTCAGGCTGCCGAACTCGGCGACGGTCTGGAAATAGCGCAGCGCGCGAAGTTCCACAGGCTAGGTCCGCGCGCTCGCCGGCGCGTCAACAGCCCGCTCGAGCGCCGCGCGTGCCAGCAGTCGCGTCGAATCGAGTGTGGGCAACGGGGAGTTTCCGTCGTTCATGATCAGCGGCGTCTCGGTGCAGCCGAGCACGACCGCATCGCATCCCGCGGCCTTCATCCGCTCGATCACCCGTTGGTGATAGGCGACCGCTTCGGGCTTCAACACGCCGGCGACGAGTTCCTCCATGATGATCCGGCTGATCTCGTCGCGATCGACGGCGCTCGGGCGCATGAAGCCGATACCACGCGCCGCAAGCTTGTCCGGATAGACCTGGCTGTCGACCAGCCAGCGGGTACCGATCAGGCCGAGCCTTCGGAAGCCGCGCCGTTCAGCCTCGGCCGCGACGACGTCGGCGATGTGTAGCCACGGCAGCGGCGAGCGCGGCGCGACATGGTCGAAGGCCTGGTGGATCGTGTTGTCGGGACAGATCAGGAAATCGGCGCCGAGCCTGGCCAGCTTGCTGGCCGAGGCGAGCATGAGGTCGCCGACGCCCGGCCAGTCGCCGCGGTCGAGACACGCGACGTAGTCCGCCAGCGAAGGTGTGTGCATGGACACTTCGGGATGCGCATGCGGCCCGAGCAGCGCCGCACCCTCCGCGCAGATGGTCCGGTAGCAGAGGGCCGCGCCTTCGGCAGAGCAGCCGACGATGCCGATGTGCAGGGACATGACGATGGCTTCGTTCGCGCGCCGCTTCGGCGCGCAGCGACTCACGCCATCGGGAAGTCGGACAGCGGCCTGCCGCCGAACTTGGCGTAGGATTCGTCGACGCTGATTTCCTTGGCGATAATCAGGCCATCGCCGTTCCTGCCATGGGTCGGGTCGACCAAATTGCGCCGGAGCGGCCGATCCTTCGGGTTGAAGGTCCAGTCCTGGTAGCCATAGGCGTTGAAGTTGAGCATCACGCAGGGCTCGTCGCCGCTGGCAAACCAATGACAGTTGCGTTCGATCTCGGTTGCGCGCATCGCTTCGCCGGGGCCCAGCCAGCCATCGAGCCTGAGCTTCAGCAGCAGCGTGTCCGGCCCCAGCCGCGCGATGCGGTCGAACTCGCGGACATGGGCCTGGCCGCGCAGCACCAGCTGAGTCGACAGGATGTTGTGGTGGCAGTGCGGCGGATGGAACACGTTGGGCGCCAGATAGAAGAACTGGATCGCCTCGCGATGCGTCTGCCTCGTGCGCTGGTAGACGACGATGTCCTTTTTCTCCTGGAGCGTTCGCTCGATCCAGGGCTTGAGGCTGTTCGGCAGATCGAGCTCCTCGTGCAGCGACCTGACCGCGGCCATGTAGGCGTCGGGCGTCAGTTCGCGCCGTGCCAGCTTCTCGACCAGCGCAACCGAGCGGTCGACCACCGGGATGTGGATGTCGAGAATATCCGGCACATCGTCGGTCAGGCGCGTGTTGATCATGACCTCGGCCTCAGCGCCCGGAATAGAATCGCGAGCCGAAGCGTCGGATCTCACAGCCGTCGCGGCCATGGCTTCCTCCAGTGTAGGCGGGCCATTCGCGGTGCGGTGTCGCGTGCCCGCTGCATTTTAGCCCATGACGGCGGCGCGATGGAACAATCGTCGCGGCCGCCGATGGCGGCGCTCAGTCCAGGAAGCCGAAGGTGCGCGGCAACCAGAGCACGATCTCCGGCCAGATCATGCACACCACGACCGCCAGCATCTGTAGACAGACGAAGGGAACGATACCGCGGTAAATGTGCTGCATGGTGACGGACGGCGGCACGGTGCCCTTCATGTAGAACAGCGCGAAGCCGAAGGGCGGGGTCAGGAATGCCGACTGGAGGTTGACCGCGATCAGGATGAGGAACCAGACGAGGAAGTCGGAATTGCTGGACAGGTGTGGCGTAAAGTCGATCTTCTTGAGAATGGGCGCGAAGATCGGCAGCACGATCAGGCAGATCTCGATCCAATCGAAGAAGAAGCCCATGATGAACACGAGCACCATCAGGAAAATCAGGATCTCCCAGCCCGTGTTGATGCCGAGCGCCTTGAGGATCTCGGCCACGACATCGTCGCCGCCGAGCGCGCGGAACACGTAAGAGAACAGGGTCGCGCCGAACACGATGAAGAAGACGAGCGCATTGGTCAGCGCCGCGCTATCGAGCACCTCCCGCACGACCTTCAGATTGAAGCGCTTGTTCCAGATCGCCAGTAGGATGGCGCCGACCGATCCGGCGCCGCCCGCCTCGGTCGGCGTGGCGAGGCCGCCGAAGATCGAGCCGAGCACGACGAGGATGAGAAACGCGGGTGGCAGGAAGCTGCGCAGGATCATGCGCAAGAACTCCGCCGAGTCCTTCGGGCCGACATCGACCGCGAGCGGCGGCGCCACCTCCGGACGGAGAGACGCGAGGATCCCGATGTAGATGATGTAGATTCCCGACAGGATCAGGCCCGGCAGGATCGCCGAGGTGAACAGGGTTCCGACCGAGACGGACATGAGATCGCCCATGATCACGAGCATGATGCTGGGCGGGAT
>VGDO01000330.1 GCA_016869645.1 Alphaproteobacteria bacterium
AATAACCGATGATGCCCTTCGATCAACCCGATGCCCCGAAACACCGATGGCATGGCGTCGCGCACGCACGCGGCCGGCGCGCGCGCGCACCTGTTTCGCACACCGATTCGCCTGCGCTGCCTTTATACTGGCGCCGGCGTGCAATGGAGCCGACATGGTCAAGCTGACGATCCGGATCGATTTGTCGCCCACGGTTGCCGTCGGTCCAGGCAAGGTTCAGCTGCTCGAAAGCATCGAGGAGACCGGCTCGATTTCCGCCGCCGGCCGGACCATGAACATGTCCTATCGCCGGGCGTGGCTCCTCGTCGATGAGCTCAACAAGCTCTTCAAGGAACGCGTCGCGACCACCGCGCACGGCGGACGGACCGGTGGAGGCGCGAAACTGACGCCGTTTGGACGCAAGCTTGTGCGCCACTACCGCGCGCTCGAAGCGAAGGCGCATGCCGCCACCGCGGCCCATCTCGCCGAGCTCGAGGCGGCGCTTCACCAGCGGGCGCCGCGGGCAGCCAAGCGGCGCCCGATCGTCAGTCGACGGCAATCATCGCGTCCGACGCCTTGATCGCCCGCCCGGGAGCTTCAGCCTCTTTCCAGCGAAATATTCAAACGGATATAGCCCTTTGCTGCCGATCTCGCCCCGATGTATCCTGCTGCATATCTCGGCCGTCTCAAGCTGAATCCGTGCCATGAACGACGACCGTCGCCGCATGATCTCTGCCGCTTTCGGCGTCGCGGCGGCTGTGGCATCTGCCGCGCTTGCCCCCGCCCATGCGCAATCCGGTGACGTCGTCATCTTCGCGGCAGCGAGCCTCAAGACCGCGCTCGACGAGCTGAACGAGGTGCGGCGCCGCGAGAGCGGCGCGGCTGCCCGCATCTCCTATGCGGCCAGTTCCGCGCTTGCCCGCCAGATCGAGGCGGGCGCGCCCGCCGACCTGTTCATTTCGGCGGACCTGGACTGGATGGATCATGTCGAACGGCGGCGCCTGATCCGGCCTGGAAGCCGCTCCAACCTGCTCGGCAATCGCCTGGTCCTGGTCGGACCTGCGCGCAGCACCGCAACGGTGGCCATCGAACCGAATTTCGCGCTCGCCGAGCGTCTCGGCAGCGGGCGTCTTGCCATGGCTCTGGTCGATGCCGTGCCCGCCGGCAAGTACGGCAAGGCAGCGCTGGAGGCGCTCGGAGTCTGGCCCTCGGTCGCCAGCCGCCTGGTCCAGGCCGAAAACGTGCGCGCCGCCCTCGTCCTGGTTGCGCGCGGCGAGGCGCCTCTTGGCATCGTCTATCGCAGCGACGCGGCGGCTGAGCCGCAGGTTCGCGTCGTCGGCACATTCCCCGAGGGAAGCCATCCGCCGATCGTGTATCCCGTCGCCGCGACATCCCGTGCCCGCGACGATGCGACCTCTCCCTGGTTCGCCTATCTTCGTTCGCCGGCCGCCCGGGCCGTATTCGAGCGGCAGGGATTCGCAGTCCTGCAGCCGTGATCGACTTCACGCCAGACGAACTCTCGGCCATCCGGCTCAGCCTTCGCGTCGCGCTGGCCGCGACCATCGCGACGCTGCCGATCGGCCTGGCCGTGGCACTCCTGCTGGCGCGGGTCGAGTTCTGGGGCAAGAGCCTGCTCACCGTCCTTGTTCACCTGCCGCTCGTGCTGCCGCCGGTGGTGACGGGATATGTCCTGCTTCTGCTGTTCGGCCGGCAGGGGCCGATCGGCGCCTTCCTGGCCGATCATCTCGGCATCGTGTTCGCGTTCCGGTGGACCGGCGCGGCGCTCGCTTGCGCCGTCATGGGCTTTCCCCTGATGGTGCGTGCCATCAGGCTCTCGATCGAAATGGTCGATCGGCGGCTCGAGACCGCGGCCGGGACGCTGGGTGCTCATCCGCTCTGGGTGTTCGCGACGGTCACGCTGCCCTTGATCCTGCCGGGCATCGTCGCGGGCATGATCCTGACTTTCGCCAAGGCCTTGGGCGAATTCGGCGCCACCATCACCTTCGTTTCGAACATTCCGGGCGAGACGCAGACCCTGCCGGTCGCCATCTACACGCTGACGCAGATCCCCGGCGGCGACCCGGCCGCCTTGCGCCTGACGCTGGTGTCGGTCGCCATCTCGGTGGTGGCCCTCCTCGCATCCGAGCTGGTTGCGCGCCGCATCCTCAACCGCACGGTCGCGCTATGACGCTCGAGGTCGCCATCCGGCACCGGCTCGGCGGTTTCGCGCTCGACGCCACCTTCGTCAGCCCCGACAGTCTGACGGCGCTGTTCGGCCGGTCGGGGGCCGGCAAGACCTCGCTGATCAACGTGATCGCCGGCTTGATCCGGCCCGACTTCGGCCGCATCGTCATCGATGGCCAGGTCCTGGTCGACACCGAGCGCGGTGTCGACGTGCCGCGCCACAGGCGGCGCATCGGCTATGTCTTCCAGGAAGGAAGGCTGTTCCCGCATCTCTCCGTGAGGCACAACCTCGGCTATGGCCGCTGGTTCACGCCGGTCGGCGAACGGTACGCATCGTTCGACGCCGTCGTCGACCTGCTCGGCATTGCTGGGCTGCTCGATCGACGGCCGCACCTGCTGTCGGGCGGCGAGCGCCAGCGTGTCGCCATCGGGCGCGCCCTGCTGGCGAGCCCGAAGCTCCTGCTGATGGACGAGCCCCTCGCTTCGCTCGACGAGGGGCGCAAGCAGGAGATCCTGCCCTATATCGAAAGACTGCGCGACGAGCTCAAGCTGCCGATCGTCTATGTCAGCCACGCCCATGCCGAGGTGACGCGTCTCACTGCCACCCTGGTCGTCCTTTCGGACGGCAAGGTCGCAGCGGTCGGGTCCGTCGGTGAGGTCATGGGCCGCCTGGACCTCTTCCCATTGACCGGCCGCTACGAGGCTGGCGCCGTGCTCGAGGCGCGTGTCGCCGGTCATGACGGTGCATTCGGCCTGACCATTCTCGATTCGGCGGCCGGCGCGCTGCGCGTGCCCAAGGTCGATTTGCCGCTCGGGACGCCGGTGCGCGTCCGGATCAGGGCGCGCGACGTCATGCTCGCCACCAAGCGGCCGGAAGGGCTGAGCGCGCTCAACGTGCTCGGCGGCCGCATCGCCGAACTGAGCCGAGCCGAAGGTCCGATCGTCGAGGCAAGGCTCGACCTCAACGGGCAGGCGCTGCTCGCCCGGATCACGCGCAAGAGCGTGAGTGACCTCGGGATCGGGCCGGGCTCGCCCGTGTTCGCCGTGATCAAGAGCATCGCTTTCGATCATCGCAGCCTCGGGCTCCAGTCGGCGTCAGCCGAGGAATAGCCCGCGGCCAGGTGCTGCCGACCGGTCAGACGAAGAACCCGGCCTCCACGGTGCGGTCGGCGAAGCGGATCAACTCGACGTCGTAGAGACGGTCGAACCCGCTGATCGACAGGCTCCCGTCGGCCATGCGGGTGATCGTGTAGCTCGCGAACGAATTGAGATAGACCGCCGTGTCCGTGCCCGGCCGGGGATGTCCCGATCGATGTTGAAATAGGAGGACAGGCGTTGCCCGCCTTGAGCCGTTAGGCTCGGGGTTTTGAATCCACGAAGGAGAGCAACGCCATGATGAACACTACCACACGCTCACCGATC
>VGDO01000331.1 GCA_016869645.1 Alphaproteobacteria bacterium
TCGCGACGCAGCGGCAAAGCAGTCGACATGGCGAACCTCCTGGGTTCGCCCCATTGATTCAGACTTTCGCCTTCTTGGGAATCCCCCGCGTGACGCTCAGCGAGTCGCGATCATTGCCGGTTGGTATGACTCCAATCTGATCAATGAAAGACAAGCTCGACGCCATTCGACAATCGCTTGATGAGATCGATCACCGGGAGGCCTCGGAGACGGGTGTTGTGGTTCTCCGCGAGTTTTCGGCGTTGGATTGCCCAGCATAATCGAAGATGTCGTTGACTTTCTGATTCCCCAGCTGCGGTCTTATGAGGCCGCATTCTACCGGTATGCGTTCAGGCACTCGGTGCTGCGAACTGCAACGCTCAAGGCAATCAATCCGTCAGAGATCGCACCAGTTCGGCCAGCCGAGGGTTGCGTCGCGCGGCCGCGACCAATTTTGCATCGACCGTCACGAGAGGCGTGGATAGGCTCCGAGCGAGCGCGACATAGACGCAGTCATATACCGAGTGATTGAGCACTGTCGCGATAGCGATCGCATCACCCACGAGATCTCCTGTCGGCGTCCATGAAATTGGCGCCTGACGCAGGGTCAGGAAGCTTCTAAAGACATCGTCGCGCGACAGTGCCCGGCGCCGAAATTCGCGCCATAGAGTTTGCGCGCACTCGGCGAGCAGAAGGTCTGGCGCAAAAAGCCGCCGAGATCGAAGCGCCGCCGCCCGAATGCTGCCGTCCCCGGGAATGACCCATTTGATGGCGACGCTCGCATCGACGACCAAAGGGGCATCGGTCATCGTCGAGCACTACGACGATCGCGCTCCCGCCGAATGGTCATTGTGGTGTCGCCAAAGCTGCGGCTCGAAAACTCCTCCCGCAGCCTGGCGGCGCGCTCCCAGAAATCGGACTCGCCGCCCGGGAAAGGGTCGACATCATCCCTGCTCGGCCTGACCCCGCCTTTCTTGGCGCCGATCTTGCGGCGCGGCTTCTCTGCCTCGACCGGGACCAGCCTGACGACCGGCGTCTTGCCGCGGGCGATCACGACCTCCTCACCGGCGCAAGCGCGGTTGATCAGCTTGGACAAGTTGGTCTTGGCCGCATGTATGGTCACGGGCTTCATGCAACCAGCTTAGCTAAGCTAACCTCGCCCGTCAAACCCGGCCCGTTGCCTGGTCCACATCCGGCGTTCTACGACCAGGCCGACGCGTCCTTGACCACGATGGCGAAGCGATCGGCCAGCGCCGCGAGCGTCGCCCGGTGCACCTGGTTGGCCTGCTGCACGCCGCCCAGCGGATCGGGCAGGTCGCGCGTTCCGGTGGCGCTCGCCACCAGCGTCGTCCGGTAGCCGAGGTCGAGGGCCGCGCGCACGCTGGCGCTGACGCAGAGATGCGTCATGAAGCCGGCGACGATCAGTTCGCCGCGGCCGGTTTTCTTGATCAAAGCGTCGAGCTCGGTCTTGGCGAACGCGTTGGGCAGGCCCTTGGGCACGACGGTCTCGCCGGGCTTGGGTGCCACGGCGGCGACCGGCTCGGACATCGGTCCCTCCGGGTTGAAGAGCGCGCCGCCCGGCCGTCCGTGGTGGACGATGTGGAACACCGGCACGCCCTTGGCGCGGGCGAGGGTCAGCAGCTTCGCCGCCTCGTCGACCGCCGCGCCGACGCCGGGCAGCTTGAGCCCGCCCTCGCTGTATTCGCGCTGGATGTCGATCAGCACGAATGCTGCCTTGTCGAGCGGCGCGGGGGTGAGCGGCGCGCCCGCCATCTGCAGCAGGCTCTTGGGCTCGGCCATGATTCCAACTCCTATCGCTGTTTGATCTGCCAGTCGGGCGAGCGGTAGATCGGTGCGTTCGATGGTTCGAGCGGCTTCCGGCCGAGGATCATGTCCGAAGCCTTCTCGCCGATCATGATGGTCGGCGCGTTGAGGTTGCCGCTGACGACGCTCGGCATGATCGAGGCGTCGACCACGCGCAAGCCATCCAGCCCGCGCACGCGCAGCCCGCCATCGACCACGGCCATGGCATCGTTGCCCATCTTGCATGTGCCGCAAGGGTGATAGGCGCTGTCGGAACGCGCGCGCACGAAGGCATCGATCTCGGCATCGGTCTCGACATGGGCGCCCGGCAGCATCTCCGGACCGCGATAGGGATCGAACGCCTTCTGGGCGAAGATCTCGCGGGTCAGCTTGACGCAGGCGCGCATGTCGACCCGGTCGACCTCGGTCGCCAGATAGTTGGGATCGATCGCCGGGTGCCGGCGCGGGTCGGTCGACTTGAGCCGGATCGAGCCGACACTGGTCGCGCGCATCGTGCCGACATGAGCCTGGAAGGCGTGCCGGTCGCTCGGGATCCGGCCATGGTCGTTAATCACCGACGGCAGGAAATGGTACTGGATGTCAGGATGCTCGATGCCGGCGCGCGAGCGGATGAAGCCGCCCGATTCCAGATGGGCCGAGGCGCCCTTGCCCGACTGGAACAGGAACCAACGGATGCCGATGGGTATCTGCTGCCAGAACTTGATCGTGTTGTAGAGGGTGATCGGCTGGGTCGATTCGTACTGGATCCACAGCTCCAGATGGTCCTGTAGATTGGCGCCGACACCGGGCAGGTCGTGGACGACGGCGATGCCGATCTGGTGCAGATGATCGGCGGGCCCGACGCCTGACAGCAGCAGGAGCTGCGGCGAGTTGATGGCGCCACCGCTGACGATGACCTCGCGGTCGGCGCGCGCCTGGGTCGTGCGGCCGTTCTGCGCATATTCGACACCGATGGCCTGTCGGCCCTCGAACAGCACCCGGAGCGTCATCGCCTCGACGACGACCGTCAGGTTCGGCCTCGCCATGGCGGGCCGCAGATAGGCCATGGCGGCGCTCCAGCGCCGGCCCTGATGGATCGTCATGTCCATCGGGCCGAAGCCTTCCTGCTGATAGCCGTTCATGTCCTCGGTGACGGGATAGCCCGCCTGACGCCCGGCCTCGATGAACACCTTGAACAGGGGATTGGGCTGCCGCCCGCGCGTGACACGCAGCGGCCCATCGCCGCCGCGATATTCGTCGGGTCCGAGCTCATGGTTCTGGGCGCGGCGGAAATAGGGCAGCACATGGGCGTAGGACCAGTGCGGCAGCCCGTCCTTGGCCCAGCGGTCGTAGTCGAGCGCGTGGCCGCGCACATAGACCATGGCGTTGAGCGAGGAGGAGCCGCCGAGCACGCGGCCACGCGGCCAGTACATGCGGCGGTCGTCCATGTGCCGCTGCGGCTCGGTCTCGTAGTACCAGTTGAAGCGGTCGTCGCACAGATTGGCGACGAGCGCCGCCGGCATGTGGATGCGCCAGCTCGAGTCGCGCGGACCCGCTTCGAGCAGCAGCACCTTGATCGCCGGATCGGCGGACAGCCGGTTGGCCAGCACGCAGCCGGCCGAGCCGGCGCCGACGATGATATAGTCGTAAGCGTCGGTCACGGCGTCAGAATCGGCAGGTTGCATCCATCATGGCTGCGCAGTCTTAGCCCGGCCTCGGCGGACCCGTGTATCGGCCGCACGACACCGCCCCGCCCAGACGCGACATGCGCGCCCGGAGCGGCGGCGACCACCGAG
>VGDO01000332.1 GCA_016869645.1 Alphaproteobacteria bacterium
CGCGCGGCGTGCTTCCTCCAACCGGCGAACCGGACCATGGAGGATCCCAGATGAGCGAACGGCTATTCGAGCGTGGACCGGGCCGCGGCGGCGCCAGGATCGACCGCGACGGCGACGGCTTCGACGACAGCGACCTGGATCATGACGGCGAACTCGAGGATTCGCTGAGCGGCGGGACAGGCGACGATTCGCTGTCCGGCGGCGACGGCAACGACACGCTGAGCGGCGCCGATGGCAACGACTCGCTGACGGGCGGCGACGGCAACGATAGCGTGATCAGCGGCGACGGCGACGACAGCGGTGTGGGCGACGCCGGCAACGACACCATCTTCGGCGGCCGCGGCAACGACGCGATCGACGCCGGCATCGGCGACGATCTCGTCTATGGCAATCAGCACAGCGACACGATCGATGGCGGCGACGGCAACGACACGGCGTTCGGCGGCCAGCAGAGCGACAGCCTGTTGGGCGGCGCAGGCGACGACGTCGTCTACGGCAATCAGGGCACCGACACCATCGACGGCGGCGAGGGCAACGACGTGCTCTACGGCGGCCAGGGCAAGGACCTGCTGATCGGCGGTGCCGGCGACGACACGCTCAACGGCAACCAGGGCGAGGACACGCTGTCGGGCGGCGAAGGTGCCGACGTGTTCCGCTATGCCGGCGGTGCGCGCGACGTCATTCTCGATTTCGGCTCGACCGGCACGGCGGCCACGCCTTCGGTCGACGGCGACACGACGACGACAACGGCAGCCGGCGACGTGATCTCGCTCAGCGCCGTCCAGTTCGATGCCGAGGACGTCGCCCGCTCGCTGACCGACGCCCGGGCGACCGACGAGGGTCTCGAGCTCAATCTGCATGGCGGAACGCTGGTGCTGGTCGGCGTCAGCGCCGCCGACATCAGCGCCGCCGACTTCATCCTGGTGTGAACTTGATCGGGGCCAGACTCCGACTAGCGCGTTAATCAGTGTATGGCCCCGACTAATTGTGCAGTCCGGCGAGCACGCGAGGAAGCTGCTCGGCGATGTCCTCGGCGATCAGGCCGGGGCCAAACCGAGCGGCGGCGGCGCCATGCAACCAGCATCCGGCGGCGGCCGCGTCGAAGGCATCCATGCCCTGGGCCATCAGCGCCACGATGAAGCCGGCGAGCACGTCGCCCGCTCCGGCCGTCGCCAGCGTTGGCGGCGCGTTGTCGTTGATGACCGCGCGGCCGTCGGGCGCGGCGACCACCGTATCGGCCCCCTTGAGCAGCACGACCGCGCCGCTCCGCGCCGCCGCTTCGCGCGCGCGCTCGATTTTTCCGCCTGACCCGATGCCACCGAACAGGCGCGTGAACTCGCCCTGGTGCGGCGTGAATACGGTCGGCGCCCTGATCGCGGCGAACAGTTCGTCGGGCTCGACCGCGAACGCGGTCAGCGCGTCGGCGTCGAGCACGAGGTTGCGTGCGGCTGCGAGTGCGGTCAGCACCATCTGGCGCGTCGTGTCGTTCACGCCGCTGCCGGGGCCGATCAGGATCGCGTTGCGCCTCTTGTCCTCGAGCAGTCGGCGCAGGCTCGCCGCTTCCGCGACCGGCTGCAGCAGGAAGCCCGGCTCGGAGCCGGCGTAGACCGGCAGCGCGTCGGCCGGGGCCGCGATCGTGACCAGGCCGGCGCCGGCGCGCCGCGCGGCATGGCCCGCCATGCGCGCCGCACCGCTCATGGCGCCGCCGCCCACCACGGTGACATGTCCGCGCGTGTATTTGTGATCGGTCAGCTTCGGTCGCGGGAGGCTCGCGTGCCAGAGCGGCGGGCCGTTGACGTAAAGACGCGGGCCGATCGCCTCCAGCGCCGCCGCAGGTATGCCGATGTCGATGACCGCCACTTCGCCCATCAGCGCGCGGCCGGGCATCAGCAGATGGCCGGGCTTGCGCCGGAAGAAGGTGGCGGTGAGCTTGGCCGGTGCAGCCGCACCCAGCACCTGACCGCTGTCGCCATCGACCCCCGAGGGCACGTCGACTGCGGCGCAGTCGAGATGGCGCCGCGCCACCTCCTCGACCGCGGCGCGCGCCGCGCCCTCGAGCGGACGCGCGAGGCCGGCGCCGAACAACGCATCGACGACGAGCTCCTGTCCGTCGAACAGCGCCGGCAGCGACGCGGCGTCGAGTGCGCTCACCTCGCCAGTCCAGCGCTCGGCGTGAAGCGCCGCATCGCCCTTGAGCTTGGCGCGGTCGACCAGCGTGGCGACGCGGATCGGCCAGCCCTGCTCGGCCAGCACGCGCGCGATCACCCAGCCATCGCCGCCATTGTTTCCGGGCCCGCACAGAACGAGGGTCTTGCGCCTGGTCCAGCGCTGCTGGATCGCGCGCGCGGTGCCCGCTCCGGCATGTTCCATCAGCCGCTCGCCCGGGACGCCGTGCTCGACGGCAAAGGCGTCGGCCTCGGCCATCTCGGCGACGGTCAGCAGCGTGCAGGCGGACATCCCCTTGGTCATGGCGCTACGATAGCGCGCTGCCGTCAGCTGCGCGATGCCCCCTCACGCGAAGGCCGGATCGCGATCCAGGTCGCGGCCAGCATGGCCGCCATGCCCGCGACCTCGAGCGCGCCGAAGCGCTCGCTCAGCACCGCCCAGCCCGCGATGACCGCGATGATCGGCGCCACGAAGGCGTAGAGGCCCGACCGTACCGGTCCCCATACGCGCAGCAGCCAGAGATAGGTCGTGTGGGCGACGATCGACGCGAAGACGACGAAATAGAGCCAGCAGGCGAGCACGAGCGGATCGGCAAGTGCGGCCAGCTCCGCGCTCCCCGGCTGCTCGAGCACCAGGGACACCAGCAGCAGCCCGGCGCCACCCAGCAGGCTCGTCACCGCATTGAGCTCGAAGGGCGGCAGCGACTGCATGGCCGGCCGCACCAGAACGGCGCCGAGGCCGTAGCAGAACGTGCCCGCGACGATCGCAATCAGGCCGACGATGACGGCCGCATCATCGAGGTCGGTCGCGGCGGCCTCGATGCCGCGCATGACGCGCGGCGCGAACAACAGCGCGAGTCCGAAGGCGCCGAGCGCGAGGGCCGCATCGTAGCGCGGCCGGCGCTTCTCCTCGCCAAGCAGTAGGCCGAAGAGATAGAGCGATAGCGGGATCAGCGTCATGTTGACGACGGCGCCCATGCCCGACGGCGTGCGCACCAGGCCCCAGAAGATCAGCCCCGGGCTCGTCATGACCGCAATGGCCGCCAGCGCCGCCACGCGCCATCGCGTGCCAGTCGGCGGCAGGACCAACGGGCGCAGGCTCAGCAGATGGAGCGCGGCGAGGCCGAGCATGAGCAGCCCACCCGCCGCGATGAAGCGCAGGCTGATGAAGAACAGCGGCGGCACCGCCGACACGGCGACCTTGCCGACGATCCACGACGATCCCCAGATCACGCTGATGAGAATGAAGGCGGAAAAGGCGCGGAGATCGGTCACGACGCCGCGAGGGTAAAGGGAAATGGGGGAGAGGGAAATCGGCGACAGTCTCTGATCTCATGTCCCTTGGTCGGTCGCGCCCATGCTGTTTACAAGCCCCCTAGCCAGACAAGCGCG
>VGDO01000333.1 GCA_016869645.1 Alphaproteobacteria bacterium
CAGGCTTCGTGGTAATGCTTGTCATGGCGTGGTCTCCAGTCCGGCCCTTCAATGCCGGGCGATTCGAGGTTGAAACACCCCGGAGACTACGCCACTCTCAATTCCTACCAACCTCGCGACGGCACCCCGTAAAGCCAGATCGCCCACAGCGCCAGACAGAGATAGGCGCCGAACGGCACGCGCTGGTCGCGGCAAATCGGCCGGCCCCTCAGACCCGTGACCGCGACGACAGCCAGCGCCATCAACGAGGCGCTCAGGACGAGGACCGGCAGTCCTTGCCAGCCGATCCAAGCACCGGCCCCGGCCACCAGCTTGATGTCGCCGCCGCCCAAACCATCCCGCCCCCGCCAGCGTCGATATGCCTGGCCAATCGCCATGAACAATAGGAGACCGGCGGCCGCTCCGATCGACCGCTCCTGCAGGGCCCTCACACCGCCCCAGATATAGCCCTCGATCAGGCCAGCCGGCACCAATGGCAGGGTCAGCCAGTCGGGCAGGATCATGTGCCTGACATCGCTGATCGCAAGCCCGAGCAGGGCCCAGCCAAACGCGCACGCGATGATCAGCGGCCAGCCCCAAAGACCGGCGGCCAGGGCGCACAGCGGAACGGCCGGGACAAAGGCCCATGTTGCAATCTGATTGCGCGTCATGGCCCGCGCAAAACCCCCTAGCACAGCGTGGCGAAATCCCGGCATACTATCTTCGTCTGGGGGAGATTTTGCCATGCATCACACGCTGATCGCGACGCTCGCCGCCGCTGTCACCGCCTTGTTGGCCTTCGGGGCCTCCGCTGCCGCCACCCTGCCGCACTACGCCGACGACATCCATCTCGGCGTTGCGAGCTGCGCCGGCAGCACTTGTCACGGCGCCGTCGAGCCCTGGAAGGACTCGACCGTTCTGCAGAACGAGTACATCACGTGGACGCGGCGCGACAAGCATGCCAAGGCCTATGAGGTGCTGCTCAACGACCGCTCCAAGCTGATCGCGCGCAATCTCGGCCTGCCCAATGCGCATACGGCCTCGATCTGCCTCGACTGCCACGCCGACAACGTCGCCGCCGACAAGCGCAGCAAGCAGTTCCAGATCTCCGACGGTGTGGGCTGCGAGTCCTGCCATGGCGGCGCCGCGCGCTGGCTCGGTATCCATGTTGCGGGCCAGGCCAACCACCAGGCCAATCTCGGCGCCGGCATGTACCCGACCGAGGACCCGATCGAGCGCGCGCGCCTCTGCCTGTCCTGCCATTTCGGCGACGACCGCAAGTTCGTCACCCACCGGATCATGGGTGCGGGCCATCCGCGCATGAGCTTCGAGCTCGACACCTTCACGTCCATCCAGCCGGCGCACTATCGCGTCGATGCCGACTACGCCAAGCGCAAGAAGGTGGCGAGCGGCGTGCAGACCTGGGCGATCGGCCAGGCCATGGCGCTGGCGCAGATCATGGATTCGATGGTCGATCCGAAGCGTGCGCGCGACGGCATCTTCCCCGAACTGGTGACGTTCGATTGCCACGCCTGCCACCACCCGATGAGCAACGTCCGCTGGCAGGCGCGCGCTTCGACCGGACTCGGGCCGGGCGTGGTTCGGCTGAACGACGCCAATGCGATCATGCTCCAGGCCATCACAAGGCGCGTGGCGCCCGAGCTCGGCCAGCGGCTGTCGCAGCAGATGCTGGCGTTGCACGCCGCGGTCTCGCAAGGCCGCGGCTCGGCGCCCGACACCGCCAAGGCGGTCGGCGAGGTGGCGCGCCAGCTGGTCACGCGCTTCGCGGGGCACAATTTCAGCCGCGAGGACATGCAGAGCATGTTCACGGCGCTGCTCGCCCAGGGCCGCGCCGGCGAGTTCACCGACTATTCCGGCGCCGAGCAGGCGACCATGGCCATGTCGGCGCTCGCTGCCAGCCTGCGCCAGGCCGGCGCGATCGACGACCGGCAGCTTCAGGCGATCAACGCCGCGCTCGCCAAGTGCTACGACGCGACCAAGGAGGACGAGAAGTACCGTCCCCAGGCCT
Organism: Alphaproteobacteria bacterium; assembly: GCA_016869645.1. Lineage (GTDB taxonomy): Bacteria > Pseudomonadota > Alphaproteobacteria > SHVW01 > SHVW01 > SHVW01. Next base: position 2,009 of record VGDO01000333.1, read on the forward strand.
TCGTCGAGGCGCTGGCCGGCGTCGAGGCCGCGCTGCCGAAGCTGTAGCAGCGGCACAGCCGGTAGGGGCTCAGCATGCTGAGCCCCTACAACCCTTCACATCTGCAACGCGCGCCAGACGCGCTCGGGCGTCGCCGGCATGTCGATCGGCCCCACGCCCACCGAAGCCAGCGCGTCGTTGACCGCATTCATGACCACGGGCAGCGAGCCGACGGTGCCCGCCTCGCCGGCACCCTTGATGCCGAGCGGATTGCTCGGTGTCGGAACCTCGTTGGTCGCAGTCTCGATGAACGGCAGATCGTCGGCCCGCGGCATGGTGTAGTCCATGAACGAGCCGGACAGGAGCTGGCCGCTCTCATTGTCGTAGGCAACCGTCTCGATCAGGGCCTGGCCCAGTCCCTGGGCGATGCCGCCGTGGAGCTGTCCCTTGACGATCATCGGATTGACCACGCGGCCGACATCGTCGACCACCCAATATCCCACCACGCGCGTCACACCGGTCTCGGGATCGATCTCGACCTCGCAGACGTGGCAGCCATTGGGAAAGGTCGGGCCGGCAGGCGACACCGTGGCGCCCTCGTCGAGACCGAGATCGATGCCGCGCGGCATGCGTGCCGGCACCAGCGATGCGCGCGCGACCTCGACGAGCGTGATCGACCGGTCCGTGCCGGCGACCGTAAATCGGCCTTCGGCGAACTCGAGATCTTGGGCCGACGTCTCGAGCATGTGCGCAGCGAGAAGGCGGGCCTTGTCGATGATCTTCTCGGCAGCGCGCGTCAAAGCCGCGCCGCCGACGCTGATCGAGCGCGATCCTAAGGTGCCGACGCCATGAAACACCTGATCGGTGTCGCCGAAATGGACGCGCACCCGGCCAGGCGGCAGGCCGAGCAGCTCGGCCACGAGCTGGCGGAAGCTCGTCTCGTGTCCCTGCCCTTGCGAGTGGATGCCGAGCATGACGCTGACGCTGCCGTCCCCGGCGAAGCGGATTTGCGCGTGCTCCGGCATGGGAATGCCGGGCGGGCCGCCGGCGATCTCGATGACGCTGGCGATGCCGATGCCGCGCAGCTTGCCCGCGCGACGCGCCGCCGCGCGACGCTGCTCGAAGCCTGACCAGCCGGCCATTTCCGTGACCCGGCGCAAGTTCGTCTCGAACTCGCCGCTGTCGTAGGTGAACACCAGGCCGGTCTTGTAGGGCATCGCGGAGGCCGGAATCATGTTGCGCCGGCGTAGCTCGGCGCGATCGATGCCGAGCTGGCGCGCCGCGACGTCGATCACGCGCTCGACCGCATAGGAGGCCTCCGGCCGCCCCGCGCCGCGATAGGGTGCCGTCGGCGAGGTATGGGTGAACACGCCGGTCACGTACGCGTCCGGTAAAGGCCGCGGAGATGGTGTTTGACGCCGTACTACCGAGCGTGACCTGATCGGCTACGCGGCAACCTTCTGCTGGCGCTCTTGCTTCCAGTTCCACGGCAGCAGTTCGTCGATC
>VGDO01000334.1 GCA_016869645.1 Alphaproteobacteria bacterium
GCGTGCGGTTCTTGACCTTGGTCCCGTCACGGTAGCTCTCCCGCAGCAGAATGGCTGGCGGTGATCCGCGGTTCGGAACGATCGCGACGTACATGTGCAGCTTGAATCACGGCACAACCAGCCTGTCGAGCCCCTCAAACAAATTACATGACTACCGTCAAAGCCAAAATCCCCGCACTTTCAATTGCTTAGCTCGAAAATGGGGCAAAGTTCAGCCTAGAGGAGACCGTGCAGCGCGATGCCCGAAAAGCCCGGCCATGGGGCGAATCGGCGCTCGAGCTCGGGCAGCATGCGGAACAGCCGAGCGGGATCGTCGCGGAAGGTGACGGTGCCGGCCGGAACCAGCGTCTCCTGAACCAGGCGAAAAGACGGCCCCTGCCGATTGGCCGCCGGCGCGGCGATCATGATCGCGGCAAACGCCGACCCGAGCGGAACGACCCACAGTTCGCCGGCGGACGCACGATGGTAGGTGCGGCGGACCTCGTTGGGAAGCGGCCCGGCCTCGAGCGCGATCCGCACTGACTTGCCGTGGCTCTGGGCCCAGGCGAGCCAGGGCTCGGCCGCGCGCTCGATCTGCCGGGCATCGGTCCGGTAATTCATGATGGTCAGGCCGTCGACGTGGCCCGCAACACGGTCGGCGAGGCCGGGCGCCGTGTGCGACCACCAATGGGGCACCGCGGCCTCCATCGTCATGCCGACGGCGGCGCGCAGCTCGGCAAGCGTGGCGGCATAGGCCGCCTGCCAGCCCATACCGTCGGAGTTCAGGCCGGGCACGAGATAAGGCTCGATGTCGTATTGCACGCCGGACAGCCGACGCTCCGGCGGGCTTGCACGGTTGAACGCGGCGAATGCTCTGGCACGCGCGACGAATTTCGCGCGCTCGGCCGGGAGAATGGCACGCGGATCGCCTTCGACCGCGTAGACGCGGATGCTCTGGCCGGCGGCGGCTGCGATGAAACTGCCGAGTACGGCGGCGTTCTCCACCCGCCCGTCGGCCGCGACCGGCACGGTGATGAACACCGTCGTCGCCATGGTGTCGCGCAAGCTCCGCAACAATTGCGCTGACCGGCTGCGCCACCAATCGGGTTCCCAAGCCCAGGCGGCGCGCGCCGGAGCCGTGGCCGCCGACCGGCGTGCGGCGGCTGCCAGCGATACACCGCGCAGCGCCAGCGTTCCGCCGTCGGGCGGACACAGGAGCGTGAGCCGAAGCGGACTTAGCCGGGCGAGCCGGCCATCCGGCACGGCGAGCGCGAGCGGAGTGCGGCCGTCGAGCCGTCCGAGCATCAAGGGACTGCCGCTGCGGTGCCGCTCCTCGTCGGAGAGGCCGAACGTGAACGCCGGGCTGCCGCCGACGTCGAGCATCAGGGAGAGACCGGTCAGACGCGGCAGGTGCTGCGCGGCCGCGTGGAGCGTGACGCCGGCCGGAGCCTGTGCCGGCCGGCAGGTGAGCTCGAGCCGCTCCGGTTCGCGCCTGATGACGGCCACGCCCTCGCTGCCGAAGGCGGTATCCTCAAGGCCGGCAAGCAGGTTGTCGAACAACGGAGCAGCGCCCGCCACCACTCGTTCGGTCGTCGGCAACGGCTCGATCTCGCTCACCTCGATCTTGCCGTGCTGAAGCGGCCCGGTGAGCACGATGCCATGCTCCAGCCGACCGGCGGTCGGTGCGTCCAGGAGGTGAATGTCGATGATCTTTCCGGACTCCACGTCGATGGCAGTCCCGACGCAGCTCGGAGCAGGAGGTGCTGATCGCTGAACCCGCAAAGAGCGCTCTCTGCCGCTCGCGTCGCCATAGCTGCGCTGAAGGGCCGGTCCAATCTCGGCGGGGCCTTCGCATAGGCTGATCCAGGTCTCGGCTGACGCCGAGGGACCGGCGAACACGACGATGAAAAGCGCGATGACCGAAGGCACGTTGGCGCGCCGGCGGCCCGTCCGTCGGTCGCGCCTCATGGCGCCACCCGGAATCCGGTTCGCACCATGCGGCCCCACCCCTGGGCGCCGCGCAGGTAGCGCCAGTAGCCGACCACGCGCCAGAAGTTGTTGAGCTGCCGGTAGCCGAAGTTCTCGATCACCGCTGCCAGCATCAGCACCGCCAGGTCGCGCGCGTGCGGGAAGCGGCGCAGTTCCATCTCCTCCAGCACGAGTGACAGGACGCTGATTGCAATACCGAAGACGATGGTCAGGGCCATGAGTGCCAGGAAGTACTCCCAGCCGAGAATGCCCGTGACGACGAGCAACGGGATGAGCAGATATCCCAGGATCTCGATGGGCGGTCCCATCACGTCCTCGATCATCATAAGCGGCAGGCCAACCATGCCGAGCCGGCCGTATCGCGGGTTGAACAGCATCGTCTTGTGCTTGAAGAAAGTCTCCAAGGCACCGCGCTGCCAGCGGATGCGCTGGCGCGCAAGGACGCGGGTGCTCTGCGGCGCCTCTGTCCAGCACACCGGCTCCGGCAGATAAGAAATGCGATAGGGGATACCGTGTTCCCTGTGGTGGCGGTGCATCTTGAGAACGAGCTCGAGATCCTCGCCGACCGTGCCATGGGAGTAGCCGCCGACCGCCACGGCGGCGCTCCTGCGGAAGATCCCGAACGCGCCGGAGATCAGGATGAGAATGCCCAGGCGGCTGAGCGCGAGGCGCGCCATCAGATAGGCGCGCAGGTACTCCACGGTCTGGAACAGCGGCAGGATGTGGCGCGGCAGACCGACCTCGACCACCTTCCCGGCCCGCACGGTCGAGCCGTTGACGATGCGGATCGTGCCGCCCACGGCGATCATGCGTTCGGGATCGTCGACGAACGGCCGGACGGCGCGCAGCAGCGCATCGGGTTCGAGCAGGGAATCGGCATCGATCGCGCAGAAGTAAGGTGAGCGCGACAGGTTGATGCCGGCGTTGAGCGCATCGGATTTGCCGCCATTCTCCTTGTCGACGACAACGAGATTCGGGTAGCGCGGCGAACCGTAGAGGCCGCGGATCGCCTTGTGTTCGGCGGATCGCTCGTAAGAGCGGTCGATCGGCTTGAGGTCGAACGCCGCGATGACGACCTCGAGCGTCTGATCGCGCGATCCATCGTTGATCACGACCACCTCGAAGGACGGATATTGCAGAGCCAGCATCGAGTGGATGTTCTCGACGATGGTCGCTTCCTCGTTGAAGGCGGGTACGAGCAGCGAGATCGGCGGCGCCACCTCGCTGACGCCTGCCCACAATCGGGTCGAGCGCTTGTCGGGCCGATGGCGGCGCAATTCGGCGAATGCAATGACCAGCTGCGTCAAGTAAACGGTGTTCTGCATCAGCCCCACCGTGATGATGATCGCGGAGAGCCAGGGCGAGGCCTGGCCGATCCAGTGAATCAGCAGATTGCCGACTTCGCTCATGCCGCAGCTTTCTCCGCCAGCACGAGCTGTGCGATGCGTCCGGCGCGCGATGCCTCCCCGGCGATCTGGTGC
>VGDO01000335.1 GCA_016869645.1 Alphaproteobacteria bacterium
GCAGAGATCAATCTGAGCGTCCAAAATGCGCGGGAGCGGTGCGCGACGACAGGTCGTCACTCAACTATAACGAAACAACATGACGCTCCGACAAGTCGGAGCTTCAGTGCCGCGACCGCCCGAGTCGCGGGCGGGACTAGGAAGAATTCATGGTCGAGCCGCCTAAGGTTTCCTTGGCAACGACGTGGCGCAAGGTCAGCGCCGCCGAGCTGAGGGAGGCCATCGCCAAGCATCAGCGTTTCGTGCGCGCGCAGCCCGAAGGCGCGCGCGCCATCTTCACATTCTGCGATCTCAGTCGGCTCGCCTTTGCCGGCGGCGACTTGTCGGGCAGCGATTTCACTGGCGCCAAGATGAACGGCATCCGCGCGCACAAGGCGGGTCTGCGCAGTGCCGTGCTCTACGGGGCCGATCTGAGGATTGCCGATCTGACGCAAGCGGACCTGACGCGCGCCGATCTTCGCGGCGCCTGCCTGCGCGGCGCCAACTTGTCCGAAGCGCGGCTCGTCGAGGGCGATCTTCGCGAGGGCACCATCGCCGTGCAGGACACCGGGGGCGAACTCTCACCGATGCTGTTCGCCAACATGCCGACGGACATGGCCGTTGCCAACATGAAAGGCGCCAATCTTTCGAGCGCGCGGATCTCCAACGGCATCGCCGTCAGTGTCGACCTAACGGATGCCATCCTTCGCAATGCGAAGCTGATGCGCGCAGATTTCCGCAATGCGGACCTCACCGGCGTCGACTTCGACGGCGCCGACCTGTCACAGGTCAACATGACGGGCGCAAAGCTGTGTGGCGCGATCCTGAGCAACGTCGATCTGTCGGGCGCGACAATGGACGGCACCGACCTGATGGGGGCGGTGCTCGATGAGAAGAGTTCCAAGGCCCTGCGAGAGCTCGGTGCGGGCAATCTGCCACTGTCCGCCGAGAAGCTTTCGCCACCGATGTCGGAGCGCCTGGACCAGCATGCCTTGTGGGTCAAGACGAACGGACGGGAAGGCAAGCGCCTGGTGCTCGAGCGATTCGATCTCCGCGGTATCGACCTGTCCGAGCGCAACATCAGCGGCGCGGTCCTGCGCGGATGCGTGCTCGACCGGGCGCGGGCGCGACGCACCATCATGACGTTGGTCGATCTCTCGATGAGCAGCCTCGTCGAGGCGGATTTGAGCGGCGCGGACTTGCGCGCGGCAACGCTCGATCGGACGTTTCTCGCTCGCGCCAACTTGACCGGCGCGATGCTCAACCCGGTTGATATCCCAACGGCGGCCAGCGCCTTACAGACGCGCGGAGCAAGCTTGCGCCAGGCCCGCCTCAAGGGGGCGCGAATCGCCGGCGCGTCGCTGCAGGGCGCCAACCTGGCCGGCGCCGACTTCGACGAAGCCGACCTCAGCAATGCCGATCTGCGCGGGGCCGAGGTCAAGGAGGCCCGCTTCGGCACGGCCAATCTTCAGGGAGCGCGGATGGACGACAGGTCCGTGGTCCGCTAGTTCGTTTGGACGGACCGGAGCGCGAGATCGGGCTCCTGGGATGGTCGATTTTCCTTTAAGATAGCGCGGGGTTTGATCCGTCGACCGGGAGGGTGCGCGCGCCTGTGCACGCCCGCAGAGGAGGGGAAGATGACGTCATACGACTACGACCTCGTTGTGATGGGCTCGGGGCCCGCCGGCCAGCGCGCCGCCATTCAGGGGGCCAAGCTGAACCGACGGGTCCTGCTGGCCGAGCGCAAGGCGGTGGTCGGCGGCGTCTGCATCAACACCGGAACGATTCCGTCCAAGACGTTGCGCGAGGCCGTGCTTCATCTCTCGGGCTATCGCGAGCGAAACATCTATGGCGCGTCCTACCAGGTGAAGCAGAACATCACCATCCAGGACCTGCATTTTCGCACCGACCACGTGATCCGCCACGAGATCGACGTGACGCGACACCAGCTTCAGCGCAACCGCGTCGAAGTGGCGGCGGCCTCGGCCAGCTTCGTCGACGCTCACACCGTCCGTCTCGCCGCGGCCGACGGGCGCGGCCATCGCGATATCACCACGGCCGCGGCCGTCATCGCGACCGGCACGCACTGCACCAAGGATGGCCACATACCGTTCGACGGCAAGAGCGTCTTCATCAGCGACGATGTTCTGACGCTCGACAAGCTGCCGCGCACCATGGCCGTCATCGGCGCGGGCGTGATCGGCATCGAGTACGCCACCATGTTTGCGACGTTGGGTGTGCGCATCACGCTGGTCGACAAGCGCGACCGCTTGCTGTCCTTCGTCGACCGCGAGATCATGGACGCGCTCGCCTACCACATGCACCAGAACCGCGTCACGTTGCGCCTGGGCGAAGAGGTCAGCGGGGTCGAGCCGATCACCGATGACAAGGGCTCACGGGTCAAGATCTCGCTCGCCAGCGGCAAGCAGATCATCACCGAAAAGGCGCTCTATTCGATCGGACGCACCGGCGCCACCGACCAGATCAATCTGGGCGCTGCCGGCATCAAGACCGACGATCGCGGGCGCCTCAAGGTCAACGCAAGCTATCAGACCGAAGTGCCGCACATTTATGCGGTCGGCGACGTCATCGGTTTCCCGAGCCTCGCCTCGACGTCCATGGAGCAGGGGCGGCTCGCCGCCTGTCACGCCTTCAACGTCGAAGCGAAGAGCGTGCCGGCGCTGTTCCCCTACGGCATCTACACAATTCCCGAGATCTCGACCGTCGGCCGCAACGAGGAGGAGCTGACGCAGGAGGGCGTGCCTTACGAGATCGGCAAGGCGAACTACCGCGAGATTGCCCGCGGCCAGATCATCGGCGACAGCACCGGCCTGCTCAAGCTGATCTTCCACCTCGAGACGCGCGAGCTGCTCGGCGTCCACATCATCGGCGAGGGTGCGAGCGAGCTCATCCATATCGGCCAGGCCGTGCTCGCGCACAAGGGGCCGATAGACTACTTCGTCAATACGGTGTTCAACTATCCGACCTTGGCTGAGTGCTACAAAGTTGCCGCATTCGATGGTATCAATAGGATGGGCTAGCAGACAGGAATTCCTCGCCGGCGGGGGTTGGCAAGGAACCGATATTAGTGTGTGACATTCCTATCCATCAGACCCACGAGATGTCCTAGAGCATGTTGATTTTAGGTTGGTGCATACCCTGAATTCCTGAAGTAGGCTGCGCATTCCTCGGCGGTGTAGCTGCCGAGGAGTTCGGCGATTGCCGCGCAGATCGCCTCGACGGTGCGAGCCTGCGCCTTGCGCAGAAGGT
>VGDO01000336.1 GCA_016869645.1 Alphaproteobacteria bacterium
GCCGCGCACTCGATCTGCTCGCCGTCAAGCCCAGCCTGTAGTCAGGACCCGCAGACAAACGCGAGTCACATCAGTGGCTTGGTCAAAATTCGGGCAAAGTTCAGTCTAGATGGCGCATGCGGTCCGCCCGCTCGGCCGGCGTCGATGGCGCGCCCGGTCGCCGCACACCGCGCCGTGCCGCGACGAATTCCGCTTGCCCTGCGCCATCGCCTCGCGTTTGATCGGGCCCGCCGTGCCGCCCGATCAAGCGATAGTGAAAGCGCCGATCCGCGGCGTGCTGTTCGACAAGGATGGCACGCTGATCAACTACTTCGCCACCTGGACGCCGGCCTACCTTGCCGCGGCCGACGAGATTGCGCGCTTGGCCGGCGAACCCGCACTGGCGCCGAAGTTTCTGCTCCATACCGGCTATGATCCCGTGGCCGACACCTACGTCTCGGACTGCGCGCTGGTCAGCGGCACGACGGCACAGATCGCCCTCATGTGGCAGGAGATCGCGCCGTCTCTCGTCACGTGCGACGACCTCGCCGAGCGCATCGAGCGCATCTTCCACCGCGTGGCAACGGACAACCCGATACCGATCACCGACCTGGCCGGCCTGTTTGGCCGTCTGCGGCGGAGCGGGTTGCGGCTGGGTGTCGCAACCAACGATTCGATCGCGACGGCGCGGGCCACCATCGACCAGCTCGGCCTCGGTCCGATGGTCGACTTCGTCGCCGGCTATGACAGCGGCTACGGCCCCAAACCGTCGACCGGCATGCTCGAGGCCTTCTGTCGCGCGACCGGCTTGGCGTCGCATGAAGTCGCCGTCGTCGGCGATTCGCCGGTCGATCTCAATCTCGCGCGCAATGGCCGGGCGGGCATGGGCATTGCCGTGCTCTCCGGCGTATCGCCCCGCGCCGCCCTCGAACCCCTGGCCGATCACATCATCGCCGACATCAGGGAGCTGGAGCCGCTGCTCGAGCGACTTCTTCAGCGCAGCTGAGCCGACACGACCACGAGGGGCGACGGCCTGACTTTCGGCCGAACGAGCGGGCCGATGTCCCGGAGACGGCTGGCATCAACCCCAAAGCGAAGCCAAGGGCGGAAAAACCGTGCTCCCGTCGTAGCGCAAGCCGGGCTGCCGATCGCGCGCCAGCAGCAGCGGCGCATCGAGATCGACAAAGCGCGCGCCCTGGGCGAGCAGCACGCCGGGCGCCATGGCAAGAGAGCTGCCGACCATGCAGCCGACCATGATGCCAAGCCCGTGGGCCTCGGCGGCCGCCTTCATGCGCAGGCCCTCGGTCAGGCCGCCGGTCTTGTCGAGCTTGATGTTGACCAGATCGTACTTGCCGACCAGGGCGTCGAGCGTCGACGTGTCATGGCAGGATTCGTCGGCGCAGACCGGCACCGGCCGCTCCAAGCCGGCGAGCCCGTCATCCTTTCCGGCCGGCAAGGGCTGCTCGATCATGACCACGCCGAGTGCCGCCAGCTTCGGTGCGAAGCTGCGATAGTGATCGGCCGTCCAGCCTTCGTTGGCGTCGACGATCAGCTCGGCCTTGGGTGCGCCGGCGCGCACGGCGCTGACCCGCTCGAGATCGCCCTCGCCGGCGAGCTTGAGCTTGAGCAGCGGCCGGTGCGCGTTCTCGCGCGCGGCCGCACCCATCTTCTCCGGCGTGTCGAGGCTCAAGGTGTAGGCCGTTACGACCGGCTTCGGCTGCTCGAGGCCCGCGAGGAACCATGCGTTGCGGCCGGCGCGCTTCGCCTCGAGGTCCCACATGGCGCAGTCGACCGCGTTGCGCGCGGCGCCGGCCGGCATGGCCTCGAGCAGCTCGTCGCGGCTGAGTCCCGCCTCGATGCGCTCGGCGAGCGACTCGATCTGCCGGGTGACGCTCGCCACGCTCTCGTCATAGCGCGGATAGGGCACGCATTCGCCGCGGCCGCGCGCGCCGCCCTCGTGCAGCTCGACAACGACGACGTCGGCCTGTGTCTTGCTGCCGCGCGAAATGGTGAAGGTGCCGGCGATCGGCCAAGATTCGCTGCGAATCTCCAGCCTGGGCATGGGGTCAATTCATCCTGGCCAGCCGGTCGACGATCCGGCCGACGCCAGTGCGCGCCGGATCGACCGTCGGCAGGCCGATCTTGTCCTCAGTCGATTTGATCGCGCGCTCGGCCGCCTTTGCCGACAAGGCCGAGGTGTTCAGGCTGACCGCCACGCATTTCGCCTTGGGATTGGTCAGCCGCGCCGCCGCGACGTTGGCGTCGATGCAACGCTGCAGATCGGGCAGCTTGTAGCCGGGCAAGCCGCGCATGTGCGGACGCTTCGGCTCGTGACACATGACGAGCGCATCGGCCTGGCTGCCATGGATGAGCGCCAGGGTCACGCCGGCATAGGAGGCGTGGAACAGCGAGCCCTGGCCCTCGATCAGGTCCCAGTGATCCGGATCGTTGGCCGGCGCCAGCGTCTCCACGCAGCCCGCGACGAAATCGGAGACGACTGCGTCGATCGCCACGCCCGAGCCGGCGATCAGCACGCCGGTCTGGCCGGTGGCGCGGAAATCGGCCTTCATACCGCGCTTGTGCATCTCCTTCTCCAGCGCGAGCGTGGTGTACATCTTGCCGATCGAGCAGTCCGTTCCGACGGTGAGCAGGCGCTTGCCGGGACGCTTCACGCCGGTTGCGATCGGAAATTCCTCGGTCGGGTGGCGCACGTCGAAGATCTTGCGTCCGTGCTTGGCCGCGGCATTGGCGAGCTGCGGCACGTCGTTGAGCCGCTTGTGCAGACCGGCCGCTAGATCCATGCCGCGCTCGAGCGCGCGGATGAGCGGGGCGAGCCAGACATCCGAGAACACGCCGCCGCGGTTGGTCACGCCGACGATCATCGTCTTGGCGCCCTTGTCGGCGGCCGCGTCGACGCTCATGTCGGGGAAGCCGGAATCCGCCCTGCATCCGGGCAAGCGCACCTGGCCGACGCACCACTCGGGGCGCCACTGCCCGACGCCGATCGACGTCTTGGCAGCGAGCTGATCGGGCACGTCCCCCAGAAACAACAGATAAGGATGTCGAATGACAGTCATGAACTCGTCCCCCAAATGGCGGCCCCCCGGGCGCGTGGGCGCATGTTAGT
>VGDO01000337.1 GCA_016869645.1 Alphaproteobacteria bacterium
CGACACGACCGAGACACCGGCCTTGTCGAGCTTGTCGAGCGTGCGCCGCGACACCCCGTCGTTCACGATGATGCGGCCCGGCTTTACCGCCAGGCAGTTGATCGTGAAGACCGGATCCTCGGGATGCACCTCGATGCAGCGGATCTTCATCTCCTTGAGCTTCTCCAGGAACCAGAAGGGGAGCTGCACCGGGTTGATGATGGCGGTGTCGACGTCGATCATCACGAAGGCGCCGTCGATGTGCAGCCGGTAACCGGTCAGGTGCACGCGCAGCATCTCGACGCCCTGGACGCGCAGCACCTCCTCGAGCTGGCGCACGCCCTCCTCGTTGACGCGCGACGACAGGCCGACCACCGCGGTCTTGGAGTTGATGAAGGCGAAGCTGCCGCCCTCGAGGATGCCGGTGCCGTGAATCGTGCGGAGGATCGGCATGCCTAATCGAGCCAAGGTCTCGGTGACCGGCGCCTCCTCGCCGCGGCGCACCGGCGGGCCGAGCCGCGTGACGATCGCGCCGCCATTGATGACGATCACCGAATCGCGCGTGTAGCACGCTTTCATCTTGCCAGGCGCGCAACGGTTCAGCATGACCACCTCGACGCCCTCGGCCTTGAGCGCCTTGACCAGGCCGGCATGCTGCTTCTGCAGCACGGGCAGGTCGGGGATCTCGTTGCCGCGCCAGTACCAGCCCTTCCTGACATCGCCGAAGGCGCCGATGTCGGGCAGCCGCTTCTTGCGGTCGACGATGTCGAGCTCCTTGCCTGGCCGGTGCATCAACACCATGCGCAACCGCCCGACGTCGTTCGGGCAACCCCATTGGCGGCCCCAGATCAGCTTCTGCTGCTGCTTCGACTCGAAACCCGGCTCGGGCTGCGAGGCGAAGGTCTTGATCAGCATGTTGTAGCGGTATTCGCCCTCGGTCATGATCGACATGCGGCAAGGCTCCACGTTCAGAAGGCGGTTAGGTTATCGCGGCGGCACACGGGGGCAAACCGTGACGACGCGTTCGGCCGGTCGGACAATGGCCTTGCGCGCCCCTATTTTTTGTAGATACAATAAATGAAGTTGACTTGGGACGAGGCGAAGCGGCGCCAGACGCTCGCGGAACGGGGTCTGGATTTCGCTGACGTTGCCTCGCTATTTGCTGGCGAACATTTCACGCGAGTCGACGATCGCGTTGCATATGGGGAGCCCAGATTCATAACGGCCGGCTACGTCAAACGTCGGCTTGTCGTCGTTGTCTGGACGCCGCGCGATGGTGGTCGACGGATCATGTCGATGAGGCATGGACATGGCAAAGAAGAAGCGCGCTATCGTCGGCACATGGAGTGATCCTGATGATGCGCCGGAGCTGACCGACGAATGGTTCGCCACGGCAGACCGATATCGGGGCGCTAAACTCGTTCGTCGCGGCCGGCCAAGATCGGAGTTTCCCAAGAAGTCGGTCAACATCCGCCTCGATCAGGACGTGTTGGCGCATTACCGCGCGGCAGGTCCGGGTTGGCAGTCGCGGATCAATCAGACGCTGCGAAAGGCGGCGAAGCTCAAGGCACGAGCCTAGGAGCCCTGTTCGACCCTACGTGTCCACCAGCGCCTTCAGCGTCCGGTCGCGCGCGGCGAAATCGCCGTCGGCGTGGACCGGCTGCAGGCACACATGGGTGGCGCCGGCATCGACGTGCGCGCGGAGCTGGCGCTTGACCGCATCCGTGTCGCCCCAGTTGACCATTGCGTCGATGAAGCGGTCGGAGCCGCCATCGGCGAGGTCCTGTTCGGAGAAGCCGAGGCGCAGCCAGTTGTTGCGGTAGTTGTCGAGCACCATGTAGCGCGCCAGCTCCTTGCGGCCCAAGGCGCGCGCCTTTGCCGCATCGGTCTCGATCGCCACCTTCTGCTCGACGGCGAGCCACTTGCCCCCACTGCCGGCGATCTGATCCATCGCCTTGCGCGCCTTGCGCGTGTGCGCGGGCGTCACGTTGTAGGGCAAGGCGCCCATGGTCTTCTCGAAGGAGAGCTTGAGCATCAGCGGACCCAGGGCGGCGAGCGCCACCGGCCAGGCCTCCGCCCCGGCCTCCCCCCGGGTCATGGCGTCCAGATAGCGGCGCATGGTCGGCACGGGCTTGTCATAGACATGGCCGCGCACGCCCTCGACGTTCGGTACGTGGCTGACGCCGAGGCCGAAGATGAAGCGGTCGCCATAGAGATCGCGCAGCGTAATGAAGCCGCGCCGTGCGGTCACCGCATCGCGCGCATAGATATTGGCGATCGAGCTGCCGATCTTGAGCGTCTTGGTGTTCGCCAGCATGAAGCTGGCGATCGACATGGATTCGTAGCCGCGCGATTCCGGGTACCACAGCGCGTCGTAGCCGAGCCCTTCGACGGTCGCGAGGAGCTGGCGCAGGCCGCCCGCGTCGAGCTTGTCGATGGCGTACCAGACCCCGAGACGTCCGAGCTTCATCGCGTTTCTCCCCGATCCGACAATCGACGGTAGACGGATTTGCCGGTGACCGTAAAGCCGGCTGGCGTCGTCATTGTCACACGATGTCAATCCGAGGCTGGCACTCGGAACGCGCGGCGTTGCCGTGGGTTAACTCTGTGGAGTTTCTGAGGGAGAGCAGGCCATGGGCAATGGCGGCAGCGGTGCCGATACGCTGGCACGGCGGATGGATGCCGAGATGGCCGACAGCTTCGACGAAGAGCTCGAGCTCGACGACGACCGGCTGGCCGAGCTCGTCGAGGGCAGGAACGGAGCGTCGAGCGAGGGGAGCCTCGACCGGCATCTCTATTTCAAGGAGCTGTTCCGGCTCCAAGGCGAGCTGGTCAAGCTGCAGGACTGGGTCGTCAGCGAGAAGCGCAAGCTGGTCGTCATCTTCGAAGGCCGCAACGCCGCTGGCAGGGGCAGCGCCATCAAGCGGATCAGCCAGCGTCTCAACCCCCGTGCACTGAGCGTGCCCCCTGTCGGTAGCGCGTGAAGATGTCCGCGTCTTGTAGCACATCATATGTCCACTGCTGATGATGTTGGGCCGGTGGGGTTGTGGGTAACGCGGAGCGTTATCCACAAATCCACCGGCCTGGCGCGCTGAGCGGACTTAAGCGGCCAGTGGGTT
>VGDO01000338.1 GCA_016869645.1 Alphaproteobacteria bacterium
ATCACGGCACAACCAGCCTGTCGAGCCCCTCAAACAAATTACATGACTACCGTCAAAGCCAAAATCCCCGCACTTTCAATTGCTTAGCTCGAAAATGGGGCAAAGTTCAGTCTAAAGGTGCGGGCCGCAGCCAGCATGCGGCCCGCGGTGGTTAGCCAGCACAAGACACCGAACGCGCCAGCGATCGTCGCGACATGCTGTGGCATCAGGCACATCAGCACGAAGGCCGCGATCGTCTCGCTGCCTTCGGCAAGGCCGCCGAGATAGAAGAACGACTTGGCGCCGCGCGCCTGCGTCTGGAGGCCGCGCTTGGCCGCGATGATGGCGAAGGCGAGGAAGCTCGCGCCCGAGCCGAAAAAGCTGAACAAGAGGAACGCCAGCCACACCGCGTCTTCCGGACGCGCCAGCGCGAAGCCGAAGGGGATGGCGGCGTAAAACAGGAAGTCGGCCACGATGTCGAGGAAGCCGCCGAAATCGGTGAGCGCGCTCTGCCGGGCGACTGCGCCATCCAGGCCGTCGGCCAATCGGTTGAGCGCGATCAATCCCAACGCTGTGAGGTAGTGGCCGTCGGCGAGCGCCGGCACCGCCAGCAGGCCGATCAGCAGCCCGCCCCAGGTGATTGCATTGGCTGACACGCCGATGGCGGCGAGCCAGCGCCCGGCGCGGTCGAGCGGCGGCGTGATGACGCGCCGCAAGGCGGCATCGAACACGACGGCGCGTGTTCTATTGGTGCTGGCCCTGCGTCGTCGTGCCGGTCGTTCCGGTCGACATCGGTTCGCCTGGCAGGGCGGGTCCGAGGGCCGTCACGTCACCCGGTTGCGGCGGCGCGCGTTCGGCCATGGCTTGAGTCCATTCGCCACGCAGCTGCCGGTGGGCGCGGACGCTGAACGGGATGCTCAGCAGATAGACGAGCCCGACGGTCAGCAGCGTCGGCCATGGATCGGCCACCAGACCGGCCGTGATGGCGCCGACCACGAGCAGCAGGGGCAGCACGAACTTGTGCGGGATCTTCACCTTCTTCATGGAGTAGGTGGGAATGGTGCTGACCATCAGGATGCCGACGGTAATCAGCCAAACGGCATTCAGCACCGCCGCACCGAAGAAGGCAGGGCCGAATTCGAAACTGCCCATCAGCGGGATGATGGCGAGCCCCGCGCCCGCCGGCGCCGGCACGCCGGTGAAGAAGTTCGACTTGTAGGGCGGTGGGTCCGGTTCGCCGATCATCGTGTTGAAGCGCGCCAGCCGGAGCGCCGCGCAGGTGGCAAAGAACAGGGCGGCCGCCCAGCCGATCGGAAGGTTGCCGTGCATGGCCCAGAAATAGATGACCGTCGCCGGCGCCACCCCGAAACTGATGAAGTCCGACAAGGAGTCGAGTTCGGCGCCGAACTTGCTCGTGCCGCCGATCAGCCGCGCGATGCGTCCGTCGAGACCGTCGAAGATGCCGGCGACGATGATCGCCACGACGGCATGGTGCCACTGCTCCATGAATGCAAACCGGACTGCCGACATTCCAGCGCACAGCGCCAGTATGGTCAGGATGTTGGGGATCATCCGGTTGATCGACAGGCCCTTGACGCGGGCCTTGAAACGCTGGTGCCGTCGCATCGGGATCATCTGACCTCTCCAGCACGCTGCGGTTCACTCGAGTTCATATCGGCTATCACCGTCTCGCCGGCAACCGCGCGCTGTCCGACCGCGACCATCGCCTGAACCCCGGCCGGCAGGAACACGTCGACGCGGCTGCCGAACCGGATCATGCCAAAGCGCTCGCCGGCGCGCACGCTCTGGCCGGGCTGCAGGTTGCATAGGATACGTCGGGCGATCAGTCCCGCGATTTGCACAAAGGCGACGCGCCTGCCATCCGCCGTGCGGACAGCGACGCATTGCCGCTCATTGTGCTCGCTCGCCTTGTCGAGTGAGGCATTGACGAAGCGACCCGGGTAATAGAACACCTTGTCGACTACCCCGTCGACCGGCACCCGGTTCACATGAACGTCGAACACGTTCATGAAGATGCTAACGCGCACCAGGCCATCTTGTCCCATGTCGAGTTGGTCGGGCGGCGGCACCGACGTGATCATCTGCACCACCCCGTCGGCCGGGCTGATGACCAGGCCGGGACGGGTCGGCGTCGTGCGGTCGGGGTTGCGAAAGAAATAGACGCACCACAGCGTGAGGACGCAGCCGACCAGTCCCAGCGGCAGAGCGACATACCACAGCACGGCTGCAGCCAACGCGAACAGGCCGACGAACGGCCAGCCCTGCGGGTGGACGGGAACCAGGACCGACTTCAGCAAGCGCAATCTCCCGGACGAGCCGATGCTGGCGACATACTATCCTGGCACGGCACGTGCGGTGAACCGACGGTTCGTCCCGCGCGCGCCGCATCCCGATCAACTCGAAGGGCGGATCAGTTCACCGGCGGCAGTGCAAAAACCTGGCCTGGGTAAATCAGGTCGGGATCGCGAATCTGGTCGCGGTTCGCATTGAAGATCAGCGTGTACTGGATACCCGCGCCATAAGTGTGGCGCGCGATGCGCCAGAGATTGTTGCCGGGCTGGATGACGATCGAGCCGGGCTTGCTGGCATCGGCGACCATCGGGGCCCGGTAGAAGATCAGCTCGACGCGCGCCAGGACCTTACCCGCGTCCTCGACGAGATCGACGCGAAGCTGGTGCGCGCCCACCTTCAACTCGACATTCGGCTTGAGCGACCATGCGCCACGCGAGTCGGCATCGGCGCGACCCGACAGGGCGTTGTCGATGTAGGCGAGAATCCGGCCCGAGGCCTCCGTCCGACCGCTGAAGCTGACCCGGCCGCGCTCGTCGTAGTCGAGCGCGTCGACGGTCAGCGCCATTCCGGCCGGCCGTGCGCGCGCCGCTGCGGCCGGAGCTGCGGATGCGACAACCTGGGGCGCCGACACGACGACCGGCGGTGCGGGCGCCGCTGCCATGTGCGGTGCCGACGCTGCGGCGCCCGGACTGGCG
>VGDO01000339.1 GCA_016869645.1 Alphaproteobacteria bacterium
CACATCCGCTACCGGCATCGAGTGAAGAAAGCCGCGTGGTCGAGCGAGAGGGCCGCGTGGTCGATCGAAGCCGAGCGCGGCAGCTCGTCCGAGACCGCCGCCTGCACCTGCAATTTTGTCCTGATGTGCGCAGGCTACTACAACTATCGTCAGGGATTCACGCCGGAATTTCCCGGGCGCGAGCGGTTCAATGGACCGATCATCCACCCGCAGGAATGGGACGAGAAGCTCGACTATGCCGGTAAGCGCGTAATCGTGATCGGCTCCGGTGCGACCGCGATGACGTTGGTGCCCGCCCTGGCGAAGACCGCGAACCATGTCGTGCTGCTGCAGCGCTCGCCGACCTACGTCGTCTCGCGTCCCGACCAGGATAGAATCGCAAACTTCCTGCGCCAGGTGCTGCCCACGCGCTGGGCGTACGCGATCACGCGCTGGAAGAATGTCGCTTTCCAGCAGCGCGTCTACCGCAGGACGCGGACCGATCCCGAGTTCGTAAAGAAACGCCTGCTCGGCATGGTGCGCGACGAGCTCGGCCCGGACTACGATATCGCGACGCACTTCACGCCGCGCTACAACCCGTGGGACCAGCGGCTGTGCCTGATCCCGAACAGCGACCTGTTCGAGGCGCTGCGCGCCGGGCGCGCGTCGATGGTCACCGACCAGATCGACGCCTTCACCGAGAAGGGAATCCGGCTCAAATCGGGCAGGGAGCTCGAGGCCGACATCCTCGTCACCGCGACCGGCCTCAACCTCGCGATCCTCGGCGAGGCGCAGTTCTGGGTCAACGGCAAGCTGGTCGATTTTTCGCAGACGTGGTCCTACAAGGGACTCATGTATTCGGACGTGCCGAACCTCGTCGCGACCTTTGGCTATATCAACGCGTCCTGGACGCTGCGTGCCGACCTGACTTCGCAGTACGCGTGTCGGCTGCTGAACCACATGGTTGCGCGGGGTGCAAAGCAGGTCACGCCACGCCTGCGGCCCGGCGATGCGAACATGCAGCAGCGCCCCTGGATCGACGGCTTTTCGTCCGGCTACTTGCGCCGCGCGATGCACCGGTTCCCGCGCCAGGGCGATCGCGAGCCGTGGGTCAACCCGCAGAACTACCGCAGCGACAAGGCGATGATCCGGTGCGGAGCAATCGAGGATGGCGTGCTGCAGTTCACGAGCCCGCTGGCGGCTCGCTCCGGCGATCCTGTGGCCGCGCAGCTCCCCGCCTAGGCTAGTGCGCCGAGAGTCCCGCCTTATTCGCGACGTCGGCCTTGTGCGCGAATTCGTCGGCGATCATCTTCGTGGTCTGCTGCGGGCTCCAGCCGGCAACGATCATGCCGCCGACCTTGTCGATGCGCGCGATCGTTTCCTCCTCAGCGAGCAACGCGTTCACGTCACGACAGCCGCTCGATCGCTGCGCGCGGCGCCTTCTTAGGCGCCGCGAGCGCATACCACGAGTTCATCTGCGAGCTCGCGTAGCACTGCTCCGCCATCGTCGGGATCTCCGGGAAATGCTTGTGCCGTACCGGCGACGCAATCCCGGTCGCCTGCGCATTTCCGGAACGGGTCTGCCCGGCGATCGTGCCGAACGGGAACAAACCGAACGGCACCGTTCCGGCGAGGAAATCAGGGATCGCCGGCGGCATTCCCTTGTAGTTGATCGAGCTGGGCTTGATCCCGTTGACGATCTGCAGCAGCTCCGCGCTGACGTGCGGCGACGGGCCGTTGCCCGGGTTGACGTAGTTGATCTGCCCGGGCTTCGCGCGCGCGAGCTCGATGAACGATTTCAGGTCCCTGACGCCGAGCGAGGGCGACACCGCGGCGACGTTCGCGACGAACCCGATATGGACCACGCCTTCGAAATCGTTGACCGGGTGCCACGGCACCTTGCTCAGGTTCGGATTCACTGCAAGCGCGATCGTCGCCATCAGCACCGCGTGGCCGTCGGGCTCCGCTTTCCCGACTGCATCGGTGCCGATGCTCGCATCGGCGCCCAGCTTCGGCTCAACGATCACCGGCTGACCGAGCTTCGTACCGAGCCCGTCGCCGACCGCGCGCGCCATGAGGTTGTCGATGCCGCCTGCCGGGTATGGGACGATAATCCGGACCAGCTTGATCGACTACGACTGGCTTGGTCGACCACACTTGCGCGAGCGCCGGACCCGGTAGCAGCAGTGCGAGAGCGAGAACTCTCCTCACGCGAACACGACCGGTAGCTGGCGCGGCCCGCGCACTGTGCCTTCGGACCAGGTGACGCGGGCGCCCAGCGCGAGCCGGAAATCGGGGATCCGCTTCAGCCATTCCTCGATTGCGACGCGCAGGTTCATCCGCGCGAGGTTCGAGCCGATGCAGCGGTGGATTCCAAGGCCGAACGCCGCGTGGCGATTTTCCTTGCGGTCGATCAGCACTTTGTCGGCGTCGGGAAACATCTCCGGATCGCGGTTCGCGGCGGGGAACGACAACAGCACCATGCTGCCCGGCTTCATCCGACAGCCGTTCACGATCACGTCCTTGACGACTTCGCGCGCCATCGTGACCGGCGCGTATGCGCGCAGGAATTCCTCGACCGCAGTGTCCATCAGCGACGGTTCGGCGACCAGGCGCCGGCGGTCCTCGTCATGGGTCGCGAGGTGCCACAGGCTTGCGCCGATCGCGCTCCAGGTCGTATCGATGCCGGCGATCAGCAGCAGGCGCAGCGTGCCGATCAGCCTGTCGGCCGGCAGCGGCTGACCGTCGATGCGCTGATCGCGCATGAAAGAGATCAGGTCGCCGCCCGGCTTCGTGCCGCGTTTCTTCAGTTCCTCACCGAAATAGATCGTCATCTCCTTCAGCGACTGCATCACCTTGTTGTTGTCGTGGATGCCCTCTTCCAGCGCCATCTTGATCCAGCGCCGGTACAGATCACCGTCTTCCTCGCTCGTACCAAGCATGGCGGCAGTGGTCCGGGTCGGAATGTGCTGCGCGTAGTCGCTCGCTGCGTCA
>VGDO01000340.1 GCA_016869645.1 Alphaproteobacteria bacterium
GGCGAAGCCATTGGGCGGCAGCCATTTGGCCATGGCGTCGGCATCGGTGAACGCACGATAGACGCGCTCGGGCGGGGCCTTCAGCACGCGATGCAGGCGAATGGTATAGGTATCGGTCTTGGCCATGGGTCTGATCCTTTCTTGGGTCCTTCGCCCCTAGGACGAACCGGTCGGCGCGATTCCGACAGCATGCGAGCAAAAATTCGTCCCGCCGCCACAGCGCCAGCCATCCTAGCCGGTTTGGCCCTGCTCCGTGCTAGTGTCGCCGCCCCGACTGGGCAATCGAAGAGTCGTAGCATGATCAAATTCGGCGTGGGCCAGCCCGTGCAGCGTGTCGAAGACGCCCGTTTCCTCAGCGGGCAGGGCCGCTATCTTGACGACATCCACCTGCCGGGCGAAGCCCATGGCTTCGTGCTGCGCTCGCCCCACGCCCATGCGCGCATCAAGCGTCTCGAGACGGCGGCGGCGCGGGCGGCGCCGGGGGTGCTCGCGGTTTTCACCGGCGCAGATCACGCGGCCGACGGTCTGGGTCCCATCCCGTGCGGCCAGGAGATCAAGCAGAAGAACGGCGAGAAGCAGATCGTGCCGCCGCGTCACGCCTTGCCGCGCGACCGCGTGCGTCATGTCGGCGATGCCGTTGCCTTCGTGGTGGCCGAGACTGCGATGCAGGCCAGAGACGCGGCCGAGCTGATCGAGGTCGCCTATGACGAGCTGCCGACGGCGCTCGATCCGGCGACCGCCGACCGCGACGGCCAGCCGCAGATCTGGCCCGAGGCGCCGCGCAATCTGTGCTTCGACTGGGAAAAGGGCGATGCGGCGGCGACCAGGGCAGCGCTGGCGGCGGCCCATCGCGTGGTCAGGCTCGAGCTCGTCAACAACCGCGTCATGGTCCATCCGATGGAGGCGCGCGGCGCGATCGGTGAATACGATTCCGAGACCGGCCGCTACACGCTGACCTTCTCGGGCCAGGCCGCGCACAATCTGCGCCGGCAGATCTGCGACGGCGTGTTCCGCATTCCGCATGACCGCATGCGCCTGGTCATCCCCGATGTCGGCGGCGGTTTCGGCGTCAAGAATTTCGTCTATCCCGAATACATCATGGTGCTGCACGCGGCGCGCCGGCTCGGCCGGCCGGTGCGCTGGGTCAGCGACCGCACCGAGGCTTTCCTCGCCGACGCGCACGGCCGCGACAACATCACGAAGGTGGCGCTCGGCCTCGATCGCAGCAATCGCTTCACGGCACTCGAGGTCGAGACCTATGCCAACATGGGCGGCTATCTGTCGACCAACGGGCCGATCATCCCGACGGGTGCCACCGCCGTCGTTCTCGGCGGCGTCTACGACATCCCGGCGATCTACTACAACTGCAAAGGCGTCTTCACCAACACGGCGCCGGTCGACGCCTATCGCGGCGCGGGCCGGCCGGAAGCCGCCTATCTGCTCGAGCGCACGGTCGACGTCGCAGCGCGCGAGATCGGCATCGACCCGGCCGAGCTCCGGCGCCTCAACTACATCCGGCCCGACCAGATGCCCTACAAGACCGCCATGGGCAACACGCTGGACTGCGGCGAGTTCGCCGAGAATCTCAACCGCGCGCTGGCGCTGATCGACCACAAGGGCTTCGCGCTGCGGCGCGCCGCCGCGAAGGCCGAGGGCAATCGGCGCGGCCTCGGCATCGCCAGCTATTTCGAGGCGACGCTCGGGCCGCCGCTCGAGCAGACCGCGATCCGGTTCGAGTGGGACGGCACCGTCACGCTGGTGATCGGCACGCAATCGAATGGCCAGGGTCACCACACCGCATTCGCACAACTCGTTTACGAGCTGCTCGGCGTGCCGCTCGACCGGCTGCGCTTCGTGCAGGGCGACACCGACAAGGTGCCGATCGGCGGCGGCCATGGCGGGTCGCGCTCGATCCAGCTCGGCGGCTCGGCGCTGGTGCGCACGGCCGAGAAGATCATCGCCAAGGGCAAACAGGCGGCCGCGCACTTTCTGGAAACCGCCGCAGCCGACATCGAGTTCGCCGACGGCACCTTCCGCGTCGCCGGAACGGATCGCGCCATCGGGCTGATCGCGCTGGCGCAGCGCGTGCGCGCAGCCAACAACCTACCGGCAGAGCTGGCGACCCAGCTCCAGGGCGGGCTCGACGATTCGGCGCAATACACGCGCGAGAACTACACGTTTCCGAACGGCTGCCATGTCTGCGAGATCGAGGTCGATGGCGAGACCGGCGTCGCGCGCGTGGTCGGCTATGCCGTGATCGACGATTTCGGCCGCGTCATCAACCCGCTGCTGGTCGAAGGCCAGGTCGATGGCGGCGTCGTCATGGGCATCGGCCAGGCGCTCCTTGAACGGACGGTCTACGACCCCGATGGGCAGCTCCTGTCCGGCTCGTTCATGGACTATTGCATGCCCCGGGCCGACGACGTGCCGCCGATCACGTTCGCGCTCAACGAGGTGCCGACCAAGACCAATCCCTTGGGCGTCAAAGGCTGTGCCGAGGCCGGCTGCATCGGCGCGCTGCCCGCCGTCATGAACGCGCTGTGCGACGCGCTCGACGTCCGCCACATCGACATGCCGGCGACGCCGGAGACGATCTGGCGGACTATGCTGAAGGAGACGTGACTACCTGGCGCTCCCACTGCGAAGGAGGACCGGAGTGCTGTGTGAGCAACCACTCGTGGCATTGTGCGAATAACCTTCTCAGGTCACGTAGCACCTGAGAGGGTCTCTTAGTCAAATTTAGTGTAGAAAAAACTATGCGATGTCCTTGGACAATCGCTGACTCACTGACATCGAGTTCGGTCGCTGGATACAGCAGTAAACCCAAGGCCGACCTCGATGGCGCATCAGATGCTTCTTGCGACCGAAGATACGAAAACATCTGATACACATGTGAACTCTTGAATCTTTCTTGA
>VGDO01000341.1 GCA_016869645.1 Alphaproteobacteria bacterium
AGCTTGGCAAACATACGGTCGAGGCCCTCCTTGGTCTGGAGCACCTCGTAGATCTTAGCCGGCGGCACGCCGTCGGCGAGCAGGATCTTCTCGGGCAGGCCGCCGATGGCACGGGTCGAGAACGCCCGCTTGCCGGGGAACTTCTTGGTGTCGAACATGTCGGCGATGGTCGTGGGCCGCGCCGTGCCCCACGCCGCCGGGATCTTGTCCTCATTGTAGGCGTAGAGAATCGACACCAGCTCGGTCGGAATGCCGCACTCCCACATCGTGCCGGGAACGTAGTCGGCTGGATCGCCAAATGCCTTCTGGTCGAGTGGCTCGAGGAAGCCTTCGTTGCAGCCGACGATGGCATGCGCCACGTCGCCGAGGATGATGTCGGCGGTGACGTTCTTCGCTTCGACCATGGCGCGCACCTTGCCGAGATCGGCGAACCAGGTTGATTCCACGATCTTGACACCAGTCGCATCCTCGAACGGCTTGAACTGCGACTTGCGCTGCGCCTCCTGGTAGGCCCCGCCGAACGACATGACGCGGAGAGTTTCCTGCGCCATCGCCTGGCTCGCGACGGCGGCGACAACCGCCCCGGCGAGCATGCCGAGTATCGATCTGTGCTTGCTGACCATTGTTCGTGCCTCCCTTGTTCCGATCAGAGTCGATTCACGATGAATGCGCCGTCCTTCATGATCACGTCCATGTAGCGCCCCTGCTCCTGCAAGCGGTTGAGGTCGGCGAGCGGATCGCCGTCGACGACCAGCAGATCGGCACGCGCGCCGGGCGCGATGACGCCGATCTCGCCCGGCATCTGGAACAGTTCGGCAGCGTGGAGCGTGGCCGCGCGGATCACGTCGATCGGCTTCTGGATCTCCGCCCGCAGGCTGAATTCGCGGGCCTGATGCCGGTGCATCGGACCGAACAGGTCGGTGCCGAATGCCATGCTCAGACCCTGGCGGACGGCGATCTCGAGACCGCGCATGGCGGCGTCATGGACGGCCGCGACCTTTGGCTGGTAACGCTCGGGCATGCCGACCGAGCGGCCCTCGGTCGCCATCGCCCAATAGACCACCACGGTCGGCACCAGGAAGGCGCCTTTGGCCGCCAGCTTCGCCGCCGTGGGCTCGTCGATCATGTTGCCGTGCTCGATCGAGCGCACGCCGCAGTCGAGTGCGCGATTGATCGCGCGCGACGTATAGGCGTGCGCCATGACGTAGCGGTCCTGGTCGGCCGCTTCCTCGACCGCGGCGCGGATCTCCTCCGGGCTGAACTGCGAGCTCTCGATGCGGTCGAGCGGCGAGGTCACGCCGCCGCTGACCATCAGCTTGATCTGGCTTGCCCCTTTGCGCAGCTCGTCGCGCGCGGTGCGGCGCATCTCGTCCGCCCCGTCGCACACCCGGCCCGAGCGGCCGACACAGGCCGCGCAGAACACGATGTGGTCCTCGTGGCGTCCGCGATGGTCGCCATGTCCGCCGGTCTGGCTCAGCGCGTGGCCGGAGAACAGGATACGCGGTCCGACGAAAAGGCCCTCGTCGACCGCAGCCGCCAAGCCATAGTCGGCGCCGCCCGCATCACGCACCGTCGTGAAGCCGCGATGCACCATCTCGCGCAACACGACGCTCGATTGCGCGCTGACATAGGAAGGAGCCGATTCGCGCAAGGCGCTCGGGTTGGCGACGAGCTGCGTGACGTGGACATGCGCGTCGCACAGCCCCGGCATCAGCGTGCGGCCCCGCAGGTCGAATCTCTGGGCATCTTTCGACGAGATCGGCCGGTCCGAAACCTCGCGGATCAGACCGTCGAGGACGAGGACGTGCCGGCCGGGCAGCATCGCGCCAGCCACGACGTCGAGCAACGTGCAGTTCTCGAACAAGATGGTCGCCATTGTCTCGTCGCCTCTCACGCCTTCACGCCGACACGGCCGGCAAGCCGTTCGCTCCGCCGGCGTAGCACCTCGACCGAAACCAGCAGCAGGATCGACGCCAGGATGAACAGCGTCGCTGCTGCGAGTATGGTCGGTGTCACGTCGTCATGCACGCCTGACCACATCTGGATGGGCAGCGTATATTGCTCCGGGCCCGCCAGGAACGAGGTAACGATGAACTCGTCAAAGGAGGTCACGAAGACGAAAAGCGCGCTCGACACCAGCGCCGGCGTCATGAGCGGCACCATAATGCGCCGGTAGGCCGTGATCGGCCCCGCCCCCAGGCTGGCCGCGGCGCGCATCAGGTTCGTGTCGAAGTTGACCAACGCGGCCGTCAAGGTGATGACCACGAAGGGAATGCCGAGGATCGTGTGCGCGACGATGATCCCCGGCAGATTGCCCGCAAGCCCGAGCGGTGAGAAGAACAAGAAGAGCGCCAGCGCGATGATCACGCCGGGAATGATCATCGGCGAGATCAGCACGCCAACGAGAACCGCGCGCATGCGCGAGCGGAGACGGCTGAGACCCAGCGCCGCCAGGCCGCCGACCAGGGTGGCGATCACGGTCGTTGCCAGGCCGACGATGAGGCTGTTCCTCAGCGCGCGCCGCCAGGCGTCGGACTGGGCGATCTTCTCGTACCAGCGCAGCGACACGCCGGGCATCGGATAGCTGAAAAAGCTTTCGGCGTTGAAGGACAGAGGGATGATCACGAGGATCGGTGCGACGAGGAAGGCGAGGCCGAGCACGCCCAGCGCATAGGTGACGCCGCGCGCGGCACGTTCGGCGGGTGCATGCCGCGCCGCCATCAGCTCGCCCTCAGAACTTGTGAAGAAATCGACGCGGGAGCGGGTACGATGATTCATGAGCATCGAACCCTCCGCATCCGAGCCGCCGCGCACGGCATTGTTTGGTGATCTTCCGACGTCGCCCCGACGTTCCGAGGGTGGGATTGGCGGTCGCGGCGCGCCTCGCATTCTGGTGGCGCAGCGCGATCAGC
>VGDO01000342.1 GCA_016869645.1 Alphaproteobacteria bacterium
GTGCTCAGCCAGTATGTGCTCCTTGGTGCCACCCATCGGCTGGGCGGCAGCCGTCCCCAGGTCCCGCCACCGCCGCATCAACTTGATCACGAAACTGACGCTGACATCGTATGCCAGCGCAGTCGCAAGTCGCGACGCTCCCGCTTCAACAGCCCGGATCACGCGAATGCGAAGGTCCTCCGAATACGGTGATGCCATCCATGCTGGCCTCCTCTCCAGTAGCCAGTTTGAATCACATCACGCGCCAAAAGGGAATCCCTCCCGATTCCACCTTCTCGGAAAACGCTCTAGCAGCGCAACTCCTGCGGTGTTGCGGCACGCCAAGATGGCATGGCACGATCCGCGCCCGTACAAGCGAAGCGAGCGGGGAGGCGGAATTGGCTGGGTATCTGTTTCGCGGCGGGCGGTTCCTCGATCCGAACAAGACCGACCTGATCGACGGCATGGAGGTGCTGGTCGAGGGCGAACGAATCAAGGAAGTCTCCCGCAAGATCAAGTCGTCGGACGCGACGGTGATCGATCTCAAGGGGCTGACGATCATGCCGGGCATGATCGACTGCCATGTGCATGTGATGCTGCCCGAGGTCGAAGTGCGCCGGATCGAGAACTATCCACCGACCATGATGGCATTCAAGGCGGCGCACCTGATGCAGGCCATGATGAGCCGGGGCTTCACGACGTTGCGCGATACCGGCGGCTGCGATTTCGGGATTCGCGATTCCGTCGAAGCCGGATTGGTCGCCGGCCCGCGCCTGTTCATCGCCGGGCGCACCATGACGCCGACCGGGGGTCATGGCGACGCGCGGCGGCGCACCGACCACAAGCCCTTCTGCCTTTGCTGCAACGGCCTGTCGCTGCTGTCCGCCATCGTCGACGGTGTGCCCGCCGTGCTCCACGGCGTGCGCGAGGAAATGCGCCGGGGCGCGGACTTCATCAAGATCATGGCATCGGGTGGCGTCGCCTCGCCCTACGATCCGCTCGAAAGCGTGCAGTTCACGCGCGACGAGGTTGCCGCCATCGTCGAAGAGGTGACCAATTGGGGCAGCTATGTCGCTGCGCATGCCTACGGCGCCGACGCCATTTATCGCGCCGTCGACATCGGCATCCGCACCATCGAGCACGGCAATCTGCTCGACGAAAAGACCGCCAAGCTGATGGCCAAGAAAGGCGCCTTCCTGGTGCCCACGCTCGTCGCCTATGACGCGATCAAGCGGCGCGCGCGCGAGTACGGCTTCACCGACGACAACATGGCCAAGAACGAACGCGTCTATCAGGCCGGATTGCGCTCGATCGAGATCGCCAAGAAGGCCGGCGTGGAGATCGCCTTCGGCAGCGACCTGCTCGGTCAGCTGCAGAACGACCACACGCGCGAATTCCAGATCCGCGCTCAGGTGCTCAAGCCCTACGAGATCATCCGCTCGGCCACGCTGACCGCGGCAAAGCTGCTGCGCCGCGAGAAGGATCTCGGTGAACTCAAGCCGGGCGCCTATGCCGACCTTCTGGTCGTCGAGGGCAACCCCATGCTGGCGACCGAGATGTGGCAGGACGGCGGACCCGCCATCTCGGTGATCATGAAGGGCGGCGCGTTCTACCGGAACCGCCTGCACTGAGAGATCGCGGAGTCCGTGAATTGACGGACTCGATCTGAAGGCATCTTTGAGCGAGTATTGCGAATGATTAACATTCGCATACAGGAGCCGGCGGCCGAGGCCGCCGTGCTGACGGACCTCGTCTTCCCGGAGCAGGTCATCATCTGGTCGATGCGCCGATGGTCCAGCGTGTCGCAACTCGGCCGGACCCAAGCGTGGCTCTGCGTCGAGGCGACGCTAAGCCGGGCCTGCGGCGGCGGCGGCGACCGGCTCGCCGCGGGAGCGCTCGACCAGGTGCTGCTCACTCTTGCGCACCGCGCGCGCGGCCCGTTTCTGTGCCACGGCATGCGTTGCCCAGCCATTGCGCCGGGCGAGCGCGCGCTCATCGATCTGATCGCGGCGAGCCAGCTTGGTGATCGGCATCACGCCGAGCGGGCCGCGCGGCGCCTGCTGCCTGCGGCATTTGCCGACATGCTGCTTGAGAACGTCGCCATCATCGGCGCCGCGCTCGAGCTCCGGTTTCCCGCTCTGCCGCCACGCTACGCGATGGGAGCCGCCGGCCGCACCCTGCACTGACGGCTTGCGCGCCGACCGGCATTCGCTACCAGAGGGTGACTTCCTTGCCCTCCGCGCGCAGGCGCTCGGCCTTGGCCTGCAGCCATTTCTGGAAATGCTCGGTCTCGTAGGCCTTGGTGCGCACGTATTCGAACATCGACACGAAGTGGAACGGCTTGAAATAGCCGGGCATACGCATGACCTCCAGGTCGCGCGCGTTGCGGCCGGGCTTGCCGGCGTCCGATTCGGGCAGGAAGACGATGGTGGGCGTAAACACCACGCCGAGCTTGCGCGCGAAGGCGCGCTCTTCGAGCTGCTGACCGTCGAAATCCGTTACCGTCCTGGCGCCATAGAGGTTGAGCTGAATGATGGTAAAATTGTCGCGTATGTAGGCGTTGATCGCGGGGTCGGCGAAATTGACCGCATGCGTCTCCTTGCAATACGGGCAACCACGCTGCTCAAAAATGAGCGCGAGCCGCTTGCCGGACGCCGTCGCCTCCTTCAGGTCATCCTTGAGATCCAGAAAGGTCTCGACAAACCAGCTCTGGGTATAGAGGCCATCGTCGTTGAGGGTGGGCTCGACCGGCACCCCGGCGGTCGCCGCCCGAGCACGAGGAACCGGCCACACCCCAGCTCCGGCAACTCCGAGAACAAGCCGACCGAATTGACGTCGCGTGACCATACGAAAAATGCCCATATTCCGAGACTTGTCGACATTGTCGTCCCGTCACACATGTGCGTCAATCAAACGCAGTCCGACG
>VGDO01000343.1 GCA_016869645.1 Alphaproteobacteria bacterium
CGCGCATCGACCGCGCGGTCAGCATGAACGCCATCTACAATCCGCGGCTCCGCCAGCGCCACGCACCGGGCTTCAACTGGTATTACCTGCACGTCGCCGCGCTCAACGTGTCCTGGATCGTCCAGGCGATCCACGCCAAAGGCTACGTCATCGGCGACCTCAAGACCGACAATCTGCTGGTCGATCCGGGCACCATGGTGACCATCATCGACACGGATTCCTTCCAGGTGCCCGATCCGGCGGGCACCGCCGTCCACCGCTGCCCGGTCGGTTCCGAGGGGTTCACCCCGCCTGAGCTGATCGGCCGCGACTTCGCCGAGGTCGACCGCACCGAGGTGCACGACCGCTTCGGCCTCGCGGTCATCGTTCATCTCCTGTTGACCGGCTATCACCCGTTCAACGGCGAATGGCAGGGGCCGGGCGAGCCCCCGGTGCGCGACGAGCTGATCCGGCGCGGCCACTGGCCTTATGCCGAGACCAGCAAGCTCAAGCCGGGGCCCGCGGCGATCGCGCCCGATTCCTTCCATCCCGCGATCGAGGACTGCTTCCGTCGCGCGTTCGACATCGGCCATGTCAAACCGCGCGGGCGTCCGACCGCGCGCGAGTGGTACCTGGCGCTGCGCAGCGCTGCCGACGATCTCGTGCCATGCGACGCCAACCCCTCCCATCTTCATGCCGGCCGCAGTAGCACCTGCGTCTGGTGCGCGCGTGCCGCCGAAGTCGGCATTGACGTATTTCCGGCGCAGCCCGGTGCGGCCGAGCAGCCGATCGTGCTGGTCAAGCGCTTCGAGCGCGCGCTCTCCCGCGGCGCCGAGCGCCACGCGCTCGATCTGTGGGCGCGCCATCCCGAGCTCGCCCAGCTGCCCTACACGGCCCACCATGCCAAGCAGGTGAAGCGCCTGGTGCGCATGCTCAGCGCCTACGACCGGTTCCTCGCCGTGTTGCGGCGCGATCCGACCAATGACGACCTGCTCTGGCGCTTGTGGCAAGGGCCGCCCGATCTCGCCGAGTGCCGCAGCGCCCAGTCCGAACTCATCGGCGAGCGCACGGTCGCCGATATCGCCAGCGAGATCGGCCGGCGCGCCGCGGCGGTGACGGCGTTGCGCGAGAGCGTGCGGCGCTCGGGCAATCCGCCCGACGCCGCGGGCGAGCGGGCGATCCTCGCCGTCCACGATGCCGACCCGGAATTGTTCAAGGCGCGGCTGGTCCGACTTCAGTCGCTGCTCGCGCGCGTCGATCTGGCGCGCCAGCGCGTCGAGCGCTGGGACGCGCTCAAACTCGCCCTCGATGCCGGCGACGACCACGCGATCGCGGCGGCCTGGGGCGCCGACGGCTTGTTGAACGACTTCGTCGAGGCCGCATCCCACCGAACGCGCATCGAGCGCGCCTTGCCGCGTGCCAAGGCGCTTGACGCGTTCCTGGCGCATTGGCAGAAGGCGCCGGAGGACGACGACGCGCTGTGGGAGCTGTGGTCGCGCGAACCGGATCTCGGCGAGTCTGCGGCCGCGCGCCGCCCCTGCGCCGCCATGGACGGCCAGATACCGTTTGAGCGTGCCCGCCTGGCGGGCCGCCGCGTCGATGACCGCTTGCGCCTGCGCGCCGCAGCGACCCGACTGCCCGTCGATCCGCGCGCCGTCGCGGCAGCATGGGAGGCGGCAGCCTGGGATGCGCCGCGTTGCCAGGATCATGGCGAGATCAAGTCCCTGTGGCCGACCATCGAGCGCGCCCTGGTCGCCGCGGCGCGCCTGACCGATCTGCAGGCCCTGGTCGACAGCCACGATGCCGCGGCGATTGCGGCGGCATGGAACGACGCCGAGTGGGAGGGGTATGCGTTGCCGGACGACATGGCCTCGCGCCTGCGCGAGGCGATCGCCGAGGTCGGCTGGCACGGCGCCGACATCGCTCCACTGCTTGCGGCCGACCGCGACGGTGCGCCGGTTGCCGACGCGTTCGCCGGCGGCGAGGGCGAGGATCTGGTGCTGCGCTGGGACTGGCCCGCGGATGGTCCGCCCGCCTGTGTCGTCGCCCTGCGCAACGACCGGTTCCCGGCAGCGCAAGATGACGTCGTGCACCGCCGCCACGTCAAGGTCATCGACCGTCAGGTCTTCGCCGCCGATGGATCGATCAGGTTGGGCGCGCTGGGGCCCGACATCTTCGCCGTGGTGTGGCCCGCGCGGCTGATCGGCGGCACGGCGGTGATCATCCGTGGCGCGCGCCCGCTCCGCCTCGCGCGCGTGCCGCGCGCCGCGCTGTCCTATGCCGTGCGCCGGCTGTGGTTGCGCCGCGCCGCCACGCGGCTCAAGTTGACGAGCACGGTCGATCTCGATCTTCCCGCATTGCTCGTCCACGCCGCGCCGGCACCTGCGACGCCGGCTCCCGGCTGCGCCGGCGCCCGCGTCATATGCCGAATTCCACCGAGCCGGATTTCGCGCGGCGAGCCGCTCGTCGTCGAGTTGCCGCCGCTGGGCGACGCCGACAATCCGTGCCGCATACGCGTCTATCCCGAGGAGGTGCGCGAGCTCGCCTGGCTCGAGATTCGCCACCCGCGCGCGAAGGACTAGTCTGAACTTTGCCCGAATTTTGACCAAGCCACTGATGTGACTCGCGTTTGTCTGCGGGTCCTGACTACAGGCTGGGCTTGACGGCGAGCAGATCGAGTGCGCGGCGCTGGATTTCGGTCGGGGTGGCGAGCACCGGGAAGGAGGCTGCGCGGCCGAAGCGGACGGTGTTGCGGGTGAGCGTGGCGAGATCGGCGAGCAGCGAT
>VGDO01000344.1 GCA_016869645.1 Alphaproteobacteria bacterium
GCGTCAAAGTCTCCGACGCCGAATTGGCGGCAATCAACCTCGCTCGCCACGAATTCCATGGCGACTGGAACTACACCATAACGCCAAAGTCATCGTAAGACAGAGCGATTGTTCTCTAACGAGCCCTTAGCGGAAGGTCAAGCGGGCCGCGCCGCCTGCTTGGCCTTGGCGATGCGTGCCTCGATGTTCTTCTTGCTGAGCTCGAGCAGGTCGGACGGCTGGAGGCCCGTCGCGACGCACAGTCGCGTCCAGTAGTAGATGAGATCGCCCAGCTCGTGCGCGAGCCGGTCCTTGTCCCAGGCATCGTCGCGCAGGCATTTCTTGAGATGGTCGGCGATCTCGCCGGCCTCGCCGGCCAAGCCGAGCGCCAGATAGCAGATCAGCCGCTCTTCGGAATTGGCCGCTGTGCCCACGCGTGCCGGCGTGATGGCGGCCGCCCAGGCGGCGTATTCCTCGATCGTCATGGCTTCCCCCTCTCGAACAGATCGCCCGCAGGATCATGGTGCGCGACGCGGCCTTGACAGGATAATCCTTCCGCCTTAAAAGTCGGCCAGCTCCGTGGTGATTTGAGCCGACCGGCTTGCGGCCACGTAAAATAAATCGCTAAAAGGTTGGAGCACGACAGGGCCCCATCGTTGGCCCGCCGCGTTGAGCCCCGACCGACCGGTCGGGGTTTTTTATTGCGCCGGCGACGGCAATGCGGGCGGCGGAGGGCGGACATGACGACGAACAAGAAGACCACCAACCATGCATGGCGGCCGCAGACGCTTGCCGTGCGCGGCGGTCTGAAGCGCAGCAACTATAACGAAACGGCCGAGGCGATTTACGTGACCTCGGGCTTCGTCTACGCCGATGCCGCCGAGGCCGAGGCGGCATTCGTCGCCAAGGCGCCCGAGGAAGACGACCGCTTCATCTATTCGCGCTTCAGCAACCCGACCGTCTGCATGCTCGAGGAGCGGCTGAGGCTGATGGAAGGCGCCGAAGCCTGTCGCGCCACCGCGACCGGCATGGCCGCCGTCTTTTCGTCGCTGATGTGCCAGCTCAAGGCGGGCGACCGCGTGGTCGCCTCGCGCGCGCTGTTCGGCTCGTGCGACTACATCATCAGCCAGATCCTGCCGCGCTTCGGCATCCAGACCGTGTTCGTCGACGGCACCGATCTCGACCAATGGGCGCACGCGCTCGATCGCACGACGGCGGCCGTGTTCCTCGAGACTCCGTCGAATCCGACGCTCGAGATCGTCGACCTGCCGGCAGTGTGCGATCTCGCGCACAAGGTCGGTGCGCGCGTCGTGGTCGACAATGTCTTTGCCAGCCCTGCGCTGCAGAAGCCGCTGAAGCTCGGCGCCGACATCGTCGTCTATTCCGCAACCAAGCACATCGACGGCCAGGGCCGCTGCCTCGGCGGCGCCGTGTTGGGGCCTGCCGCCTTCGTCACCGATCATCTCGCTCCCTTCCTCAAGCACACCGGCCCCGCTCTGTCGCCGTTCAATGCCTGGGTGATGCTCAAGGGCCTGGAGACGCTCGAGCTGCGCATGGATCGTCAATGCGCGGCAGCCAAGCGGATCGCCACATTCCTGGGCAGCAGGGCGGGTGTCGCACGGGTGCGCTATCCGGGCCTTGCCAACCACCCGCAGCACAATCTGGCGCTGCGCCAGATGAGTGCCGGCGGTACGGTCGTTACCTTCGAGGTGGCCGGCGGCAAGACCGCAGCCTTCAATTGCATCAATGCGCTCAGCCTCGTCGACATCTCCAATAACCTGGGCGATTCCAAGAGCTTGATCACTCATCCGGCAACCACGACGCACCAGCGCCTCGGTCCCGACGCGCGCGCGCGTCTCGGTATCGGCGACGGCATGCTCCGGCTTTCGGTCGGGCTCGAGGACCCGGCCGACCTGGAGGAGGATCTGGCCCGCGCACTGGCGGCCGCCGCGTGACACCGCGCGACTTTGCGCCGCGCGGCCTAGCCGAAGGGCGTCTGGACAAAGACGGGGGGAATCCTAGAATCGGCTCATGGAATCGCACCGCGCCTCAAGCCCTAGCGGGCTCGAGGGTGGGTTCGGTGCGAGGGACGGGTCATGTATTCGGAAACGACGCAGTCGATCAAGGTCACGGTCAAGCCGATCTATCTCGACGATCAGTCCTCGCCGACTGAGAACCATTTCGTCTGGGCCTATCATGTGCGCATCGAGAACCAGGGGCCGAGCACGGTGCAGCTGCGCAAGCGCCATTGGCGCATCACCGATTCGCTTGGCCGCACGCAGGAGGTGCGCGGCGACGGCGTGGTCGGCGAACAGCCCGTGCTGAAGCCTGGCGACAGCTTCGAATACACCAGCGGCACACCGTTGCCGACGCCGTCGGGCATCATGGTCGGCACCTATCAGATGGAGAGTTCGGACGGCGGCCATTTCGACGTCCGGATTCCTGCCTTTTCGCTCGACAGCCCGCATCAGGCGCGTCAGGTCAACTGAGCCGGCCGGGCGCCGAGCACCCAACCGAACGAATGCGCGCTTCCAGTGCCGGCCCGGACAGGGCGGCGCGGCGGCGCGGGAGAAAGGGAGGACGCGTGGAAAAGATCGGCAAGAATGGCGGCGCGCGCCGCAGCGGCGCCGGCCGCGGCGGATCGGCCGCGCATGAGCCGGTTCGGCCCCAGCGCGCGGACGCCGAAGAGGCGGTGCGCACCTTGCTGCGCTGGGCCGGCGACGATCCGTCGCGCGAGGGCCTGCGCGACACTCCGGGCCGCGTGACGCGCGCCTTCCA
>VGDO01000345.1 GCA_016869645.1 Alphaproteobacteria bacterium
GTCAGGCCGCTCGCTCGCATCCCCGCTCGCGCGCCGAATTGCCGGCGACAAGGGCGTGGACCTCGGCGCGGTTCAGGGGTCGGGGCCGGGCGGACGAATCATCAAGCGCGACATTGAGGCCGCGGTTGCCGCCGGTCCTTCGCGCCCTGCTGCGGCTCCGCGCGCTGTGCCTGCCCCGCAGCCCGGCGCGGATTATTCCGACGTCGCGCTCACGCAGATCCGGAAGACCATCGCGCGCCGGCTCGGCGAGTCCATCGGCCCGATCCCAACCTTCTACCTCACCGCGGAGTTCGACCTCGAGCGCGCGGCGGAAATGCGCACGGCGATGGCCGCGCTCGGTGACCAGTACAAGGTTTCGTTCAACGACATCATCCTGAAATCCGTGGCGACCGCGCTTGCGGTGCACCCGGAGGTCAACGCACACTGGCTCGGCGATCACATCCGCTATTGGAGCCGCGTACACCTCGGCATGGCGGTCGCGACCGACGACGGCCTGATCGTGCCGGTGATCTTCGACGCGAACACAAAGGGGCTGGCCGAGATCAGCATGGAAGCACGGTCGCTGGCGCAGCGCGCGCGCGAGCGGAAGCTCAAGCCCGAGGAGTTCACGGGCTCGACGTTCAGCGTGAGCAACCTTGGCATGATGCAGGTTGACCAGTTCACGGCGATCATCAATCCGCCCGAGTGCGGCATCCTGGCGATCGGGGCGATGGATGAAAAGCCGGTTCGTGCCGCCGACGGGTCCGTGCAGTTCCGGAAGAAGATCCGCGTGACGATGAGTTGTGACCATCGCGTGATTGACGGCGCGGTGGGAGCGAAGTTCCTGCAGACGCTGCGGCGGATGATCGAGAATCCTTTGATGTTGGCGTATTGAGACAGGTAACAGATAGTAGGTAGTAGGTAGTAGATAGTAGGTAGTGGTAACTACTACCTACTATCTACTACCTACTACCTACTACCTCCTACTTACCTCACTCCCTTCTCATGTCCTCCTTCGACGTGATTTTTCTCGGCGGCGGCCCGGCCGGCTATGTGGGCGCGATCCGCTGCGCGCAGCTCGGCCTCAACACGGCTGTCGTCGAGAAGGAAGGCCTGGGCGGTACCTGCGTACTCTGGGGCTGCATACCTGCGAAGGCGCTGCTCGAGGCGGCGAACCTGGCGAATCGTGTGAAGCATGCCGCCGAGTTCGGCGTCAACGTCGGCGAGGTGAAGACCGACTACGGCGTCGCGATGAAGCGTTCGCGCGACGTGAGCAGCAAGAACTCGAAGGGCGTCGAGTTCCTGTTCAAGAAGAACAAGATCACGTGGATCAAGGGCACCGGCGTGCTCGGCGCGGGCAAGTCGGTGAAGGTCACGGCCGACGGCAAGACCGAAACGCACACGGCGACCAAGGGCGTGGTGATCTCGACCGGCTCGCGCGTGAAGGGGCTGCCGCAGGCGGGGCTCGAGCTCAACAAGACGACGGTGATTTCTTCGGATGAGGCGCTGGTGCTCGAGAAGGCGCCCAAGACGATCGCGATTGTCGGCGCCGGCGCGGTAGGCTGCGAGTTCGCGGACGTGTTCAACGCATTCGGCAGCAAGGTGTACTTGATCGAGGCGATGGCGGCGATCCTGCCGCTCGAAGATGCGGATTCGTCGAGCGAAGTCGCGCGCTCGTTCAAGAAGCGCGGTATTGATGTAATGGCGGGCGCGAAGCTCACGAGCGCGAAGGTGGGCAAGTCGAGCGTGAAGCTGGGCGTCGAGGAGAAGGGCGCGAAGCAGGAGATCGAGGTGGACGTCGTGCTGGTCGCGACCGGGCGGCAGGCGGTGACGGATGGGATCGGGCTCAAGGAGCTCGGCGTCGCGATGACCGACCGTGGGTTCATCAAGATCAACGAGCGCATGGAGACCAGCGTGAAGGGCGTCTATGCGATCGGCGACGTCGCGGGCCCGCCGATGCTGGCGCACAAGGGCGAGCGCGAGGGGATGATCGTCGCCGAGGTGATTGCCGGGCACAAGTTCCACCCGCTCAACTACGGGAACGTGCCGAACGCGACGTACTGCCACCCGGAGGTCGCGAGCATCGGCCTCACCGAGGCGCAGGTGAAGGAGAAGAAGATCGACTACAAGGTCGGCAAGTTCCCGTTCAGCGCGAATGGCCGCGCGCGGACGTCAGGCGAGACGGAAGGATTCGTGAAGATCATACGCGACGCCAAGTACGGCGAGATCCTCGGCGCGCACATCGTGGGCGCGCACGCGACGGAGATGATCCACGAGCTCGCCGTGGCGCGCGAGAACGAGTTCACGGTCGAGGAGATCGAGCTGGCGATCCACGCGCATCCGACGCTGTCCGAGGCGATCGCCGAGGCGACGCTGGATGCCATGGGACGGATGGTGCACGCGTAGGGACGGGGGCCTGCAATAGGCTGGTACGGCGTGCAATTGTGCCGTGATGCCCCCTCGTCGTGACGGTGGCATCGTGCGGTGCTCCTGTTAGGCGGAAGCCCGCCACGAGCACAGGCGTCGGTCAGCCCAGCGATGCGAATAATGGCGCGCCCACTGGCGCCCCGCGCCTCCGCTTCTGATCTTCATGCAGCAACGGGCACGCCCCCCCCATCATCCCCACGCCCCGATGATCCTCGTCTTCGCGTCGGTCGCGGTGTTCGCGCAGGATTCCGTGTCGTACGCCAGACCCGAGGCGTGGCTCTGCCGGCCGGGCCGCACCGATGCCTGTTCCGTCGATCTCTCGACGACGATCCTCTCG
>VGDO01000346.1 GCA_016869645.1 Alphaproteobacteria bacterium
TACTACGCCTGGCTCAAGGACCAGTCGACGATCGCGGCCGGCCAGGTGCTGGCCGAGGATCGCGTGCTTCACCGCGGAACGGGGCGCCGGCAGAGCTAAGCGCCTGCCGTCGCCGGAACAACCGGCCATCGATTGCGGCCAGTCCGAGCAAGATCAATATCATGCCGAGAAGGGCCGTCCCGTCCGGCCGCTCACCCAGGATTGTCGTACCGAGCAACAGCGCGGTCACGGGGAGCAGGAAAGTCACCAGGAGAAGGTTGGTCGCGCCGGCTGTGGCAAGAATGCGAAAATAGAGGATGTAGCCCGCCGCGGTGCTGACAATGGCCAGCCCGGCGAGTGCAGCCATTGCAGCAAACCCCGGCGCGGGCATCGTCCACGGCCGCTCGACCGCCAGCGAAACCGGTAACATCATCACGAAGGCCCCGGCCGTCATGCCAAAGGCCGGAATGGCCGGAGGCAGCGCACGAAAGCGCCGGCCGAAGATGCCGGCGCAAGCGTAGCTGAGGGTGGCGCCGAGCATGGCGAACTGGGCGAGCGCATCGGCGCCGAGGCCGGCGAGCGCGGCCGGCCCGATCAACACGATGGCGCCGGCAAGACCGGTCACCACCCCGACAAGCCGCGAGGCCGTCAGCCGCTCGTCGCGCGTCAGCCAATGGGCCAGCAGCACGGTGAACAGCGGCGTGGTCGCGTTCAGAATGGCGGCGAGGCTGCTGTCGATGCGTGTCTGGCTCAGCGATATCAGCGTGAAGGGAAGCGCGTTGTTGATCGCCCCCATGACGAAGAAAGCCAGCCATGTCGGGCCGTCGGCGGGCAACGCGAGGCCGCGCCAGCGCAGATATGCCAGGAGCACGAGCGCCGCCAATCCGACACGCGCGGCGACCAGGCTGAGCGGACCCAGATCGGTCAAGACGACCGCGATGAAGAAGAACGAACCGCCCCAGAAGATGGACAGCAGAACGAGCAGGCCCCATTCGAGCGGACCCATCACGGGGGCGAAGCCGGCCGACGCGGACATGCCGGGGAACATGCCGGCAACCGGCAGGCCGGCGCTATCCGACTCTTGCTGGCATAGCCGTGATTTGGCGACGCGCGGGCGAGCGCGGCGTCAGGCGCGCGTCTGCTTGATGAATTGGTCGAGCTTGGACAGGAGATAGTCGACGTCGCTCTTGGCCATACCAAGAGCGGAGTCGTCGGCCTGGGTCAGGATGCGCTCGACGATGCGCTGGCCGAAGCGCGCCCGGTCGTTTGGCGCGCCGTCGTAGTTCGTGTCGTGGGCCACGGTGACCGCGGCACGGAATGCCGGCAACAATTGCTTGGGCAGCCCGGTTCGCTCGTAGAGCGAAGTCATGCCCAGCTTACCTTCGTCATGCATCAGCAACTGCACGTTGGTGAGTGGAACGCTGGCCAACTCGGCAAAGCTCGCTTCGAGGAACTTGATGTCGCCGATGCACGCGGCGCGCAGCAGCAGTGTCTCGGTCAGGCGCCCATTGCGCTTGAGATGTCGGACGAATTCCACGATGTCGCCACCGACGGCGCTATCGTCGAGCAGGCTGGCTGTCGCCCGCTCCCGCGCTGCGATCACCAGATCGGCCGCCACCGCGGGCGGAAGCTCGTGATGCGTCACCAGATGCTCGCGCAGCTTGTCGGAGACCATCGAGACCAAGCGCTCTGCGACGCGCATCGGCAATCTGCCGCGACGCACCATCGGCCCATGCACGCGCTCACTGCTGCCGAAGCGATCTACCGCGCGATGCATGGCCTGCTCTGAAATGTCCGCACCTTCGTTGGCGACCAGCGTCGCCACGGCATCCTCGTTGCCGGCGTCGACCAGCGCACTGGCCACCGAGGTCGACACGACCTTCCGTTTCGCGATCGCGACCTGCTTCGCCGGGTCCTTGGCGCAGACGATCTCGATCAGATCCTCGTCGGTGAACACGACCGAGGATTCGAGCATCGGCAACGACACTTCGGCAACGTCGCGGGCCAGCGCGATCGCCACGTCATGCGGCAGATCGGTGAGGTTCCTGACATGGAGGGACAGCATCTCGCGGACGCGGACTTCGACGTCGCGCGCCATGGCGCGGAAGATCTCTTCGGCCAGGCGCCGCTCGCGCGCCGATAGGCCACCGGCGCCGAAAGCTTCGGCGAGCTTGATGGCAGTGGCGGCACGCGACGCCGCGGACGGATCGGCCATCAACCGTGCCACGTCGGCGTTGGTCAGAAAGGGGGAGCCCCCACCATTGTTGCTTTCAGCCACCGCCACCACCCCGAAATGCGGCCCGCGGGCCGCGGGAGACCGCCAAACCATTGAAACGGAAGGCGTCTTCTGGACGCAGACCGCCCGAACCTTATATCAAAGCCCAAATTAGTTAATAATTCGTTTACGAATTGGCGGGGCGTGAAATCAGGCCGACAAACCCGCGATCGCCGCATCGACCGCCTGGCCCAGCTTGTCGACGATCTCGTCGACGTGGCTATCGTCGATGATGTAGGGCGGCGCGAGCACGACATGGTCGCCGCGCCTGCCGTCGATCGTGCCGGGCATGGGGTAGCACATCAGGCCGCGCGCCATGCCCTCGCTCTTGATCCGGGCGTTCAGTTTCTGCGCCGGGTCGAACGGCTCCTTGGTCGTGCGATCGCGCACGAATTCGATGCCGAGGAAGAGACCGCGGCCGCGGATGTCGCCGACGTGATGATGATTGCCGAAGCGCGCTTCCAGGCGCTGCTTGAGCT
>VGDO01000347.1 GCA_016869645.1 Alphaproteobacteria bacterium
C
The DNA here is from genome assembly GCA_016869645.1 of Alphaproteobacteria bacterium. GTDB lineage: Bacteria > Pseudomonadota > Alphaproteobacteria > SHVW01 > SHVW01 > SHVW01. The sequence continues at coordinate 2 of VGDO01000347.1, forward strand.
TATCGAGCGTTGAACAGCCCTGGGCAATACCCGCGGACGGCGTGACATGGATCGACCCGATATCGCGATCGAGGGCCCCGAACAGCCGGAAATCCTGGCCATGCTCGCCGCCAGCGACGCCTATTACGCGGCACTCTACCCAACGGAGAGCAACCACCTGCTCGATGTGGCCTCCCTCAAGAAGCCTGGGGTGACCTTCTTCGTCGCGCGCATCGCCGGCGCGGTCAAAGGGTTCGGTTCGGTCGTGCGCCAGAACGGCTATGGCGAGATCAAGCGCATGTACGTCGACCCGTCGGCACGCGGCCATCGCCTGGGACGTCTCATTCTCGACAGGCTGGAGGCCCATGCCAAAGGCGACGGGCTCGCCTTGCTTCGGCTGGAAACCGGCATCCGGCAACCCGAAGCGCTCGGTCTCTATCGCTCGTCCGGGTTTCGCGAAACCGGGCCGTTCGGCGACTATCGTCCCGACCCGTTGTCGTTGTTCATGGCGAAACGGCTCGACGGCTGATCGCCACCGGAAGCAGGGATGACGGGTGGGCCGGCCGGATGCCAGTCCGCGGTCGTCCTTCATCGAACCGCCCATGCGATTCAATGAAGGACGTGAATCGCGGTCTTGCTCTATAGTCCGAGCGCGGGATTCACGTTTCAGATTGAAGCCATGCTTCAATCTGAAGCGACCCTGCTCTAAGGTTCGCCGCCCTTCACATCGAGTCAGGGTCCTGACATGGCACAATCGAGTGACGCCTCGCGCGTCGCGGCATTGCGACGGTCGATCCGCCAGAGTGCGCCGCGATGACGTGGTCAATCGTCGCCCGCGATCCCGAGACCGGCGCGTTCGGCATCGCCGTTACCACGCGCTTCTTCGCGGTCGGCGCCGTGTGCCCGCATGTCATGGCGGGCGTCGGCGCGGTGTCGACCCAGGCGCTGGTCAATCCCTATCTCGGCTCACGCGGCATCAAGCTGCTGGCCGAAGGCATCTCGGCCAACGACGCGCTGACCGCGCTGATCGCGACCGACGAGGGCCGCGCGTTGCGCCAGCTGCATTTGGTCGACGCCAAGGGCCGCACGGCGGCCCATACGGGCAAGGACTGCCTCGACTGGGCCGGGCATCACACGGGCGACGGCTTCTCGGTCGCCGGCAACATCCTCGCCGGCGAACGCGTCGTCGCCGACACATTCGATGCCTACCTGGCCAACATGAAGCTGCCCTTCGCCGAGCGCATGATGACGGCGCTTGATGCCGGGCAGGCGGCCGGCGGCGACAAGCGCGGCAAGCAATCGGCGGCGCTGCGCATTTTCACGACCGAGGACTATCCCTTTCTCGACCTGCGCGTCGACGACCACGTCGAGCCGCTGGCCGAGCTCCGCCGGCTCTACACCGTTTACCAGCAGGACTACGCGGTGTTCCGGCCGGTCGTGCCGACCAAGGCGAACCCGACCGGCATCATCGACCGCCAGGTGATCGAAGAGATCCGCGCCAAGCGCCTGCAGCGGGGCTGACGCCGGCGCGGCATGGTCCACTATCTTTCGGTCTGCGCCATCTTCAAGAACGAGGCGTCGTATCTCGAGGAATGGCTGACTTTCTACGAGCTGATCGGCGTCGATCACTTCTACCTCTACAATAACAACAGCGACGATGATTTCGCATCAGTGCTGGCGCCCTGGGTCGCGCGCGGGCGCGTGACGCTGACCGGCTGGCCGCAGCACCCCGGCCAGCTCAAGGCCTACGGCCATTGCATCATCAACCGCCGCCGGGAAAGCCGTTGGATCATGTTCGTCGATCTCGACGAATTCCTGTTCTCTCCGACCGAGCAGATGCTGCCCAAGATCCTGGCCGGCTACGAGCGCAGCGTCGGTGTCGGCGCGAACTGGGTCATGTTCGGTTCGAGTGGCCATCAGACGCGGCCGCCGGGCCTGGTGACGCTCAACTACACGCGCCGCGCCGGGCTGGCCTTCAAGGCCGCCGAGCCGGAGCTGCTGCTGCCGGGCGGCAAGCCGGACAATATCCGGCACTACCGCCCGATCTCGACTCATATCAAGAGCATCGTCGATCCGCGCCAGGTCATCCAGGTCGCCTCGCCGCATTCCTTCGGCTTCGCCGGCGGTGCGCTGGCGGTCGACGAGCGCTGGCAGCCGATCACGGGCACGCCGCTCAATGCGTTTACGGCCGCGCCGAGCATCGAGGTGTTGCGGGTCAACCACTACTTCGCCAAGTCGCTCGAAGAGTACACGGCCAAGCTGACGCGGCCGCGTGCCGACAGCGGTACGAGCTATCCGGTGCGCTGGTTCCTCGAGCGAGAGAAACGCAGCAACGAGCTGGTCGACGAGACGATCCTGCCGATTGCCCGACAGGTCGCGGCGAAGCTTGGCGTTTAGCCTGAACTTTGCCCCATTTTCGAGCTAAGCAATTGAAAGTGCGGGGATTTTGGCTTTGACGGTAGTCATGGAATTTGTTTGAGGGGCTCGACAGGCTGGTTGTGCCGTGATTCAAGCT
>VGDO01000348.1 GCA_016869645.1 Alphaproteobacteria bacterium
GCCCCCCGCGGGGGGCCTTCCTGCAATCAGCCGTGATGCATTTTTACTCCGGCCAGACGATGCATTTTTACTCCGGCGTTGACAGGCGGCGGCGCCGACACCATGCTGGCGCTCGACGCCATCAGCTTCGACGTCCAGCGCGGCCATCTCGCCAGCCTGTTGGGCGCCAGCGGCTGCGGCAAGACCACGCTGCTGCGCATCGCCGCCGGTCTAATCCATGCCGACGGGGGCGGCATCTCGATCGATGCCGCGCGCGTCCAGGCGCCGCGCAACGACGTGTGCATGGTGTTCCAGAATTTCGGCCTGCTGCCCTGGCGCTCGGTGCTCGACAATGTCGCCTTTCCCCTCGAGCTCGATGGCGTGGCCGCGGCCGAGCGCTATGCGGCGGCGCGGCACTACATCGAGATTGTCGGTCTTGCCGGATTCGAGAGCCAATACCCACACGAGCTCTCCGGCGGGATGCAGCAGCGAGTCGGCATCGCCCGCGCGCTGGTGCGCAAGCCCAAGGTATTGCTGATGGACGAGCCCTTCGCCGCACTCGACGCACAAACGCGCGAGACGCTGCAAGAAGACTTCCTGCGCATCTGGCAGGAATTCAAGACGACGGTGCTGTTCGTCACCCATTCGATCGACGAGGCGCTCGTGCTGTCCGACCGCGTCGTCGTCTTCACACCGCGGCCGGGCCGCGTCCACCGCATCATCGATGCGCCGCTGGGCGCCAACCGCTTCGACGGCGATCCGCGCGCTCTGCCCGAGTTCGGCCGCTGGCGCCACGAGATTCGCGACATGCTTCGCCATGAGGCTCTGCAATGACTTGGCTGAAGAATCACCCGAACGTGATCCGCGCGGTCGCGGTTGCCATCTTCTTCGTGATCTGGGAGGTCGCCGGCCGGGACGTCAGCCCGCTCTTCCTGTCGCCGCCGAGCCGCATCTTCTCGGCGGCCTGAACGATCACGATCTCGGGTGAGCTGCCCAAAGCCTTCCTCGACAGCATGATCCCGTTCTTGATCGGGCTTGCCATCTCGATCGTCGGCGGCATCGCGATCGGCGTGCTGATCGCGCAATTCTGGCTGATCGAGTACATCCTCGACCCGTTCATCAATGCGCTTTACGCCATTCCGCGCGTCGCCCTCGTGCCGCTGATCATCCTGTGGGCCGGTCTCGCGACTGCCGGCAAGGTCACGATCCTCGTGTCGATCGCGATCTTCCCGGTCATCATCAACACCTATTCCGGCATCAAGGACGTGCGCGGCAGCCTGATCGAGATCGGCCGCGCCTATGGCGCGACCGAGCGGCAGATCTTCTTCAAGATCGTGCTGCCCGCGGCGATCCCCTATGTCATGGCCGGCATCCGCCTCGCGGTCGGCCTCGCCATCATCGGCATGATCGTCGCCGAGTTCTTCACGGCGATCACCGGGCTCGGCGGATTGATCGTCAACTACGCCAACACCTTCGCGACGGCCAAGCTGTTCGTGCCGATCGTCGTGCTGGGGCTGTTCGGCGTGGCGCTGACCGAGCTCGTCCAGTATTTCGAGCGCCGCCTGTCGCGCTGGCGCATCCTCGAGCGGGAGCGCTTCTGACCATGAAGATCGCGGCCGCCGATATCGGCATGGATGCGGCCTACAAGCTGCTGGTCGGCTGCATCGTGCCCCGGCCGATCGCCTGGGTCACCACGCTGTCGCCCGAAGGCACGGTCAATCTCGCGCCGTTCAGCGCCTTCACCTTCGTGTCCTCCGACCCGCCGATGGTGGCGTTCAGCGTCGGCTTGCGCGAGGGCCAGCCCAAGGACACCGCGCGCAACATCGATGCGCTGCCCGAGTTCGTCGTCCATATCGGCGCCGAGGACCAGATCGAGGTGATCCACAAGAGCTCCGCCGAATATCCGCAGGACGTGTCGGAAACCGAGGCTCTCGGCCTCGCGACCGTCCCGAGCGACCTCGTCAAGCCGCCGCGCCTGGCCGCGGCCCCCATCGCCATGGAATGCCGGCTCGCCCATGCGATCGACTTCGGCCGGGAGCCGTCGACGCTCTATGTCGGCGAGGTCGTGATGTTCCACGCGCGCGACGGGCTGGTGCGTGACGGCAAGATCGATACGGCCGAGCTCAAGCCCGCGGTGCGCGTGGCAAGCCCCAACTATGCGCGGCTCGGCGAGATCATCAGGGTCAAGCCCATGCACCGCCCCTCATCGGAGGGGCAGTGCAAGCCATGATACGTCCTCCCCCGCGCATAAGCGGGGGAGGGACTGCTTCTTACATCTTTCCCCAGGGCTGTTCAACGCTCATCACATGAAGCGCAGTGAACGGATGGCGTTGAGTCCGCCGATGGCGAGGCGATAGCGGGCGTCGGTGACGTTGTCGACGCCGTTGTGGCGCAGAATGTTGGCGGCGAA
>VGDO01000349.1 GCA_016869645.1 Alphaproteobacteria bacterium
ACGGCGAATTGTTCTACAGCCTGAACGAGGCAAGGATTCTGATCGAGCAGTGGCGCATTCATTACAACACCGTTCGGCCACACCGATCGATCGGGAGACGACCACCGGCACCTGCATCTTGGACTATCGATTCAACAACACATCATGCGTTGCATCAGAGCCTATTCCCACCCATCCCAACGCCCCAGGAGGTGAACCAGCGATTGAACCTGCATTAGCTCTACGCTAGACTTAATACTCTCACTGCAACTGGATCAGGATTCAACGCAGGTCACCCACGATTGACCGCGATCGACTTCTTCTCGGGATGGGAGTACCGTTGCCCGTCAGAGAAAAGGTGGTTTGAAATTCCTATGCTCATATCAAACTTGAGATACCGACTACTTCGAAAAGTGTATCAAAACTCAGATTCCGTTGACATGGGCGAGACCGCTGTTGACAATGGCACCGGCGTTTGGCGAGACTGACCGCTGATCCCCATGAGTCGCATCGTATCCGTCGAGACGCTCCTCGTGCAGTTGCCGACCCGGCGCGTGCACAAGTGGACCGGCCTCACCGAACCGATCGGACGCTACCTGATCGTGCGCATGAAGGACGACGCCGGCCACGTGGGCTGGGGCGAGGCGCCCGCGCTGAAGGATTGGGGCGGCGAGTTCGGCCGCTACTTCGGCGAATCGCCCTCGATTGCGCGCCACGTGATCGAGCACTACCTTGCGGTCGCCGTGACGGGCATGCCGCACGGCGACTTCGCGGGGCTGCACAGGCGCATGGACGCCGTGATCAAGGGCTATCCCTACGCCAAGGCGGCGGTCGACTTCGCCTACTACGACCTCTCGGCGCAGGTGCTCGACACGCCGGTCACAACGCTGCTCGGCGGGCTCGCGCGCGAACGGGTGCCGGTGACGCACTCGATCGGGCTCCTCGGCATCGACGAGGCGGTCAACGAGTGCGTCAGGGTCGTCGGCGAGGGCATCCGCACCATCAAGATCAAGGTCGGTCAGGACCCGAAGCGCGACGTGGAGATCGTTCGCGCGATCCGCGAGGCCGTCGGGCCCGCGCCCGACCTGTGCGTCGACGCGAACGAGGGCTACGCCACGCCCGGCGAGGCGATCCGCACCCTACGCGCCATGGAGCCGTACGGCCTGAAGTACGCCGAGCAGCCGGTGATGGGGATCGAGCGCCTTGCGGAGGTCTCGCGTGCCATCGACACGCCGGTGATGGCGGACGAGAGCGCCTGGAACGCGCACGACGTGGTGCAGATCGCGGAGCGGCGCGCGGCGGAGATCGTGTCCGTTTACACCACCAAGCCCGGCGGGCTGTACCGGGCTATGGAAGTCGCAGCGGTGTGCAAAGCCGCGGGGATCGTCTGCAACGTGAACGGATCGGTGGAGACCGGCATCGGCAACCGCGCCAACATCGCGCTGGCGGCCTCGGCGCCGGCCATCACGCTATCGTGCGTCGTGCCGGTGTCCACGCCCGCCGCCGCGCAGGGCGGCCAGATTGGCGGGATCTATTACACCGACGACCTGCTCGAGGCGCCGATGCGGCTCGTTGAGGGCGCGATCGAGATGCCGGAGGTGCGCGGTATGGGGATCGCCGTGGATGAGGCGAAGGTGGCGCAGTACCGGGTACGGCAAGCGGAGGCCTGATTCGATGCGCGCGGAGATCGTCCGGCGTTGCGTGAAGGCGATTCAGGCGCACGGGATGGACGCGATGCTCACCTGCTCGCCGGAGAACTTCGCCTATCTTACCGGGTTCGTGGTGCCCTCGCAGCCGCTCATGCGGCACCGGCACGCGATGGCCCTGGTCGCGGCGGACGGGCGCACGGCGATCCTTGCCGTGGACATGGAAGCGACCACCATCGCGCGTCGCGAACCCGCAACGCCGACCAGGATCTGGGCGGAGTTCAGCGACAACGCCATGGCCGCGCTCGCCGCGCTGCTGACCGAGACGGGCCTTGCGCGCGCGCGGATCGGGATCGAATTCGACTACCTGCCTGTCGCTGACTTTGAAAAGCTGCGCGCCGCGCTCCCCGCGGCGAGCTTCGTGCCAGACCAGCAGATCCTCGCGCGCCTGCGCCAGGTCAAGACGCGGGAGGAGATCGCGCTACTGCGGCGGCTGTCGCGCATCGCGGACCAGTCGATCACCGATGCACTGCGCGCCGTCCGGTCAGGCGACACCGAGATGGACCTCGCGGGACACCTGACGAGGAACGTCTACGCGCTCGGCGCCGAGCAGTTCAAGCTGATGATTGTGGCGACCGGCGAGCGCAGCCAGCTGCCGAACGTCGGGCCCACCGAGCGCAG
>VGDO01000350.1 GCA_016869645.1 Alphaproteobacteria bacterium
TGCTTGATTGCCATATTCCCGTTCAACACCGGTTGGCGATATACGGGTCGCAGTCCAGCGGCATTTTCATCCGCCTGCTGGTCATCTCGTCATCAGGAGACTTGCGACATGAAGCTCTATTTTAGCCCCGGCGCTTGCTCGCTCTCGCCGCATATCGTCTTGCGCGAAGCCGGGTTGCCATTCGACCTCGAACAGGTCGATCTCAAAGCAAAGACGACGAAAGCCGGGGCGGATTTCACCCAGATCAATCCCAAGGGCCAGGTACCTGCACTCAAATTGGACAGCGGTGAGGTTTTGACCGAGGGACCGGCGGTCGTGCAATACATCGCCGACCAGAAGCCCGCATCAGGCCTGGCGCCGGCGGCCGGAAGCCTGGATCGTTACCGTGTGCAAGAGTGGCTGAATTTCATGACCGCGGAGATTCACAAGGGATTTTCGCCGCTGTTCCGGCCGAACACGCCGGAGGACTACAAGCCGATCGTCAAAGACGCATTGGCCGCCAAATTCGGCATCCTCGACAAGCACCTTGCCGGCAAGTCGTACTTGATGGGCAACCAATTCACCGTGGCCGATGCCTATTGCTTCACCGTGGTCGGCTGGTCGAAGTACCACAAGATCGACCTGGCTGCTTGGCCCAATCTCAAGGCCTATATGGATCGGGTGGCGGCGCGTCCCAAAGTCCAGGAAGCCCTCAAGGCAGAGGGCCTGGTTTGAGCCATCGCCGATCAGGCAATTTCGAGCTTTCTCATTGACGAGGCGGGCCGGCCGGAGGGGCCGGCCTGCACCGGAGTGCTCAACGGGCACATTTACGTGCCGGTCGAGTTCGCCCAGTTCACGCCCGCGTCGGCCGACGGCGAGCGAAAGCTGCAGAGCCTCCCGCGGCGGACGCAATCGAACCGAGGCCGCCGTGGTGGCGGCAAAATTCAACCGCTGGACGTCGATCGGAAGGCGATCATGCCGCGCGCTCGGATTTTGCGCGCGCTCTCTCCAATTCCAGCAACTGGCGCTCGGCGTCCGTGATGTAGTCTCGCGTCAGCGGCACCGCGTCCTGGCGCCGCGCGATCTGCATCTGGAACACCATCATGCCCTGGAAGCGGAAGGCGGTTTCGCTGGCCGCCAGGTAGAACTCCCACATGCGGCAGAAGCGCTCGTCATAGAGCGACTTGATCCTGTCGCGGTTGGCGGCGAAACGCTCGCGCCACTGGCGCAGGGTTTCGGCGTAGTGCAGCCGCAGAATTTCGATATCGGTCACCCAGAGGCCCGATCGCTCGATCGCCGCGGTGACTTCCGATATGGCCGGCGAGTATCCGCCGGGGAAGATGTACTTGCGGATCCACGGGCTGGTGGTGCCCGGTCCGTCCTTGCGTCCGATCGAGTGAAGCAGGGCGACGCCGTCATCGGACAGCAGGTCGGCGAGCTTGTCGAAGAACTCTCCGTAGTGGCCGACGCCGACATGCTCGAACATGCCGACTGAAACGATGCGGTCGAAGCGACCCTCCAATTCCCGATAGTCGCGCATCAGGAAGCGCACCTTTTGACCGAGGCCCCGCTTGGCCGCACGTTCGTTCGACACCTTGTGCTGCTCAGCCGACAGGGTGACGCCGGTGACATCGACGTCCGCGACGCCCGCGAGATAGAGACCGAGCCCGCCCCAGCCCGAACCGATGTCGAGCACCTTCTGGCGCGGTTGGAGGCGTAGCTTGGCGGCGATGTGGCGGCGCTTGTTCACTTGGGCTGTATCGATGCTCTCCGCCGGATCGGTGAAATACGCGCACGAGTACTGTCGATCCTGGTCAAGAAACAGCTCGTAAAGAGCGCCGGACAGGTCGTAGTGATGCGCGACGTGATCTTGGGCCCGTCCGATCGGGTTGTATTGCTGGAAACGGCGGACGCCCAGGTTCAGCCACTGGAGAATGCGCTGAAGCGGATGATCGTAAAGCTCGTAGACGTTGATTGCCGCGACCGAAATCGCGTCATAGAGCGTACCGTCGATGATGGTCAGCGTGCCATCCATGTAGGCTTCGCCGAAGGCCAGATCCGGCGCGAGGAACAACCTGCGATGGAGCGCGCGGTCGTGCAGCCGGATCGTGGCCCCGGGACCGGGAGAGCCGACAAATCGATGCTCGCGGCCGTCGGCGTCGATGATCGTCAGTGAGCCGGTGCGAATTCTGCCCTTTAGGCTGAACTTTGCCCCATTTTCGAGCTAAGCAATTGAAAGTGCGGGGATTTTGGCTTTGACGGTAGTCATGTAATTTGTTTGAGGGGCTCGACAGGCTGGTTGT
>VGDO01000351.1 GCA_016869645.1 Alphaproteobacteria bacterium
GGCCGAACATAAGGCCCTTGCATCCGAAGCCGCCACGGAGTTCAAATTGGCAGCGTAACCGGCGCAGCGAACTGTCTCACAACCGTGCCCCGGTACAATGAGACCTTGGCATCCAGCATCAGGTGGATCAGAGCGGCGAGATTCCGCACTTCCATCTTTTCCATGACGCGCGAGCGATGACTCTCAACGGTTCGATGACTGATGGAGAGCCGCAGGCCGATTGCCTTGTTGGTGTGGCCGGCAAGCATCAGATCCATGATCTCGCGTTCGCGCTCGGTCAGGCGCGAAAGCTGCTCCCGCACCAATGCCTGATCGTGCCGGCCGATCGGGTGTTGGCCCCGGCGGTCCACGGCCTCGTAAATGCTGTCGAGCAGGAGGGTCGGATCGAACGGCTTTTCAATGAAGTCGACCGCGCCGGCCTTGATGGCGGCCACCGCCATCTTGATATCGCCATGCGCCGTGATGATCACCGTGCCAACCGATGGGAACTCGCGGCTCAGCCATTCCTGCAGGGCAAGCCCGTCCATGCCCGGTAGGCGCAGGTCGACAACGGCGCAATTCAGCACGCTCAGATGCGGGCGAGCGTCGATCAGCGCCTCAGCCGAGGCGAAAGACAAGACCTTGAATCCGGCCGCTGTCAGGAGCGACTCGAGTGCATCTCGAAGAGGCGGATCATCTTCGACCACCGCCAGCCAAATATCAGGCACTGGCGCCTTCCTTCGTCGGTAGTCTGATCACGAATCTTGCGCCGCGCGGGCTTACCGGCTCGTACGCCAGCGTGCCGCCATGGGCCTGTATCATGGAGCGGCTGACCGACAGACCGAGGCCCATCCCTTTTTCCTTGGTGCCGACGAACGGATGGAACAGCCGATCGACGATCGAACTGTCGATGCCCGGTCCGCTGTCCGACACCGAGATTTCCAGTGCTCCCGGCGACCGAAGAACGTCGATGCGCAGTCTTCGCGCGTCCGGGGGATCGTCCAGCATCGCCTCGATCGCATTGCGGATGAGATTGAGCAGCACCTGCTCGATATGCATGCGCTCAAGCGGTATCTCGGGCAGGTGCGCCGGCAGCCCCAACTCGACGCGCACGCCGTTTGCCGCCAGTTCAGGCTGAAGCATGCCGATGACGGCCCCGATCGTGCGCGTCACGTCAGTTGGCTCCGGCTTCATTGCGCTGCCATGAAGCAGCTCACGCAGCCGATTGAAGATGCCGACGCTGCGCAACGCCTCGCTCGAAGCCTTGTTGAGGCTTTCCAGGATGCGGGCCCGGTCGATTTCGGGTTGGGCGAGGAGGATGCGTGCCGTGGTGACGTAGGTGGCGACGGCAGAAGTGGGTTGACCGACCTCGTGAATGATGGCGGCTGCTGTCTCGCCGGCGATCGCGGCGCGCGATACGCGCGCCAGCTCGGCCTGATACCGGCGCTGGCGGGCCTCGGACTCCTTCCGAAGCGTGGCGTCGCGCAGGACGATTGTAAGGGCCCCCGCCGTGGACTCGAAGGCGGTGCTGATGGACGCCTCGACCGGAACGACGCCGCGATCCGCTCGGCGAATGGAAGCTTCCCAGGGAGCCTGGCGGTTGTCGGGAATTCCGCCGTCGAGCACGTCTGCAATGGCTCGACCGATCAATTCGGTGCGCGCCAAACTGAACAGGTGGAACGCCGCAGGGTTTGCCGAGGTAATGGCGCCCTTGGCGTCGATGACGATGATCCCATCCGCGGCGGCCCTGAAGATGGTGTCCAGTCGCAGTTCCCGATCGGCCGTCGCTGCCATGGCGTCTTGTCTCTCGCTTACGACGGCACCGAGAAACAGCCCGGTGATCGCGATCGAAAGCACGAAGAACTGGAAAGAGATGACGCGATCGATGTCGTAGCCGTGGCTTTCCAGCGCAAGCATCATTGCGACCTGAACGATGGCCAGCGCGACTGCGGCGCCTTCGATTCCATGCCTGACCGTGATCCAGATGA
>VGDO01000352.1 GCA_016869645.1 Alphaproteobacteria bacterium
CCTGGCGCGGGATGCCCATCGACAGAAGGTCGGGCCGCGCCATCAGGCGGGCCATCGGCGCCTTGAACGCCTGGCGCAGCCGGTCGACGTCGTTGCCGCAGCGCCCGATCGCATCGACCAGCGCCTCGGCGCATTCGCGAACCGGATTTTCTGTGCTCTGGACCATCGTCGCTCCTGTCACCTTTGCGCAAATCAGTAGCCGCGCAAGGCAGCCGGGTCAAATGATCGCGCCCGATTGCCCCTCACGCGCCAATTGCCTATAAGCGACACCATCAGCGCACGCGAGGAATTGCCATGATCGGTATCGCCCCCGGAATAGCCCATGCCAAGGTCATCGATCTGCACGCCCATTGCCGGCTCGACGCCACCAATGGCGCGGCCGGCCGGCACGGGCCGGAATTCGGCACGGACGAGCAGGGCCGGCCCTGGTACCGCGTCGGCAACTACCGGCTGCTCGGCGTCAAGCACACGGGCAGCCCGTTCACCGATCCGGTATTGCGCATTCAGAACATGGACAAGGCGCATATCGATTTCCAGGTCATCTCGCCGAGCCCGTTGACCTATTTCCACCACATCGACACCCAGGACGCGGTGACCTTCTGCCGGCGCCACAACGACGCCTGCGCCGAACTGGTCAACCGCTTCCCCGACCGCCTCGCCGGCGTGGCGGCGCTGCCGATGCAGGACCCTGTCGCCGCACAGGAGGAACTGGTGCGCGCGGTGACGGAGCTGGGATTGTGGGGCGCGCAGATCGGCACCGAGTTCGCCGAACCCTTGCACAGCGCCAAGCTCGACCCGCTCTACGACACCTTCGTCAAGCTCGACGTGCCGCTGTTCATCCATCCGGCGCCGGCCGGCATCGACGGCCCGCCCGGCGATCCCAACCTCAAGCGCTTCGACCTCGACATCATTATCGGTTTCGGCGCCCAGGAATCGATCGCGGTCTCGACGCTGATCTTCGGCGGCGTCATGGAGCGCCACCCCAAGCTCGACGTCTGGATCAGCCATGGCGGCGGCGGCGTGATCTTCATGGCGGGCCGCCTCGCCCAGGCCGGACAGAAGCGCCCCTGGGCCAGCGCATCGATGAAAAAGGACGGCGCCTTCGAGCAGGCGCTGTCGCGTTTCTGGTTCGACACGCATCTCAACGACGACCGCGCGCTCGCGCTCCTGACCCAGGTGGTCGGCACGGATCGCCTGACCTTCGGTACCAACTTCGCGGGCTGGGACCAGCCCGAGGGCGGCCATCACGGTCCCGTCGATCCCAAATATGCCGACAATGCGCGGCGCCTGATGCGCCAGGACAAGGCTACGCGCGCGAGGGCCCACCCTGGCTTGGGGCCGGCCTGACGCCGCCGTGCTGGGCCCAGGTGCCCGCGACATGCCAGCCCGCATCGACCACGAGGTTGACGCCGGTGATCGCCGATGCGCGGTCGGACACGAGGAACTCGATCGCCTCGGCGACTTCGTTGGGCCTGACGATGCGGCCGAGCGCGGTGAACGTGCCGGGATCGGCGGCGTAGCGGCCGGATTTCAGCCTCTCCTCGACGCGCGGCACCAGGGTCGAGCCCGGCGACACGCAATTGACGCGCACGCCGGCCCGGCCCCATTCGCCCGCGAGATTGAACGTGAGATGAACGACCGCCGCCTTGCTCGTGCCATAGGCGTGGACCGGCATGGATCCCAGGGCCGCAATCGACGCAATGTTGACGATGCTGCCGGCGCCGCGTTTCGCCATGCGGCTGCCGAAGGCGCGGTTGGCCAGGTAAGTGCCGGTCAGATTGACCTGGAGCGTGCGGTCCCACACCGCCATCGGCAGCTTGTCCGGCGGCATCACATCCTGGAAGATCGCGGCGGCCACGACCAGCCCATGCACGGCGCCGAACTCGTCTT
>VGDO01000353.1 GCA_016869645.1 Alphaproteobacteria bacterium
GCCCGTTTCCAGTTCACCCGTCACCAGCTCCATGCCCGGTCACTCCGATCACCTGCAACGTATTGAATCTTATATCATAATTGGCCGCTTTCGTCACGAATTGGTGCGGCCATCTGGGAAATGCGGGATTGATCGGGCTTGAAGCCGACGAGCAGCTTGCCGGCGCCCTCCAGCACCGGTCGCTTGATCATGCTTGGCTCAGCCTGCATGAGCGCGAAGGCGCGTGTCTTGGTGAGGCCCTCCTTGTCCTTGTCCGGCAGCTTGCGGAACGTGGTGCCGGCACGATTGAGCAGCATCTCCCAGCCGACTTCGCGCGCCCACGCCTCGAGGCGTGCGCGATCGATGCCGGCCGCCTTGTAGTCGTGGAACCGATAGGCGATGTCGCGGTCATCGAGCCACGCCCGCGCCTTTTTCATCGTGTCGCAGTTCTTGATGCCGTAGATCACGATGGTGCCCGACTTGGCCATGGTGCTGCCTCCCGCTGTCGCAGATGCCGTTCAACCCGGAGTCTTGGACTTCATGCGCGGACGCGCGTAGTCGGGGATCCTGAAGCGCCGGCGGTAGGCGCCAGGCGGCATGCCCGTGACGCGCTTGAACAGACGGCGGAAGAAGGCGGGCTCCTCATAGCCGACGCGCCAGGCGATGTCGTCGACCGACGCATCGGTCCGCTCGAGCCGCCGCTTGGCATCCTCGATCCGCAGACGCTGCACATAGGCGATCGGGCTGAGGCCCGTGGCTCCCGTGAAGCGGCGCTTGAATGTGCGTTCGCCGAGACCGGAACGACGCGCCATCCCTTCAATCGGATTGGCGACCGGGAAATGTGTGGCGACCCAATCCTGCGCCAACTTGACGGCGTGATCGCCATGATCTCCGCGACCTTCGAACACGATGAAGGGCGCCAGCCCATCCTGGTGCCATTGCAGGGCAAACATGCGCGCCACGGCCTGGGCCGCGGTCGCGCCGGCATGGCGACCGATCAGGTAGAGAACGAGGTCATGCCATGTCATGGAAGCGCCCGAGCTGATCAGCTCCTCGCGCTTGCCGGAGATGACGAGCACGCGCTCCGGATGAATGGCGACCTGAGGAAAGGTGGCAGCGAAGTCGCGCGCATAGCCGAAATGAACCGTCGCATCAATGCCGTCGAAGAGCCCAGTCTCGGCAATCAGGAAAATGCCCGAGCAGGCCGAGCACAGGAGCGCGCCGCGGCGATGCATGTCGCTCAGCCATTGAACGAGCATTTTGTACCGGCCTTTGCGCCAGCCCTCGGGCCCAAGCACGATCGACGGCACAATGACGATGTCGGTCGTCGCGACCGTGGCGATGGCGCGCTGCACGGAGATCGGGATGCGGCTCGCGAGCTCGAGCGGTCCCGACCGCTCGCCGACGATCTCTACGCGGAACGGAGAGGGCAGCGTCGCGCCGCCGGCCGTCACGGGCATCACCGAGAAGGCGTTCATGACGTCGAAGATCCCGCTCAGCGTCGATACCACCGCCTCGGGGATGGCGATCAGACTGACATGGAGCTGTTCCGGAGCATGAGATCGAGGCTGGCGCGGCATGACATATTTCCGGCACGGGGGACGGGACACTAGCCTGTCCTATTCATCGAACATACGGTAGTTGCCGGCGTTCGGCATGATTTTTGACGCGAGGCGCGCCTCTGCGATCGCGTCGGACGATGCCGACGCGGCGGGTTGTTGTTCTGATTTTCCGGG
>VGDO01000354.1 GCA_016869645.1 Alphaproteobacteria bacterium
GCGGCGACCGGCATGAGCCACGCCGATGTGCATCGACGACTGTGCGAACTGGCGGGCCGCAAGGTGCGCGACCTGAAGAACGGCGGCAACTGGCGGCGCGAACGGGCGCTCGGCTTTCCGATCAACATCGATCCCGACGACGACGACTGCTTCGTGCCCGCGATCAAGGACCCGCGCGACCTGCAGCTCATCGTCGCGGGCGGCTGGGGTCCCTGCACGGCCATATGCCACGGATGGAGCGGCGGCAGCCGCGCCGTACATGGCCCGTACTCACCATGAACGCAACCCTTCAACCTTCAAGGAGACGTTGATGTCCGAAGAAATGTCCGGTTTCATAGACCCCACCGCAGGCGGCGGCAAGGCGAAGGTCGCGCCCGCGGCCCGCCCGATGGACCTCGCCGGCAAGGTCGTGGGCCTGCTCGACAACACCAAGGAACAGGGCGCGCTGATCCTGCAGACGATAGGCGAAGCGCTGCGCGAACGCTACGGCGCCGCGAAAGTGGTGCTGCGCAGCAAGGAGCACTACTCCAAGCCCGCGACCGACGCGCTGATCGACGAGATGGCGCAGGAGGTGCAGGTGGCGATCGCCGCCGTCGGCGGCTGAGGGTCCTGCACGTTGTGCAGTGTGCACGACACGATAGAGTTCGAAAAACGCGGCATTCCCGCGACGGTGATCATCACCCAGGCGTTCCGCAATGCGGCGGTGTTCCAGTTCAAGGGCAAGGGCATGGAAGGCCATCCCTACGTCGAGATGCCCCACCCCATTTCCAACCTCAAGCCCGGGGAGATGGAAGCGCTCACCCTCAAGTACGTGGATCAGGTCGTCAGACAGTTGACCGCCTGATGAAGGCGAGCGTTTCCTGCGCGCAGCGGTCGGAGTCGCTCGCCGCGACGTGGTAGGAGTCGCCCGGCAGCACCGGCGGCTCCGAGCGCGGGATCTGCGTCTGCCACTTGCGCGTGTCCTCGACCGGGCCGAGCGCGCTGCCCTCGGTGGCGATCACCAGCGTCGGGGCACCCGCGCAGCGTTGTCATAGACCGGGGGCGGCGTGCCGACGACGGTGAGTGTGATGACGCGCTGCGGGAAGCGCCGCGCGATCATGCCGGCGATCTTCGCGCCGACCGCGACAACGAAAAGTGAGGAGACTACGATGGCAAACACCACGCAACATCGCATCGCGGCCGAATTGCGGCAGGAAGTGGCGAGGCTCGCGAACCTCATCAAGAGCGCCAACCTCAAGCTCGCATGACCCCGCACGGATCTTCGCTGGCCGCGCTCGTCCGCCTCGGGGGTCTTCCGCCAGCGGCGGCCGACACCGTCGAGATCGTCGGCTCCGATCCGGTCTGGCCGATTCGTTATCGCGTTGTCGGGCCCGGCGCAGCCGCAATCGCGGCGACGGGCCTCGCCGCGGCCGAGCTCTGGAAGATCAGGACAGGCCGTCGCCAATACGTCCGCGTGCAAGCACGCGCGGCGGCTGCGGCGCTCCGCAGTGCCCGTTATCTCAGGATCGACGGCGAGAAGCCGCCAGATGATCCGAGAAAGAAGCTCACCGACTTCTACCGGCTGCGCGACGGCCGATGGATGTACCTCTACTGCACGTTTCCCAACCTGCGTGACCGCAACGCGACGGTGCTCGGCGTGACGCCGGAGCGCGACGCGATAGCCGACGCGATCGC